>DASVHQ010000399.1:0-1611 GCA_036382515.1 Polyangiales bacterium | reverse complement strand
CATCCCATCATGGAGCTCTTGCCGTTCGGCGTGCTCGAGCAGTTCACGATCGCAGGCTTGCCCACCGACGCGAAGGACACCGTCGAGGTCGCGGTGATGCGAGGCGATCTCGCGCTCGCGACGATGGATGGCTATTGCCCCCTTCCAAACAATCCGGCGCAACAGTTCAAGGATCTGGCGACGTGCACGCTGCAGGATGGCGCCGACGCGGGCACTCCGTGACGAAGGCATGGCCCTTTCGCCTCAGAGCGCGGGGCGCGGGGAGAGCCACACATGCGTGGTCCAGCCCTGCCGCACGTAGATCGCGTTTCGCTTCGCCACCACTTTCTGCGTCGCGACTTGCACCGCCTGCACCACGAGCCCCTGGCGCCGCGCGGAGTCCGCGATGTCACCGACCATAGCGGAGCCAGTGTCCGTCGCGTCACCGAAGCTGCCGTCCGAGACCTGGTGAAGCACCTGCACGGCAGCTTGCTCCGGCAGCTCGAAGCGGATGCCCTGTGCCGGCGCGCCCATGCAATCCTCGAGATAGATCGCAAGCGGCGCGGCTGTTTGGAAATCGAGGATCTGCCCGGTGACCTTCGACACCGCATCGCGAACCCAGCCGGGCCAGAACACGTAGAACCGCAGCTCGGTGGCACGATCGATCGGGGGTGGCATGTAGCGATCGCGCCCGTCGAGCTGCTTGAAGACCGTGGGGGCAGCTTGGCTCGCGTCGGCGAGCTCGGTCTCGAGCGTCCCGGTGAAGTAGCGCGTGACGGGATGCGCGATCACGTCCAACTGCACCGTGTTCGTCACCTTCACGGTCCCGCTATCGATCGGCTGGCAGGTCATTGAAGCCGAGGTCTGCGGCGGACAGCTGCGCGCAGCAGCGCCCACCACGAACTGCTCGTCGCGCTGGTCCCCGGGATACGCATACGCGAGCCCCGTGCGCGGATTCTTGAAGTGAAAGCGCACCGGGAACCGCTCCGCGCCGGTCGCCGCTCTGAGCGCCTCGTAGTTGTCGACGCACGCGAAGTTCTCGCCGCGCATGCACGGCTTCGCGCACTCGTCGGTGAGCACGCATGCCCAGAGATCGTCGTACCAGGGCGAATAGCCATGCTCCGCGGTGCAGGTTTGCAGGCAGGACGGGTCGGCGCATTGGCCCTTGCAGGCAAGCAGCGCACGGCAGCTGTCGTCCAGCAGGCACGCGGCGTGAGGAACGCCGCACTTTTGGACAGCGCACGCCTGGCACGCATCGACACGCGCGGGGTCCGGTAGCACCGGTAGCCAGGGCACACCGCTGCTCGGATCCGCGACCGCACCGATTTCGCTGTAGGCGCAGCCGACTGACGCGAGCACCAGTGCAGCGAGCGACGCGATGCGAAGGCGAGTCATCTTGTGCGATTCCGAGCTGAGCTGGTGCGATCAGTACTCCAATGGGTGGCTCGCGACAATGGTCAGCTGCGGTCGCCGCTGCGACACAGATCAGGGTGGAGGCGGAAGCGGCTGCACACAGGGATGCAGCGCTCGCGTTGGCCGCGGCGCCAGACGCGACCGTTCACGGTCGTGTCTGGCACGACGAAGTTTCAGTTGGGGCTGTACCTGACCGACGCATGCGCGGGGCTAAGGGAC
>DASVHQ010000398.1:0-33097 GCA_036382515.1 Polyangiales bacterium | reverse complement strand
GAAGACGATCTGATTTCGCGGGGTTACGCGTTCGCTTGCCGCCCACTTCTGCGATCGACACGCGTTGGGCAGCAAGTTTGTGAACGTGTGGCCAAGCACGTGATCGAAATCATTACAGAGTCAATATGATCGGTGCTCTAGGTGCGCTCGAAAAATGAGATCAAGAGTCAGGACCTGGGTGACCAGCATCGTGCACGGTCAGGCTGCGAGCAACGTCGGCCCTTGAGAGTGACGCCGGCTCAACCGTACTTGTAGAAACCACGTCCGGTCTTGCGGCCCAGCCAGCCCGCGGAGACGTGGTTACGCAAGATCGTGGGCGGGCGGTACTTGTCGTCGCCGAACTCGCGGTGCAGCACCTCGGCCATGTAGAGCACGGTGTCGAGGCCGATCAAGTCGGCGAGCTCGAGCGGGCCCATCGGGTGGTTCAAGCCGAGCTTGGCGCCGCGATCGATGTCTTCCGGCGTGCTCAGGCCCTCCTGCAGCGCGAAGCACGCTTCGTTGAGAAACGGAATCAGCATGCGGTTCACGATGAACCCGGGCATGTCGTTGGCGCCGATCACGTCTTTGCCCATGCGGATGGCCAGCTCGCGTGCGGTGGCGACTGTCTCGTCCGAGGTCTGCAGGCCGCGGATGATCTCGACCAAGCGCATCACCGGCGCCGGGTTCATGAAGTGCATGCCGATCACGCGATCGGGTCGCTGTGTGGCAGCAGCGAGCTTCGTGATCGGAAGCGCGGAGGTGTTGGTGGCGAGCACGGCATGTGGCTGCAACACTTTGTCGATGCTCTCGAACAGCGCGCACTTGAGCCCAGCGTTCTCAGTCGCGGCCTCCACCACGAAGTCGCAGTCGGCCAGCAGCTTGTGCTCTGCGCCGGTAGTGATGCGCGCGAGCGTGGCATCGCGGTCCTCGGCGCTGAGCTTGCCCTTGGCCACGCGCGAATCGAGCTGCTTCTGGATGCTGGCGAAGCTGCGCTCCGCGAGCGACGCCTGTGCGTCCAAAAGGCGCACCTGCAGCCCTGTTTGCGCCCCCACTTGAGCGATGCCGGTGCCCATCTGTCCCGCGCCTACGATTCCCAACGTTCGCACCTGCATGATGGCAGAAACCTTCCTTGTGCTGTTCGACACGCCGCCCTGGCGGCGCCGAGAGTTTGGCGAGCTGGGCTCGCGGCGCGACTGCGCGTAAACAGAGTAATCCCGCAGCGGCCGACCGCATGATGGGTGGATGGCGGCGCGTGTGCGCGCGCCTCCCACCGGGGCGCGGTTGCGCTGCGCCACCGTCTCGTATTGTGCTGCCTGCGGCAGCACTGCAGCCAATAGCGACGCCGGCCAGCTCGGATGCGGCAGATCAACCCATGGACGGCGCAGAAGGGAGACACTGCGCCCACCTAATCCGCAGGGCATTGGCCACCCAATCTGCTGAAAAGAGTTGGTGGGCCGCAAAGCGTGGTTACGTAACGAGCGCCCGGCCGTGCAGGACGTCCGCGTGCCTCTCAAAAGTACATGAGTTCAGACATCGTCATTGGAATGGCCGGCTCCGGTGGTGACGGCATCGTGAGCGCGGGTGAATCGCTCATGACTGCCCTGGCACACGAGGGCTACTACGCACTCATGACCAAGAGCTTCGGTCCGCAGATTCGCGGTGGCGAATCGTCGTGCCGTTTGCGCATTGCGACTGAAAGAGTGCTCAACCCCGGTGGCATGCTCGACCTGGCCATCGCTTTGAACTGGGACGACTTCCTGAAGTTCAAAGGGGAGCTGCAGATCTCGAACGACACCGTCGTGATCTGGGACTCGGCCACGGGCATCACGGCCGACCAGCTGCCAGTGCCAGGCATCAAGCCGGCCGTGGCCATGGCGGTTCCGCTCACCGAACTCACGCGCAGCTCGGCTGGCACCGACAAAGCGAAGAATTCGCTCGTGCTCGGCCTGATCTCGGGCTGGCTCGGCGTGGCGCGCGAAGCCATCCTTGCCGGCTTGCACAAGCGCTTCGCCAAGAAGGGCGAAGCCATCCTGGCCTCGAACGAACGAGCCTTCACGGCTGGCCTCACCTACGCCACCGAGCACCCCATCAGCAACGACCGCAAGCTCGCGCCCGCCATCATCGGCCCCGCCGGCACGCGCAAGCTGCTGACCGACGGCAACGACATGACCGCAGCCGCTGCGATCTTCGCAGGCTGCGAGTTCTTCGGCGGCTATCCGATCACGCCCTCCACCGAGATCATGCAGTTTCTGGGGCGCGAGATCTGGAAGTACGGCGGCTCGGTGTTGCAGGCCGAGGACGAGATCGCTGGCCTTGGCGCTGCAGTCGGCGCTTCCTTTGCCGGCAAGAAGGCGATGAGCGCGAGCTCCGGGCCCGGCGTGGCTCTGAAGACCGAGATGCTCGGCTTGGCTTCCATCGCGGAGCTACCGCTGGTTCTGGTGAACGTGCAACGCGGCGGCCCCTCCACGGGCTTGCCCACCAAGGCGGAGCAGGGCGATCTGTTCCAGGCCTGCTTCTCCGCACACGGCGACGTGCTGCGCCCGGTGCTCGCGCCCACCTGCGTCGCTGACAGCTTCGACGTCACGGTCGAGGCCTTCAACATCGCAGAAACCTATCAGACGCCGGTGCTCGTGCTCTCCGACCAGGAGATCGCGCAGCGCAAGGAGACGGTCGATCCGATCGACACCAAGCGCTACGAGATCACCAACCGCAAAGCGCCCTCGGCCGATGAGCTGCAGAGCGGCTACCTGCGCTTCCGCCTCAACGACTCCGGTGTGAGCCCGATCTCTCACCCCGGCATGCTGGGCGGCGGTTATCTCGCGGCCGGCATCGAGCACAACGAGCATGGCGATCCCGCTGCCAGCGGCGGCTGGCACATCAAGATGAACGACAAGCGCTTCCGCAAGCTGGATCCGCTCAAATCACGCACCGATCTGTTGCGCAGCTACGGCGACCCAAAAGCGAAGGTGGCGCTGGTGGCCTGGGGCAGCAACGCGGGCGTGTGTCAGGAAGCCGTGCGCATGGCGCAAGCCAAGGGCCTGTCGGTGAAGCTGCTGGTTCCGCTGCTCCTGTATCCGATCGCGGAGAACGTGTTCGCACGCTTCTTCGAGAACGTCAGCGCGGGCTTGGTGGTGGAGCAGTCGCATCAGGGGCAGTTCTATCGCATCCTGCGCATGTACTTGGACCTGCCACGAGGCGTTGTAGCCATGTGTCGTAGTGGTGCCGCGCCGTTCCAGCCGGGCGAGGTGCTCGCTCGCTTGGAAGAGCACGCACGCACACTGTCGGTCAGTTGAGTCCCAGGAGTTACGCCGCATGGATACCCAGCTTCCGGTACTGCAACCCAAAGACTTCAAGAGTGATCTCAAACCGATCTGGTGTCCCGGCTGCGGCGACTACGGGGTGGTGCAAGCCCTCTACCGTGCGCTCTCCGCGATCGGTCGGCCCCCGCACGAGATCGCTTTCATCTCCGGCATCGGCTGTTCGAGCCGCATTCCCGGTTACACCACCGCCTACGGCTTCAACACCGTGCACGGTCGTTCGTTGCCGATCGCGCAAGGCATCAAGCTCGCGAACCCCGACCTGCTCGTGCTGTGCGCGGGCGGCGATGGTGACGGCTTCTCGATCGGTGGCGGCCACTTGCCGCACGCGATCCGTCGCAACATCGACATCACGTACATCGTGATGGACAATCAGGTGTACGGGCTCACCAAGGGTCAGCTCTCGCCGACCGCGGCGAAGGGTCGCAAGACGGTGACCTCGGTGTACGGCTCGATCGAACGGCCGATCAACCCTTTGTTGCAGGTGCTCAGCTACGGTGCCGGCTTCGTCGCCCAGAGCACGCCGGCCGACATGCCCGGCCTGTCCGCGATCATCGAGGAAGCCATTCGCTTCCCGGGCTTCGCGTTCGTGAACGTGCAGTCGCCGTGCGTGACCTACGGCGAGGAACACCAGCAGATGAAGGCCCAGAAGGCGACGATGAAGTCGCTCTCCAAGCTGGGGCACGACCCGAGCGACTTCTTGAAGGCTCTCGAGTGGGCCACTCACTACGGGCAAGAGCTGCACACGGGCGTCTTCTATCGCACGCCCACGCCCGGGCCCACGTACGAGGCGCAGATTGCGGAACGCAAGGCCGCGCTCTCGAAGAACGCGCTGCCCCGTGAGCGCATCCTCGAGCTCTTCCAGACACGCTAAGGAGAACGTTCGTGGCCATTCAGGGCATCGACATCGACAACCTGTCGCTCAAGGACGCGCTCGACCTCGCCACGTTGATCGAGGAAGAAGCGCGGGATCGCTACGAAGAGCTGGCCGAGCAGATGCAAGTGCATCACACGCCAGGCGCCGAGGCCTTCTTTCGCAAGATGGTGCGCATCGAGGACAAGCACCGCGTCGAGCTCGAGAAGCGCCGGCACGAGCTGTTCGGAAGCGCGGCCCGGCGGGTCAATCGCTCGATGATCTTCGATATCGAGGCCCCGGACTACGACCTGGTTCGCCAGGGGATGACCGCCCGGGAGGCGTTCGCTGCCGCCATGAGTTCCGAGGTCAAGGCGCACGATTTTTTCGTCGCGGCGCTACCTCGTGTAAAGAATCCCGAGGTGAAGGCACTTTTCGAGGAACTCCGCGACGAGGAGATCGAACACAAGCAGTGGGTACAGGCCGAGATCGATCGCCTGCCGCCCGCGCCGTCCACGCCTGAGGACGACGTCTCCGACGAGCCGGTCGCACACTGAGCGCGTGACCAGAGGCCGGCCGCCGTCGCGGATTTCGTAGCCGAAGACACGCTGTTTTTCGCTTCGCGAAGAACTGAGCATCACTGCCATGAACGATTCCTGGGCCGCCGTAGTCGTGTACCTGGCCGTCGCTTCGAGCGTCGGTGCGCTGATGCTCGTCGCCAATCGCATCTTCCGCGTGCGCGCCAAGGACGTGCCCGACACGCGCGCGATGACGTACGAGTGCGGTGAAGAGCCCGCCGGCAACGTCTGGCTGCGCTTCCACCCGCGCTACTACGTGGTGGCTCTGGTCTTCGTGCTCTTCGATGCCGAGGTGATCTTCCTCGTGCCGTGGGCGCTCAACGTGCGCGCGCTCGGCAGCTACGCGCTCGTCGAGATGCTCGTGTTTGCCATCGTGCTGCTCTTCGGCTGGGTCTATGCGCTCAGAAAGGGCGCGCTCAAATGGCAGTGAAGAACCGCACCGACGAGAGCGAACGCGCTTACGAGCACCCGCTCTACGACTACCTCCTGCGTGTGCCTGGTCTCGATGTCGCCGTCAGCAGCATCGATCAGCTGTTGACGTGGGGCGCGACCAACTCGCTGTGGATCTTCCCCATGGCCACGAGCTGCTGCGGCATCGAGTTCATGGCCGCGGCTGCGAGCCGCGTCGACTTCGACCGCATGGGTGCGATGGTGCGCGGCACACCGCGCCAGTGCGACGTGATGGTGGTCGCCGGCACGATCACGGTGAAGATGGCTCCGCGCGTCAAGCGCCTGTGGGACCAGATGCCCGAGCCCAAGTGGTGCGTGGCGATGGGCTCGTGCGCGATCAGCGGCGATTTCTACCGCGACATCTACAGCGTGGTGCCTGGCATCGACACCGCGATTCCTGTGGATGTCTACATCCCCGGCTGCCCACCCAACCCCGAGACTGTGATGGCGGGGCTTCTGCGCTTGCAGGACAAAGTCCGGCTGCGTCGCGCGGGCTTGCCCGTGCCGGGCGACGAGCGACCCGAGACCCACGATCGTACGATCGTGCCCAGCATCGGGCGGCTCGAGGACCGCAAGAAGAGGGCGGGCGGTGATCCGATCAGCGCCGCGCAGCTAGAGTCCGCCCGGCGCTTGCTGGTGCGCGGATTTCCGCTGCCCGAAGGCACGCTAGAGGCGAGCGAGCCAGCGCCGCCGCCAGCTGCAGCGCCGGCTGCGGTTGCCGCGCCAGCTGCAGCGAGCGCAGCGGCCAAGCCAGCAGCCACGGCCACAGCGCCAGCCTCGGCAGGGAAGCCGGAGGAGCCGAAGCCATGAGCGACGAGTCCTCCGAGAAACCGAAAGCAGCGCCGGCAAGCGCCGTGCCCGAGGCTGCAAGCGCGCCTGCTACCGCACCTGCCGCCGCGACCGCGTCGCCCGCCGCTACGCCGGCTGCCGCACCTGCCGAAGCGGCCGCGCCACCACCATCCCTCTTGGTCGGCGCTGCCGCGATCGAGCCTGGCGAGCCGGCCGAAGTGGTGCTTGCGCGGCTGGCCAAGGCGTGCCCGTCGGCGAGCAGCAACGCAGCCGAGCAGGCACGCCTGACCGCGATGCGCGTGCAAGAGCTGCAAGAGTTGATGCGCACGCGCTTCGGCGTCGAGCCCGACCCCGACAACGGCGGCCCGCTCGTGCCGGCGGAGCGGCACTTCGAGCTGGCGCGCACGCTCAAGGAAGAGCTCGGCTATCAGCTGTACGTGACGGTGTGCGCCAGCCACTGGCCGGCGCAGAAGACCAAGGCCGGCGAAGATCCGGAGCACTTCGAGGTCGCGACCGTGCTGCGCGCGCCCGTTCCGGGTACGCACCAGGTGTGTTGGCGCGTGCGCGTTCCAGCTGACAATCCGGTGATCGATTCGCTCGTGCCTTTGTTCGCCGGCGCCGACTGGCAGGAGCGCGAACAATACGATCTGGTCGGCGTGAGCTTCCGCGACCACCCGGATCTGCGGCGCTTGATGATGCCCGACGAGTGGGAAGGTCACCCGCTACGCAGGGACTACGCGATCGACACGAGGTGCGTGCCGTGGCGCTGACTGAAACCACCACGACTCCCCCCGCAAACATGGCGGCAGGTGCACACGCCGCGCGTCGCTCCGGCGTCGAGCACAAGCCCACGCGCGCATTCGTGCCCGATCCTTACCTCGATCTCGCGACCTACAGCGCCGACGCCGATCTGCTCACGTTGAGCCTCGGTCCGCAGCACCCGTCCACGCATGGTGTGTTTCGCGTGGTGCTCTATCTCGACGGCGAGCTGATCGTCAAAGCCGTGCCGCACGTCGGCTACCTGCACCGTGGTGTCGAGAAGCTGTGCGAGAAGCTCAGCTATAGCAACATCACGCCGATCCTCGACAAGAACGACTACGTCGCGCCGATGTGCAACGAGCAAGCGGCGAACATGGCGTTCGAGAAGCTGATGAAGATCGAGGTGCCGCTACGCTCCAAGTTCCTGCGCACCTTGCTGGCGGAGCTGCAGCGCATCGCCTCGCACTTGTTGTGGCTCGGCACCTTCGCCATGGACCTGGGCGGCGCGCTCGGTGGTGGCACCAGCGTCTTCATGTATTGCTTCCGCGAACGCGAGCTGATCCTGGATCTCTTCGAGGAGC
Organism: Polyangiales bacterium; assembly: GCA_036382515.1. Taxonomy (GTDB): domain Bacteria; phylum Myxococcota_A; class Polyangia; order Polyangiales; family JAFGIB01; genus JADGRF01. The sequence goes on along the minus strand of DASVHQ010000398.1, from coordinate 25,791 downwards.
TCACCGGCTGTCGCTTCCACTACAACACGCACTGCGTGGGCGGCAATCGTCACGACATACCGGCCGGCTTCCCCGCGCTGGTGCACCAGACCCTCAACGTGATCGAGAGCCGGCTCTCGGAGTACCTCGGCATGCTCGAGCACCCGATCTTCCGCGACCGCACGCGCGGGATCGGCACGGTCGATGCCGAGCTTGCTCTCGAGCTAGGGCTCTCCGGGCCGCTCTTGCGCGCCAGCGGCATCGATCACGACCTGCGTCGCGACGCGCCCTACCACATCTACGATCTGCTCGATGTACGCGTCGCAACTGACGACGCGGGCGACTGCCTCGCTCGCTACAAGGTGCGCCTCGAGGAGATCCGCGAGAGCATTCGTCTCTGCCGCCTGCTCGTCGACAACATCCCCGCGGGCCCGATCTGCTCGACCAAGCCGCTGAGCAACGTCGTGCAGTTCAAGGTCGCCGCCGGCCAGGCCTACGTGGCCATCGAGTCGCCGCGCGGTGAGCTCGGCACGTGGCTCATCGCGGGCGGCAACAAGGGCCAGAGCCCGTATCGCATGAAGATTCGTCCGCCGAGCCTGCATGCGCTCGCCGCGGTTCCCTACCTCTTTCCGCGCCACACGCTGAGCGACGCCATCGCCATTCTCGGCTCGCTCGATCCGATCATGGGGGAGGCCGATCGCTGATGGCCGAGCTACTCGTAAATCCGTGGCTGCGAGGCCTCCTGCACGGTGCGCTGCTCATCACCGTGTTGATGACGGCGGTCGCGTGGATCTCCTGGTTCGAGCGCAAGTTTGCCGGCCGCGTGCAGAGCCGCCTCGGGCCCACGATGGTCGGTCCCTCCGGCCTGCTGCAGCCGCTCGCCGACGCGCTCAAGATGTTCCAGAAGGAAGACATCATCCCGCGCGGCGCTGATTCGCGGCTCTTTCGTCTGGCTCCGCCGCTCACGCTCTTTCTCGCGCTGGCCACTGCGGCCGTGTTGCCCATCACGCCGGGCATGCTCGCGAGCGATCTCGACATCGGCGTGCTCTACGCCCTGGCGTTCTCGGGCTTGCTCTCGTTTCCGATCTGGGTCGCGGGCTGGTCGAGCGCAAACAAGTACGCGCTGCTCGGCGGCATGCGCATGGTCGCGCAGGGCATCTCGTACGAGATCCCGATGGTGCTCTCGGCACTGGTGCCCGTGGTGGTCACGGGCTCACTCAGCCTGTCCGACATCGTGAAGTACCAGGCGAGCCATCACTGGCTTGTCTTCTCGCCGCCGGGCATCGGCATCGTCGCGTTCCTGCTCTTCTTCACCACCTCGCTCGCCGAGAGCAATCGCATTCCCTTCGACATCCCCGAGGCCGAGTCCGAGCTGGTCGCAGGCCCGACCACCGAGTACACGGCGATCCGCTTCGGCTTGTTCGCTTCGGCCGAGTACGCGCACTCCGTGGTGAGCTGCGCGCTCGCTTCCGCGCTCTTCCTCGGCGGATGGGACGGTCCGTGGCTGCCGCCGGTGGTGTGGATGCTGCTCAAGACGGCGGCGCTCTTCATCCTGGTCACGTGGGTGCGCTGGTCGCTGTTGCGCTTGCGCTCCGATCAACTGATGGCGCTGTGCTGGAAGTACCTCGTGCCGGTTTCACTCGGCCTCTTGCTGCTCACCGGTGTGTGGGTTCACTTCGCAGGATGATGGGATGCTGTACCTGACCGCCACCTTGCACTCTCTCTTCTCCACGCTCCGCGAGAGCTTGAAGAAGCCCACCACTGTCGAGTACCCGAAGTTCGTGCGCACGCGCGCGCCGCGTCTGCGCGCCAGCTTCGCGCTCACCAAGGACCCGGCCGGCGACGAGAACTGCATCGGCTGCAAAAAGTGCGAGAAGGTCTGCCCGTCGGAGGTGATCGCGCTCACCACCACGAAGAAGCCTTCGCCCATCACCGGCAAGTCGCGCGGCTACGCCTCGGACTTCACGTTGAACTTGCAGGGCTGCATCATCTGCGAGCTGTGCGTGCAGGTCTGCCCGACCGACGCGATCGTGATGGTGAAAGATCAGCAGGTGCCAGGCTTCACGCGCGAAGACCTGGTGCTCACGATGGACAAGCTCTACGCGAACGGCGACAACAAGCCGCGGCTTGCCTGGGCGAACGCTTCGGTGCTGAGCGAGCATCAGAATCCGGAGCGCAAGAATGCTTGACCAGGTGGCATTTGCCGTCGTGGCGCTGATCATGCTCGCTGCCGCCGTGAAGGTCGTGAGCAGCCAGAACCTCGTGCACACCGTGCTGTGGCTCGGCGTGATGCTGGCCGGCACCTCGGTGGTGTTCGTGATGTTGCAGGCGCCGTTCCTGGCGGCGATTCAGCTGATCTTGTACACCGGCGGTCTGCTGACGCTGATGCTCTTCGGCATCATGCTCACGCAGCGTGACGCGGCGTCGCTCACCATTCCCAACCCGTCGCATCGGCGTGGGTTCGGTGCGCTGCTCGGCGCTGCCGCCTTCGGGATGCTGGCGGGTGCGATCAGCAAGACCCCCAGCCTGCCGAACGAGCACGGCGCCATGCCAGGCACGCAGGAGCTGGGACGTCTGTTCTTCACGCAGAACGCGCTGGCCTTCGAGGTGCTCGCAGTGCTGCTCCTGGCGGCAACGCTCGGCGCCATCGTCTTCGCACGCAAGGCCGATGCCGGTGTGCCGAGCGAGAGCGCCGGCGCAGAGATCCCGGCGCGCCGCACGCTGCCACGCACCAACGGTCAGCACGCAAACCCGGGCAAGGGGGCCTAGTCTCATGGGTCTATCCGCATACCTCATGCTTGCCGCGGCACTCTTCTCGGTTGGGCTCTACGGCGTGCTCACGCGCCGCAACGCCGTCGCGGTGCTGGCTTCCATCGAGCTGATGGCCAACGCCGCGAACATCAACCTCGCGGCCTTCTCGCGCTTCCGCGCCGAGGCCACCGGGCAGGTGTTCGCGCTCTTCTCCACCGCGATCACGGTCGCCGAGGTCGTGGTGGGCCTGTCGCTCGTGATCCTGCTCTACCGCTCGCGCGGTAACGTGCTGCTCGAAAGCGCCAGCGACCTCAAGGGCTAGAACCATGTCCGCCATCGACCTAGCTCTGATCGCAACCTTCGGCCCGCTGGGCACGGCGCTGTTCTTGCTCCTGCTGCCAGGGCTGCGGCGTGCGGGTAAAGCCGCGGGTGTGATCTCGGTCGGCTCGGCCATCATCGCGCTCGGCTCCGCGCTGCAGCTGGCCCTGCGCGCGCTGGAGACCCCCGAGCTCGGCCGCGTCACCGTGCAGTGGTTGCCACATGCGCAGCTCGGCGTGGCCAGCGCCGCCGAGTCGGCGATCCAGGTCGGCGTTCACCTCGACGGCTTGTCGGTGTCGATGCTGGTGGTCGTGTGCTTCGTGGCCTTCTGCGTTCAAGTCTTCTCGCTCGGCTACATGGCGCACGAGCCGCCCGCCGACTTCGGTCGCTACTTCATGTGGCACTCGCTGTTCTTGTTCGCGATGAACACGCTGGTCATCGCGCCCAATCTCCTGCAGCTCTTCCTGGGTTGGGAGCTGGTCGGGCTCGTGAGCTACTTGCTCATCGGTTACTACTGGCAAAAGCCCAGCGCCGCGCGCGCCGCGCTCAAGGCGTTCTGGATGACCAAGCTCGCCGACATGGGCTTGGTCGCCGCGCTCATCGTGCTCTTCAAGAACACGGGCGGTTTCGAGTGGACCGCGCACCCTCAGGTCGCGGGCGTCGCAGGCACGGTCACACTCCTGCTCTTTCTCGCCGTCATGGGCAAGTCCGCGCAGTTCCCGCTGCACGTGTGGTTGCCCGATGCCATGGAAGGCCCCACGCCCGTGTCGGCCTTGCTGCACGCCGCCACCATGGTCGCGGCCGGCGTGTTCCTGGTCGCACGCGCCCATCCACTCTTCGAGCAAGCGCCCAGCACGCAGCTCGTGATGGCGTACGTGGGCGGCTTCACCGCGCTCTTCGCCGCGTGCATCGCGGTGGTGCAGAACGACATCAAGAAGGTGCTGGCGTACTCCACCTGCTCGCAACTGGGCTACATGGTGTGCGCGTTGGGCTCGGGCTCGCAGGTCGCGGGCTTCTTCCACCTCACCACGCACGCCTTCTTCAAGGCCATGCTCTTTCTGGCGGCGGGTGGTCTCATCCACGCCGTGCACAGCAACGACATCCGCGACATGGGCGGCCTGTTCTCGCGCATGAAGATCACTGCGGGCGCATTCATCATCGGCTCGCTCGCGCTCGCCGGCGTACCCGGTTTCTCGGGCTTCTTCTCGAAGGACCTGATTCTCGAAGAAGTGTTTGCCCGTGGCCTGTATCTGCCCGGCATCGCGCTGCTCCTGGCGGCGTTTCTCACCGCGTTCTACATGGGCCGCGTGGTGTTGATCGCGCTCTTCGGTGAGCCGAGCTCGCACGCTGCGCACGCCCACGAGTCCGGCGTGAGCATGACCTTCCCGCTCATCCTGCTCGCCGTGCCTGCCATCGGTGCCGGCTACTACGGTGCCACGCTCTCCGGTCTCTACGGCGAGCCCGTGCACTTCCACGTGAGCCCGATCGGCATGGTCGCAACGGCCATGGGCCTGTCGGGTCTGGGCATGGCTTACTTCATGTTCGGTGCACCCAAGGGCGGCGCCGCGCTGCGCACCGCGTTCGCGCCGGTCGGCCGGTTCATCGCCTTGGGCCTGGTCGACAAGGCCTTCCTCAACGGTTACCGCTACGGCCTGCGCGGTCTGGCCAGCGGCATCGGCTGGTTCGACCGCTACGTGATCGATGGCCTGATCAATGCTCTCGGCTACGGCACGCTCGAAGCCGGCGCGCGCCTGCGCCCGCTGCAGACCGGCAAGGTCCAAGACTACATCTACGCCATGGCCATCGCGATGATCGCCCTGGGCACCGCGGCCGCGTTTCTCCGCTGACGAGCTCGCATGACGCATTTCTTACACGCCCATATGCTCTCGGTGATCGTGGCCGCGCCTCTGCTCGCGGCGCTGGTCGTGCTGCTCCTGCCGGCGCGCGACGGTCTGGCGATCCGCATCACCTCGTTCATGGGCGCGTTCGTCGCGCTGATCGGTGCGGTGCAAGTGCTGCGCACCTACGACACCGAGCTCGGTGGCCTGCAGCGCGCCGAGAGCGTGCCGCTCGTTCCGCAGCTCGGCATCGACCTATCGTTCGCCGTCGATGGCTGGGGCGTGTCGTTGCTGCTGCTCACCGGCATCATCATCGTCACCGGCGTGCTCGCGTCGTTCACGCTCGAAGAACGCGAGAAAGAATTCTTCGCGCTGCTGCTCACGCTGGTGAGCGGCGTGTTCGGCGTCTTCGTCTCGCAAGACCTGTTTGTGTTCTTTCTCTTCTATGAGATCGCCGTTCTGCCCATGTACCTCTTGATCGGCGTGTGGGGCTCGCACGGCAAGGTGCAGGCGCAGGGCCCGTTCGCCTACGTGTGGAAGCGCTTCGAGATCGGCGGCCGCGAATACGCCGCCATGAAGCTCACGCTCATGCTGCTGGTCGGCTCGGCGGCAATCTTGGTCGCGATCCTCGGCATCTACTTCGCCGCCGGTGGCACCAGCTTCAACCTCGCGCACCTCGGCAACACAACCTACCCCAAGGCGTTGCAGCTGTGGGCCTTCCCGCTCTTGTGGCTCGGCTTCGGCTCGCTCGCGGGCGTGTTTCCCTTCCACACCTGGTCGCCCGACGGCCACGCTGCGGCGCCCACCGCCGTGTCCATGCTGCACGCCGGCGTGCTGATGAAGCTCGGCGCGTTCGGCGTGATTCGCGTGGGCATGCTGCTCTTGCCCGAGGGTGCACGCTACTGGGCGCCCTGGGTCGGCGGGGTCGCGGTGATCAACGTGCTCTACGGCGCGCTCAGCGCCATGAGCCAGAAAGACCTCAAGTACATCATCGCGTATTCGTCGGTCTCGCACATGGGCGTGGTCATGCTCGGTGCCGCCACGCTCACCGTCGACGGCTGGAACGGCGCCATCTACCAGATGTTCGCGCACGGCATGATGACGGGCCTCTTCTTCGCCCTCGTCGGCCTGATCTACGGCCGCGCCCACACCCGCATCATTCCGAACATGGGCGGCTTCGCCAAGCGCATGCCCTGGATCGCTGGCTTCTTCACGCTCGCCGGTCTGTCGTCGCTCGGCTTGCCCGGCCTCGCCGGCTTCGTGGCCGAGTTCCTGGTGTTCATGGGCGCATGGCAAAGCGCGCATCCGTGGTGGGCCGTGCCCGGCATCCTCGGCGCGTGGGTCACGGCCGTCTACGTGCTGGGCGCCGCGCGCTCCATCTTCTTCGGCGCAGGCCCGAGCGAACACTTCCACGACCTGCACGACCCGAAGAAGAGCGAGTGGGCCGCGCTGTGGGCGCTGTCTGCCTGCCTCATCCTCTTCGGCTCCTACCCGCGCCTGATCCTCGACTTCATTCACATCGCCACCAATGAATACCTGCCGCGCGTGGCCGAGGTCGCCCAGCAGCTGGCCGTGGTGAAGCCATGACGCCCACCCTCGCAGACCTGCAGCCACTCACGCTCGACGTTGCGCTACTGATCGGTGCGTTCGCGCTGCTCGTGCTCGATCTCTTCCTGCCCCACGGGCGCAAGCGCGTACTGGGCACGCTCACGTTCGTACTGATCACCGGCGTCTTGGTCGCCTCCTTCTTCGTCGACGTCAGCGGCTCCGCCTTCTCCGAGGCCTACCGCGGCACGGCCTGGGCGCTCGCCTGGAAGCGCATCGCACTGGTCTCGGGCGCGCTCGCCACGCTCGGCGCCATCGATCACGTCGATCGTCACTTCGGCCGGCGCCAGGGCGAGTTCTACCTGCTGCTGCTCTTCTGCCTCTCCGGCATGACCATCCTGCCCGGCGTGCGCGACCTGATCGCTCTGCTCGTTTGCTTCGAGCTGATGGGCATCCCGCTCGCGGTGCTCGCCGCCTATGCGAAGACCGACGACAAAGCAGGCGTGCATCGCCACGCCACGGAGGCCGGCCTCAAGCTCTACATCGTCAGCGCGGTCAGCACCGCGATCACCGTCTTCGGTCTGTCCCTGGTCTACGGTATGTCTGGCTCCACGCAGCTGGCCGTGATCGCGCAGGCGCCGCTGTCGCCTCTGCTCTCGGTCGGCATGTTCCTCACGCTCGCCGGGTTGTCATTCAAGGTCGGCGCGGTTCCGTTCCACATGTGGATCCCCGACACCTACGAGGGCGCGCCCACCCCGGTCGTGGCGTTCCTGTCGGTTGCCCCCAAGGCCACGGGCTTCGCCGCGCTCGCCGCGCTCTTGCTGGGCGCCTTCCGTGCGAACGAAGCGCCGCTGTCCAGCGTGCTCCTGATCTTCGTCGTCGCCTCGATCTTGCTGGGCAACGTGATGGCGCTGCCGCAGACCGACAGCAAGCGCCTGCTCGGCTACTCGGGCATCGCGCAGGTCGGCTACATGCTGATCGGCCTCGCCACTGCCAATCGCTACGGCATGGGCATGCTGCTCTTCTACGTTGCAGGCTACGTGGTCTCCAACATGGGCGTGTTCTTCGTGCTCGAGGCCGTGGCCTCCGAGCGCACCGGCTCCGACGTCAGCGACCTCGATGGCCTCGTGCGCCGCTCGCCCTGGCTCGGCATGGCCCTGCTCATCTTCTTGCTTTCGCTCGCCGGCATCCCGTTCGCGGTGGGCTTCTGGGCCAAGCTCTTCATCTTCATGGCGGCTTACCAGTCGGGTCACACCTTCCTGGTGCTGCTCGGCTCGCTGATGGCCATCGTGGCGCTCTTCTACTACCTGGGTCTGGCGCGGGCGGCGTTCATGCAACCGCCCAAGAACCCTGCTCCGGTGAAGCTTCCTCTGCCGCTGATGGCGGCGATCTTGATCTGCTTGCTTTCGGTGGTCGGTATGGGCCTGTACCCGTCCCCGTTCTTGCAGGTGGCTGCCAGCGCGGCAGACGCCTTCTTCGTAACGCGCTAGGCGTCCCCGCTCTTGGCGGTGGCTCTCCCAGCACACAGCCAGCCACCCGGAGCGTGAGGCATGACGATCTTCGACGATCAAGAGCTGCAGCGGCAGGGCTGCGACCTGCGTCGCGCCGTCGCTGGCTACGTGGCCACGCCCTCGGGCAGCTCCGCGCTCCCCCCCCCAGCCGCCAGACATCGCTTGCGACAAGGCACCCGGCCTCTCGCTCACGGGCTACGGCACTTCGGAGTGCGCGTTATCCATAAGGTGATGCGGCGCGGCGCAGGCAAACCCGGCGGCTGGGACTACGCAGCGCACGCGGGCTCCAAGTTGCAGGGCGTGCTCGGACGGCTGGTGCAACGCACTCGCTGAGCAGTGTCCACTGGCGCGCGCGTGCGGCGGCGCTGCTCAAAACGCGCCGTGCAGGAAGTCCGAAGCCGACACCACGCCGCGCACGTCCGTGTCGTCCGTCACGATCACCAGTTGCACGCCGCTCTCGGTGCAGCGTCTGGCCGCGAAGCCCTGCAGAAAAGTGGCGATACCCACGCGCAGCAGATCGGTGCGCGTGATGAGCCCCACGGCGCGACCATGCGCATCCACCACCGGCAGGCTCGACACACTGAGCTCCGTCATGCGCAGGCTCGCCTCGCCGATGGATGTGCCAGGTGCCGTGGTGTGCACCGGTGAGTGCATGTACTGGCGAAGGGGCGCGGTGATCGGGTGCATGGCTGGCATATAGCCATGCGTTGGCCGAGCGCAGCGGTCGGGTGCTCCGCGCACGGACGCACCGCCATGGGAGTCTTGTCACGGCGCAAGTCCTGGAGGCTTGAGTCGCAGTGGAAGTCGCGCCATCGTTGGCGCCGAGCCGACAACATGACGAAGCCGACACGGACCGTACGCGCGCGCGAGCTTGCAACACGCATCGAGCGTGAGCTTGGCAAGGTCGGTGAGCCCGAGCGCGCCGAGCAGGAGAAGCGCTACCTCAAGAGCACGCTCGTTCACTTCGGCGTGAGCGTGCCAGCGACGCGCAAGCTGGTCCACGCGGCATGGCGGCAGAGCGGCGCGCTCACTCGCGCAGACTTGCTGCAAACCGTGGAGCTGCTTTGGGCTCGGGGCGTGTATGAGCTGCGCTCGGCCGCCGTCATGCTGCTCGAGGCTCACGGCGAGCTGCTCCAAGCCGCGGATCTGCCGCACATCGAACGCCTGATTCGCAACTCACACACCTGGGCGCTGGTCGACGAGCTGGCCGCGCGTGTCACGGGCGCGCTCGTGGAGCGTTTCCCCAGGCTCCTGCGAACGCTCGATCGCTGGGCCAAAGACGACGACTTCTGGGTGCGCCGTTCCGCCATGCTCGCGCTACTCTTGCCGCTGCGCCGTGGCGAGGGCGCCTTCGAGCGCTTCGCTCGCTACGCCGATACCATGCTCGAACAAGAAGAATTCTTCATTCGCAAAGCGATCGGCTGGGTGCTGCGCGAGACGAGCAAGGAGCGGCCAGAGCTCGTGTATCGATGGCTGCTGCCAAGAGCCGCGCGCGCCTCGACTGTCACGCTGCGCGAAGCCGTGAAGTACCTGCCGGCGAAACAGCGCACACGTGTGCTGCAAGCAAGCCGTTCCAGCTGACGCTCGACACGAGCTTCGGAGCGTGGCGACCGACCACGCTCCGGGCTGCCTCGCGCGCCACCACCACCGCGGCTCGGCGGCGCGCTGCGCCCGCTGCGCCACCGCTCGCTGACATTGTTCACTGTCGCAGTATAGTCTGTGACAGAATGGTGTGTACGGGTCCGTCCGTTCGGTCCGCACCTCGCACATGCCCATGACCCAGACCCCGCAGTTCCGAGCTTACGCCATGAAGTTGCTGGCTTTTATCGCCTGTCTTGGGGCCTTGGTGGGCTGCGGCGGCAACGCCCCCGGCAAGCAGGACGACGCGTCGTGCACGCGCCGGGCGTCGAGGCCAAATCCGACGACAACGGCGTCGCGATGAAGGCGCCCCTGGGCATCACGGTGGACGTCAACGCCAAGGGCGTGGCCGTGAGGGTGCCCGGCGTCGACGTGGACGTCAGCGCCAAGGGCGTGGCCGTCGACGCGCCGCTCGGTGTCAGCGTGCGCACCGGTCAGACCACGGGTGAGTCTGCCAAGACGCCATAGTGGCAGTGCCGCATCGCGGGTAGACTGATGTTTCACGCTGCGCGGCCCGGCCCGACACTCACGGGGTAGGGCGGCTCAAGCGGGCCCTAAGGGCCCGACGCGAAACAACTCGGTCGCCTCGACGCCGATCCATCCCCGACAGCAGAGTTGCGAATCCTCGAAATACAGGGAGTATTCCGTCGGATTCGCGCCTTGCTTCCGGGGCGCCTCAACGCCGAACCGATCGACTTGTTTCGCGTCGGTCCCTAAGTCGCCGACGAACGATGCGCATGGCCTCTGCTTTCGGGAACCAGACAGCTGCGTCGCGCGACGTCGACCGCCCGGTAAATGTGAGCGATGGCAGCGCTGCAGCTGACGTGGGCACCGCGCGCGCTGCGCACCGGCACGACAGACTCCTAGGGGACGCCGAGCAACGCGTGCTGCTCGCCGTGCTCGATGTGCGTGGCGACCGCCCGATTCCCTGGACGGATGCGCTGGACTGGCCGGCCCTGATCCGCACGGCGCGCCGTGGTCAGATCTTGCCCACGCTGGCCCAGCGCGCGTTCGCACAGGGCGTGACGATCGCCGACACGAGAGCGCGCGACGAGCTGCGCGATTGCTTGCACGAAACCGCCGTCTACAACACACGGTTGCTGGCCGAGCTGGCGCGGTCCGTCGCGCCGAAGCGTTCGGCCGCATCCTGCACGCCTGCGCGTGGGTCGCAGCGGAGCACCTGCCGGTCCGACAGCAGCAGCTCGATCTACTGGCGCGCTTGGTCGATCGCGCACGCGCATTCGACGTTGCCGTGGGCAGCCGAATCTTGACCGACCCGAGCGCGGCGGTCGCCGAGCTGAAGTTGCAGCTGCACTGAGCGCGGCGTAAACACGGCGGTCGTCAGCACATGCCCTCTTCGGAGAGAGAGCGCGAACAAACCCGCTACCCAGCGCCGTGCACAATCCGCAGCTACGGCCCCGAGACGAAGCGTGCGTCGCGCAGCTGGTGCAAGAGGAAGTGGCTGTCGCTACCGAGCTCGGGGTCGGTCGTCCCCTTTACGGTGCGCGTCACCACGACCGCCACGTTGCAGGCTTGCAGCTCCTGGCCCTTCCAGGCGGTGAGCGTGCCCTTGTCGATGGTGTAACTGCCCGGATCGCCGCCGACCGAGAAGTCCTGGTCGAGGATGCAGTCGCCCGACAGATGGATCGCCACGTCGGCACCGCCTTCCTTGGGCGCCCAGGTCAGTGTGACGGTTTGTTTCTCGCGCGAGATCGGCTTGTCGTCGAAGCTGTTGGTGATCTCGAAAGGTGGCGGCAGCGTGCCCTTGCTGTTGGGCGCCGATTTGTCCACGTCGCGCGCGAGCTTAACGACGATCTCGCCGCCGCTGGTCGCGAACTTGGCCTCGTACTCGCCGGCACTGGTCGCGTTCATGTCTTTGTGCTCGCTGCCGGCCGCTGCGGACAGACGATCGCCGCCTTCGAGCATGACGTAGGTGTTGCTGTTGGCACCGCCCACCACGAGCGAGGTCTTCACCGACGATTGTCCCTCGTGCTCGGAGGTCACATCGATGAGCGCGACTAGGCCGCCGGTTCGGATGTTGCGCGACGACGTGGTTGCGCTGCAGGCGGCAAGGCTGACGATGAGCACGGCGATGAGCTTTGAGCGTGTGTCGAGCATGGATCCTCCGGTCGGCAGCATGAGCATGACCCGGCAGGCTACCGCATCCGCTCGCGCTTCGCTCGCGCGAAACGCCTGCCTCTGGCCCGCACGACCACCACCGCCACCGTCCCCCTTTCTCCCACCTCGTTGCGTCAGATGTCGTTGACGATCTACGGGTGAGCCGCGACCACGGGCGCCTCATCAGTGTCCGTCGCCACCAGCGCGTGAGCAATTCCTTTCGGTTGCCGCGAGGTCGCGGCGCTCGCCAGTCCGCTGCAGCTGACAAGCCCATCGCACCGACCCTACGATCAACCACGTCTGGCAGTACTTGGGCGATCCGAAGCTTTCGCTCGGCGGCGCGGCCGAGAGCGGCATGGGTGGCTATCGCGACCAGCTCAGCTTCGGCTGATCCAAGCTCACCCGTTGCCCCTGCCAGCGCTACGGATTGATGCGTGTCTTCATCAACACCACCTCGTACGGGTTCCAGGTGGAGACGTTCCAGTGTCGCAGGTACCCACCGAGCAATGCGGGCTGGTGCCGCCCGAGCACTCGGTCGTCACGTCGCGCCAGTAGATCGCGAAGCTTGCTCCGCTGCTATCGGCGCGCGCGTTGCTGAAGGACGCCATCGCTGTGCGATACAGCCCCGTGTTGAGCAGCGTCCCAGACAGACCGCCGCGGTACAGCGTGATCGGCGCAACCTGCCCGGTCGCGTTCAGTCGGAATGTCACGGGCGGCGCGCTCGCGTGCCAGCTGGGCACGCCCTCGCTGGGTAGGTGCTGCGAAATCCACGTCTCGACGGAATCACCGTCCGGGAAGGTCGAAAGAGAGATGTCCCCCACGGAGTCGTCCGCGATCGCGCCGATCGGCACGCCCATGTTGTTCGACCAGGTGTCGCCGAACAGGATGTGCAGGTTCTGTCCGTGCTTCGTGATCGAGTCGAGGTCGGTGCCGTAGAAGCCGATGTTCTGTTGTCCTCGCGCCGGCGTGGCGAGCGCACCCGCCAGCGGCGCCAGTACCTGCGTGCTACCCACGGTCTGCGCATGCGCGAGCGCGCAACACCACGCGACGCAAAACAAAGTGACCCAGCATGCTCGTGTCATGGCAGCCCCGCGTGCAGCGCGTCCCAGCGCTGCCGTTGGGGCAGACGAGCGCTCGCGCGCGTGTGACATCGCCGAGCGCAAGACACTTGCGTGTGACACATGACATATCCATGCTGCAGCGATCCACCCAAATGGCCGCATTGCGGCCGTTCTTGCCACGCCGCGGCGGGCTTGGTGGATTTCGGACGCCGCGCCAGATGCGCCTCGACGGGTCGATTGCGTTGGCGCATCTTGCTGCGCTCGCGCTGCGAGCGTGTCGTCGTCGAGCTTCACGACAACAGCAAGGATCTCGACGCCAGAGCGCGGCAGCCGATCTTCGAGCCGTTCTTCACGCCGCACCGTGCAGGCTCGGCCGCGGGTCTGGGGCTGGCGATCGCGCGGCAAGCGCTGCAGCTTGCTGCAGCACGCGATCGTAGGCCCACGCCCGACGCATTCAGAGCGGCTGCGCGCGTCGGCGTGTCGAGACCACGTTTGGGCACGTGTGAAGTAGTGTTAAGCAAGCGATGAAACCAGGCCGCAGCCGCGTTCTATTGGGCGAACCCCGAACGAAAGGCTCTGGTCATGAACAAGTTCTTGTCGGTTTTTGCAGGCTGTTTGTTGGCGTGTGCGGGCGTGGCTGCGGCCCAAGGGCACAGCGGTAAGCATGGCGCAGGTCACGGTGCCGAGCACGGCGCAGGCTGTGGCCCGCGCGGCGCGCGGCACTGGCTCGAGCGCTTCGACACCAACCACGACGGAAAGATCACGCGCGAAGAGGCCATGCAGGGTGCGCACGCGCAGTACGCGCAGGCTGACGCCAACCACGATGGCCGCGTGACAGCGGACGAGCTTGCTGCGCAGACGGATCGGCAAAAGGCCGAGCACTTCGCGCGCCAGGACAAGAACGGCGACGGCAAGCTGAGCGCGGAGGAAGTGCCACGCATGCCGGCCGGTGTGTTCGCTCGCCTGGACAAGAACCACGACGGCACGCTCGGGCGTGGTGAGCTCGCCAAGGGCCCAGTCGAGCACGCAGGTGCGCAGTTCTTCAATCGTCTCGATACCAGCGGGGATGGCGCGATCAGCAAGGACGAGGCCGAGGCCGCCGCCGAGGAGCGCTTCGAGCGCATGGACAAGAACGGTGACAAAGTGGTGGATGCCGCCGAGTTGCAGGCTGCGGGCCACTGTCATCGCGAGCATCACGAGCACGGCCGCGAACAGAAGTGAGCTGTAACGTCACGCGCGCGCGCACGCCGGCCATCGCTGCCGGCGTGCGCGTGCCTTGCGTGCTCTGGCCGGCTGCAGGGGGCGGTCCAGCTGCACAGGCGCCTCGGTCGAGCTTTGGTGGTATGCTTCGCACCGGCTCATGCGCTTTCTCGGCTCAACTCGCGCGTCGTTCGGCCTGTGGGCTGCGTGCTTGCTCGGAATGCTCGCACGTGGCGAGCCGGTGGCTGCCGCGATGCAAACCGCCAGCCTCTCGATCGGCGCGCAGATCAACGCCAGCTGCACGCTCGACGTCGTGACGCAGGTGAGCTTCGGTACGGTGGATCTGACCGCACCCGCACCGACAGACGCCATCGGAACCTTCACTCTCGATTGCAGCAGCGGCGCTCCCGTCTACATCACGCTCGGTCAGGGCACAAACCCCGCCGCAGGCTCGAGTGACGCGGCGCCGATGCGCCAGATGTCCGCCGGCGCCACGGACCGCCTCGCCTACCAGCTGTATCGCAATGCCGCGTACACGCAGCTCTGGGGAAACACGCAGCCCACGGCGGCGGTGCTGCTCGGCAGCGGCGCGGCGCAGAGCGTGGCCATCTACGGGCGGGTCGCTCCGGGCCAGGCCGTGGTCTCCGGTGCCTACCAAGACACGGTACTGGCCACCGTCACGTATTGAGGCTACCCGAGGCTCGCCATGACGGCGTTCGTTCCAGCTCGCTGTGCGCATCGTGATCGCACGCGTGTGCGCTCATGCACCGCGGCAGGGCTCGGCGTGCTGTTCGTCGTGATCGCGTGCGCGTGCGGCACGGCTAGCCACAAGGCCCCCGTTCACGAGGCAGGCGCTGACGCAGCGATCACAAGCGACGCAGGCACGCGTGATGCTGGCGTGCACGATGCGAGCCTGCGCGACGCGAGTAGACGCGACGCCAGCGCACGCGATGCCGCCACGAACGATGCGGCGGCGCTCGGCACCGGTGACGCTGGCCTCGTCACCGGCCGGGCCTGCGCGAGCGCCGCGGATTGCGGCTGGGGCTACGACTGCAACACCGAAGTGCCCGGCGGGTACTGCCTGCTCGGTGCCCCAGGCGGGCCGATGTCGTGCCGGCTGCCCGAGCAACCGTGCCCCGCCGATACGCTCTGCTCGCCCCTGCCATGGCACCAGATCTCCGGTGTGTGTCTGCGCCGCTGCGGCCCAAGCTTGCCCTGCCGACCGGGCTACTTTTGTGGCTACGTCGAGACCTTTCCCGGCGATCCAAGTAGCCCGCGCAGCACGGCGCCAGCGTGTTGGACGGTGTGTCAGCCGGGCGCCGACCAGAGCTGCAACGACAACCTCGAGATCTCGAGCCTGCATGGCCACTGCGAGCGTGACGCCACCTGCACGTGCCACGCAGGCTTCGCGAGGAACCCGAGCACGGGGCGCTGTCTGTGAGCCGTCAGTGAGCTGGCTGGTCAGCGTGCGTCGTCGCGCTTGCGCACGTCGATGGCCTCGCGCACCGCATCCAGCAGCGTCTGTGAGTCGACCGGCTTGGCCAACACCGCGTGCACCCGGGCGCTCGGCAGCGTGGCCCCGGGGTTGCCGCTGAGCAGCAGCACTGGCACGTCGAGCCCTCGCGCGGCCAGCTGCACGAGTAACTCCTCCCCCGACATCTCGGGCATCGAGCGATCGACGATGGCCAGATCGACGCGCGGCTCGCCCAGCGCCAGCAGCTGCAGCGCGTCGCCTCCATGGCCCGCCTCGAGCACACGGTAGCCCGCGCGTTCGAGCAACGCGCGCAGGGCGCGCCGCACCAGCGGCTCGTCATCCACGATCAACAACGTTTCGTTACCGGTGCTCGCATCCACGAACACGCTCGACGCGACCTTGCTGGCGGCGAGCTCCGGCGTGCTGGCGACGGGCAACTCGATCTCGAAGCTGGTGCCAAAACCCGGCCGGCTCGTGCAGCTGATGCTGCCCCGATGGTCGACGATGATCGCGTATGCGCTCGCCAGCCCCAGACCGGTGCCCACGCCCACGGGCTTGGTGGTGAAGAACGGCTCGAACGCCCGCGCTCGCGTGGCCTCGTCCATGCCCGGGCCGTTGTCCGTGATCCGAACGCGAACGCTCCTTGGCCCTTGGCCGCCCTGCTCCACGCGCAGCCGGATCGAGGGCTCGGCCGGCTGGCTCTCCTGCAGTGCGTCTCGAGCATTGAGGCAGATGTTGAGCAGGACCTGTTCCAGCTGACCGGCGTTGCCCAGCGCGGCAGAAACGCCTGGCTCGGCCTCGAGCGAGAGCTTGATTCTGCGATCGAAGCTGGTGGCGCAGATATCCAGCGTGCGTCGCGCGCAGGCCGCGAGATCGACCGCGGTCTTGTGAGCGTCACCGCCCGAGCGTGCGAAGAGCATGAGCTGGCGCACCATCTCCGAGGCGCGCTTGGCGGCGTGCTCCAGGTCGTCGAGGTGCGAGTTGATGTTGGCCGCCGTGCCGCGTCGGCACAGCTCGATGCTCGGCAAGATCACGGCGAGCAGGTTGTTGAAGTTGTGCGCGATGCCGGCTGTGAGCTGGCCGACCGCCTCCATCTTCTGCACTTGCTTGAGCTGTTCCTCGAGCCTGTGGCGCGCGGTCACGTCGAACACGCCGCCGCGCAGACCGACGATCGCTCCGTGCTCGTCGCGGATCACCACACCCTTGGCCATCACGTGCCGCACCTCGCCGCCGGGTCGGACGATGCGATGCTCGAACTCCTGGTACACGCCGTCTTGCAGCGCACGCTCGATCGACAGCGACACCCGGTCGCGGTCCACGGGGTGCAGCATTTCTTGGTACTGTTCGAAGCTCTTCGGTGAGGCGCCTGGCTCGATGCCCCAGATGCGACACAGCGCGTCGTCCCAGCTGACGGCGTTCGCATGCCGGTCCCAGGTCCAACTGCCCATGCCGCTGGCTTCGATCGCGTGGCGCAGGCGCGCCTCACTCTCGCGCAGCGCCTGCTCGGCGCGCTTGCGTTCGGTGACGTTGCGGCTGGTGCAGAGCATCAGTTGCACGGCGCCGCGTTCCACGATTGGCATGAAGCGCGTCTCGTAGAAGTGATCGCTCAGGGTGTGGACCTCGACTTGGTCCGCTTCGCCGCTGTGCCACGCACGCTCGAACACGTTTGTGAACGGCGCGCGTTGCTCCGGGTACAGGTAGTCGAGCGCGTTGTCCCCGATCGCCGACGCCAGGTGCAGCACGGTCACACCATGGTTGATGTAGAGCATCCGCATGTTGCGATCGAGCACCGTCACGACGTCCGGCAGGGACGCCAGCATGCGGCGGTCGGCGAGCAAGCGGTCCACCGCGCCCTGCTGCGAGTCGTACGCGGGCTGGTCCTGGCCCTGCAGCGCCGCCAGCTGCGCGCGCAGAGCGGCGTTCTCTCTTTGCAGCGCGGCGAGGCGTTCTTCCGGCGTCATGCGGGTGGTCAGGATAGCAGATTCGGCTGCGCGCGCGCAGCGTGCTAAGAAGGGCAGACTCGGAGGTCGGACCTCATGCGCATTCACCCCACGCACGGCCCCGCAGCCCGGTTTGCTGCCGCCCTCGGCGGCGCGCTCGTTGTATTCACCGTGGCCGCCGCGGGCTGTGCTCACAACGAACCTGCCAAGTCCGCGTCTGCCGGCCACACGCAGGGCGGCGAGAGCGCGCTCTCGCGTGCAGGCAAAGATGTGCAAGAGGCGCACGAGCACTTCAAGGCAGCGGTGAAGCCTGCCGCCAGCTTCGTGGACGAGAAGGCTCACGTGGTCATGGACGAGGGCAAGAAGGCCGTGAACAAGCTCACCGGCAGCGACAGCAGCGACGCTCACGAGACCTCCCAGCCAGCGCACTGATTCAGGGCAGGCCGGTGCTCTTGCGTGCTTGCTCGGCGCCGAGTTGGTAGTCGAGCACACACGCCACGCTGCGCCCGCCCTCAGGTACAGCGCGGCAGCGGCCGCGAGCAGGCCATCGTCGTCGAGCGACAGCTGCAGGTTGTACTCGCCCTGTGCACGCGCCGCGTCGGCGTCGCCCGGGATCACGCTGGCGAAGTAGGCGCAGCTGTTGGCGTCGGGCCCCGTGCCCTGGAACAGGTTCAGCTGCATGGGCATCGCGTGCTCGCCACGTCGCGAGCCCCTGACCCTCGTCTTGCCCGTGGCTTGATCCCCGCTCACACACGTCGAGCGCCGATCGTGCGCGAACCTCGCCGGCTTGTCTGCCGGTCCGCGGTAGCAGCCAAAGGGGGCCAGGAAAGCAGCCTCTTTCTCAAGTCACGCGCTTCTAACGTATCGTTCACGTGAACGACACACGGCGCTGCCAGGCTGCAAGAGAAATCAAGAGAAGATCGCGAGGAGAACCTCCCATGTCGACCATCGACGCCTTGAGCAGTGTGTGTGTGACCGAGCGCTGCGAATACGTGATCTACCAAGCTTGCTGCGTCGCGGTTCGCGACCGCAAGACGGGTGAATGGCTGGACGAGCATCACGCCCTCGAGGAGCGCGTGGCCCTGGTGCCGACCACGCATGCCGCCATCGGCGGCGCACTCTGGGACCTGGAGATCCACACCTTCGGGGTGCGCCTGCATGCCGGCCCCGTGCTCGCCGTGCAGAAGCCGGACTCGGCGACCAGCGCGTTGATCGAGCAACTGATGCACCACGGCTCGTGGCGGCTGCGCAGTGCTGCGTGAGCCGTGACGCCCGGACTGTGAGCTCGCTCGCAGTCCAGGCGCCCGGCCGTCCACGGCCCGCTCAGCCCGCTTTCTTCCAGCTCTCGCGCGCTTTGCAACGGCCGAGCCAGGCCGCGAGGTGCGGGTACTGTGCGAGGTCCAAGCCGACCGCGGCGCCAAGCTCGGCCGTCACGCCCACGGAGATGTCGGCGATCGAGAACTTGTCGCCGAGCAGCCAGCTCTTGCCTTCCAGCTGCGCGTTGAGCACCGGCGCGTAGCGCGCGATCTCGTCCATGCCGCGCTTCACCTGCGCTTCGTCGGCAGGCAGCTTGCGCATCGCTTTGATGAGCTTCTCGTGCACCACGATGTCGATGCTGCGCTCGAAGTGGCTGGCGTTCCAGAACATCCAGCGCATCGCATCGGCCAGGCTGCGCGGATCGCTGGGCAAAAGGCCCTTGGCGGGGTTCTTGGCCGCGAGATACACGAGCATCGCAGGCGACTCCCAGAGCGTGAACCCGTCGTCGTCCTGCAGCACGGGCACCTTGCCGTTGGGGTTCATTGCCAGGTAAGCGGGCGACTTGTGCTCGCCCTGACCGAAGTCCACCACCGACACGGTGAGCGAGACATCGAGCTCGGCCGCGCCGATGCGCGCGCGTTTGGCGTTGTGCGAGAATGGATGGCTGTAGAGCTTCATCGAGCTTTCTCCGGCGTGTATGGGTCCGCGGGCCGTCGAGCGCGCGGCCAGAGCCGGGCGCGAGCCATGGGTACGCCGTCGGTGCGGAAACGTTTCGGGTGACCCGCCGGGCTCGCTAGCCTCGCGCGTCTGCGCAGGCTGTGACCCACCTCACCTCGGCAGGCCGGCGCACAAGCCGGCCAGACCCAAGAAATACTCAGCAATTACGTAGCGTTTGACATATCCAGCCGGGCTTTCTAGCCTGCGACCCGATGTTGGAACGGATCGGTAACTGCCGGATCGTCGGCGAGATCGGCAGTGGCGGCATGGCCGTCATCTACAAGGCCGTCCAGGAGCCCCTGGATCGGGTCGTGGCGATCAAGGCGCTCAAGCCCAGCATCGCGCTCGACAGCCAGTTCGCGGTGCGCTTCGAGCGCGAGGCGCGCTTCATGGCCTCGCTGCAGCACGAGAACATCTTGCACGTCTACGACTTCGTCAAGGACGGCGACAGCATGTACATCGTGATGGAGTACGTGCAGGGCATCGACCTCTACGATCTGTTGCAGCTGACACCGCGCTTGCCCGTGGAAGTGGCGGCGATCGTCGCGCTGCAGGTGGCGCGCGCGCTCGACTACGCGCACTACCGCGGCATCATCCACCGCGACATCAAACCGGCCAACGTGATGATCTCGCACCAGGGCGAGGTCAAGCTGATGGACTTCGGCATCGCGCGCGATCATGCGCTGAGCGACTTGACCGAGACGGGCACCGGGGTGGGTACGCCCAGCTACATGAGCCCCGAGCAGATCCTCGGCGACAAGCTCGATTTCCGCAGCGACATCTTCTCGCTCGGCATCGTGCTGTACCAGTGCATCACGGGCCGCAAGCCGTTCCTCGAGGACGAGTCACGAACGGTGATGCAGAAGATCCGGCTCGATCGCTACACCAGTCCGCGCAAGCTCGTGGGCAGCGTGCCCAGCAGCATCGAGCGGCTGCTCGCGCGCTGCATGGAGAAGTTGCCGGTCAACCGTTACCCGAGCACGCAGGTGCTGATCGACGACGTCGTCGAGTTTCTGGCCGGTCGCGTGAGCATCAACCACAACGCGCGCCTGGTGATGTACCTGCGTGATGTGGGCGTGGTGGGGCCAGCCGAGGCCGATGCGGTGCTCACCGCGGGCGTCATGCGCTCGCCGCGTGCCGCGGCACCGGTGGCGGGTTTGGTGCAGAGCGCGGTGCTGCCGTTCGCGGTGCTGCTCGCGTGCGCGGTGCTCGCCGGCGGCGGCATCCAGGCGTCGGCGGGGCGGTTTTCGCATCGCAGCGAGCCCGCGGAGGGCGATACGCAGCTGTCGCTGTCGCGCGCGGGTTTTCTGCGTGTGGTGGCCGAGCCCTGGGCAGACGTGATCATCGACGGGGAGCTCGCCCTGACCACGCCGAGCGCCGCGCGCATACCGCTGTCGTCGGGCAAGCACTACGTCAAGCTCGTCAATCCCTTCTACCAGGAGCACGCGGCCGAGGTCGTGATCCGCTCCGGTGACACGCAGTTGCTCGAAGCCACGCTGCGGCCGAGGCACCAGGCCGCAGCGCCCGCGGCGGTCAAGCCATGATGCGCGCGCTCCACACGCCACGGCCGCGCGGTCGGCGCGGCTTGCAACGCAGCGTTGTGTTGGCGCGTGCGCTGTGGGCGTGTGGCGTGGCGCTTGCTCCGATCTCGGCGGCGCAGGCCGAGGGAGTGATCATGCACGTGGTGCGGCCCGGCGAGACGCTCGCGTCGATCGCCGATCTCTACTACGGCGATCCACGGCGCGAGAGCGTGATCGTGGCCGAAAATGGCCTGGCGAGCGAAGGTGCGTCGTCGATCGTGGTGGGCATGAAGCTCGTGATTCCCACGGTGAGCTACCACCGCATCGAGCCCGGCGAGACCTGGGCCGAGCTTTCGGAGCACTACTACGGTGACGCGCGCCGCGCCTTCGCGCTCAGCGAGTCCAACAACCAGAGCGCAGGCAAGCAGCCCGACCTGGGCGCCGAGATCCTCGTGCCGTACCCGCTGCGGCAAGTGGTCAGCCAGCACGACGCGCTGCGTCAGATCATGAAGGACTACTACGACGGCGCCAAGGACAGCCAGATCGTGCGGCGCTTCAACACGATGAAGACCAGCCGCACCGATCGCGGGCAGATCTTGCTTTTGCCGCTGTCGAACCTGGTGCTCTCGGAGTCGGGCAAGAAGCTCGCGGCGCTGCAGCAAAAGGGCATCGAGACGCAGGGTGAGACGCGCGACAAGCAACTCTTGATCCATGACGAGCTGCCACTCTTGCACGAGCATGTGCGGCACGGTCGCTTCGTGGAGGCCGTGGCCATGGCCAATCGCTTGATCGGCATGGGCGATCTCACGGGCAACCAGGTCGTGACGATCCAGCGCGAGCTGGGCACGGCGCTGATCGCGCTCGATCGCGAGGACCTGGGCCTCGAGGCATTCAAGACGATGCTGGAGAAGCAGCCGGACGTGGAGCTGGGCCTGGGCGCGACTTCGCCGAAGGTGCTGCGCGTGCTCGAGGCTGCGAAGAAGGCGCTGCTCGAGGCGAAGGCCGCGGCGCAAGCCGCCGCGTCGGCGGCTGACGCGAAGCCCGCAGCGGCGCCGGCCGCGGCCAAGCCAGCGCAGCCGTCAGCTGCGAAGACCGAGCCGAGCAAGGGCGCGGGCAGCGCTGGCAAGCACTGAGCTGTGTTCGGGTTTCGGTGCCCGGGCGCGCGCGGTGGCCCGGGCGCGGTCCGGGTGCGTACGCGCGCGACTTCGCGAGCAAGGCGCACGGCAACGCTCAGGTGCCGATGTTCACGTACTACGAGATCTTGCAGGCCAGCTGCGCGGCCGAGGGCAGCGCCGAGGTCGCGGCCACGCAGGATGCCGCGTTCATGGATCGTTATCTGGGCGACTACGCGTTCCTGCTCGATCAGCTCGCGTCCAGCGTCGCGCTCTTGCACCTCGAGCCCGACTTCTGGGGCTACGCCGAGCAGCTGAACCAAGACCCGCACGCGATCCATGCCGCGGTCGCTTCAGGTCACCCGGAGTGCAAGGGCTTCGAGGATTCGATCGCGGGCCTGGGGCGTTGCATGATCGACATGGCGCGTCGTCACGCGCCCAAGGTACGCGTAGGTCTGCACGGCTCGGGCTGGGCGACCAAGCTCGACGTACTGCAGAACCGCGATCCCGCTCTCGATGTGGCCGCCGAAGCGCAGAAGCTCGGCGCGTTTCTCGTGGCTTGCGGCGGCGACCAGGCCGACTTCATCGGCGTGGACGCGTCCGATCGCGATGCCGGGTACTACGCCTCGCAGGGAAAAGACAGCGGTTGGGATGCGACCAACACGAGCCTGCCGAGCTTCCATCAAGCATTCGCGTGGTCGAAGGCGCTAGCCGAGCGAGTGAACAAGCTGCTGCGCGCGCTCGCGTTCGTGCACGAGCGCGGCCTGGTTCACCGGGATCTCAAGCCAGGCAACGTGTTCTTGCAGCGCCTACCGGCGGCGAGGAGCGCCTCAAGCTCCTGGACTTCGGTCTGGCGAAGTTCGTGGAGGAAGATCCCGCCGAGAAGACGCTGACGCGAGCCGGCGAGATGATGGGCACGCCGGCTTACATGTCGCCGGAGCAAGTCGCAGGCGATCCCGCCGAGCCGAGCACGGACGTGTATGCGATGGGCGTGATCCTCTTCGAGATGCTGGCGGGTCGCAAGCCGTTCGAGGGTGATCCCGCCGACATGTTGCGTGCGCATCTGACACAACCGGTGCCCAGGCTCGCTGAGCTGCAACCGAGTGTTGCAGTGTGCGGCGAGCTCGAAGCGCTGTTGCAGCGCGCGATGGCGAAGAAGCCGAAGGAACGCTTCCAGGATGCCGCGGAGATGTTGCGCGCGCTCGAGCTGATTCCCCAGCCGTGGATCCAGAGCGGCGCTGCGCCGGCCAGCCACGTCAGCGACACCTTTTCCGCAGCGCCCACCGTGCTGAGCGCACGCGGCGCCGCTGACCTGCAAGAATCCGTGGGCGCGCGCGACGCCGAAAGATCTGCGCGTCGTGCGCAAAGCGATCATGGCGGGCGAATACGGCAGCGAGCGCGCGATCACGCTCTTGCGCAAGTACAGCTCGGACCATCCAGACGACGCTCGCGGTCACTTGCTGCTTGCGCGGCTGTATCTCAACCGCCACTGGCACGCGGATGCCATCGGCCAATACAGCGCTGCGTATCGGCGCGTAACGACGCCCACGCGCTCGCGCGTCTGCGGGCACTGCGTGCGCGGATTGCCAGTGATTGATGCGTGGGTGTAGCGTGCTCGGCAATGCCGAACACGGGCGCGGGCTTGCGCAGTCCGAAGGTGTCACCGTGCGGCTGAACGCCGACACGGGCCCAGGTGTGATGCAGGCTTCCGTCGAGCCAGAAGATCGCTTCGTCGCCGAACATCACGAGACCGCGGCAGGCGAGCGCTTCTTCTTATCGCCGGGAACGTCTTGCGAAACCAAGTCGCTTGCGCTGCAGAGTCGGCGCGCGCCAACCGCTTGCGCGGCCGCTGGACGGAGAAGTCGAGCTCGTGCAGCAGCCGTGGCACGTTGTGCTTGTGGTACCGCACGCCGAAGCGTTGCTCAATGAGATCCCCGACCATCGGCCCAGTCCACACGCCGCTCGGATATCCCGCCGCCAGCGGCCCGGCCTCGACGAGCACTGTCAGCTCATCGCGCTGTTCGTTTGTGAGCTTGCGCGAGGGGCCGGGAGCCGTCCGGGTGGCCAGCCCCTCAATGCCCATCGCCTCGTACCATTGCAGCCATCGGTTCACCGAGCCGCGCGTCACGTCCAGCTCGGCGGCGAGGTCGACAACACGTCGGCCCTCGATGTATCCGAGGACAGCGCGTCCCCGGCGCCACCCATCAAGGTCGCCATCCTTGGCCCGTTGGCGGATGAACCGCCTCAACTTCTTGCGCGCCGATGGGCTCCGCCCTCGTGCGCCGATCGCTTCGCCGTTTTTTGATCGCGCTATGATCCCTCCCGGAGATCGGCGCACTATGATCCTCACCGGATCGCGAGTCAGTTCCTTTTTGGATCGCGCTCGGCGCGATCCTGGTTACACGTTGAAGCGGAAGTGGTCGCCTAAGGGCGCGGGACTGTTGAGCGCTGCTGACGGCGGCGGAACGTACCCGGGTTGTTACCAGGTTTTGGGGGCGTCGCTCGGCCCCGGAGCGCTGCCGTGCCTGACGTCGCTGAGAGGCGACAGGTTACCACTGAGGTGGCTTGTGGATTGTCCCATGCGCGTCCGTCAGGGTGACCGGGAACTGGCTTGCACTGAGCGGGCCTGCACGGAGTTCCCGCATCGCCGAGGCGGCCCCGCGAAGATCGACGCTCGGGCGCCTCCCCGGGTTGGTCGTCGGCGCAATTACCAGCACGTGTTTCTTCAGCTCATCTTTCAACAGCTGCACGGGCAGCTTCAGGTCCGAATCGTTGGAGATAAGCACGGTCTGGTCGCACTCGTCGCGCATGGCGTCTACCAACATGTAGCTCGCCAAGTTGACGTCAGACCCCTTCTCTTCGGTGCACAACACCTCGACGAAGCTCGATCCTGAGACCGGCGGGTTCGCCAGCTTCATTCGCTTCTTTGTCTGCTGGTAGTGCCCCAAGTGAATCGACAGGTTCGGGATCGTTCGCAGCGCCCGCAGATAGGCCTGTTGGCGCTGATCCGTGCCGACCTTGCCGGGTCGTGGTTTCACAGCGGCGGTGCAGTACCTGATCCGAACGATCCTTGCGTTCGGAAGGAGCGTCGAACACAGTGCGCCGAGATCGAGCCACTTGTACGGAGAGTCCTTCAGACTGCCGTAGTAGAGGTTGTACGCATCGACGTAGACGCAGGTCTTCACGAATCGGCAGACCCCTTAAAACGCTGAGGCCGCCCGGAGGCAGCCTCGCACCCAGCCGCCGAAGCAGCAGGGGTTGTTGAAAAGAGCTTACGACCGGCAGATCGGCGCGCGCAAGAGAAACGACAAAGAAATCTGAGTCTCCTGCAGATTCAGGGCGATTATTGACGAATACTGATCGTTTGCCCACGCACGCGCCCGTGGCTCTCCGCAATTCCTGGGCTGCGCTGGTGCCGTCCGACACGCGCCATCGAGCCGAAGCTCGGCAGCCGAACCGTTCAAGTGCCCGCTGCCGTAGGCAGTGCCTCGCCGGCGCCTGCACTCGTGTGAGCGCGCCGCACTTCAGCTGGTGCCATGGTCTCGTCACCATGGCTAGACGTCGCCACGGGCGTCCGGCACGCTGCCGGGGCTCGCATGGACATAGCCGCTTTCATCGCCAAGTGGTCTGCTTCCGCCGCGTCTGAGCGAGCGAACAAGGACGCCTTCTTGCTTGAGCTTTGCGACGTGCTCGAAGTGCCGCGGCCGGACCCCACGACGACCGACCCCGAGCGTGACCGGTATGTGTTTGAGAAGGACGCCCTCATGCCGCACGAGGGCGGGAAGATCTCGCGCGGCAAGATCGACCTGTAC
>DASVHQ010000397.1:0-2323 GCA_036382515.1 Polyangiales bacterium | reverse complement strand
TGTCTCGACTCTGGCCGGCACATCGATGACCGCAGTGTGTTTGTCCCCGGTCGCAAGAGCGGCATACAGCGAACTGCGATCCGCAATGGTTGCACCACGCCAACCGAACTGCCTCAGCGCAGCAGGCCCGACCACGGGTAGACGTCTCTGTTGAGGGCCCGCACACCGGTAGACCGTTCTGAATTTTGATCATGAACGAGCGATCAACTTCAGCGGGACTGCGATGTCCAGAGTCTGTCGCGACCGTTGCGATCGGCCTCGAGAGTCAGATTTCTACGAAACCAGGCGGCCGTCTACAATCGTGGACAACTACGGGATTCACAAGGCGCACGCGGTGGAGCGGGTGCTTGCGTCGTTCCGCGGTCGCATCGTGCTGCACTTCCTGCCGCCGTACTGCCCAGATCACAACCGCATCGAGCGCGTCTGGCTCGACCTTCACGCCAATGTCACTCGCAACCACAAGTGCACCACGATGGCGCAGCTGCTCGGTAACGCGCGTCGCTACGTGGACGCCTACCTCTGGCACGCCGACCATGCGCAGCGGGTCCCCTTGCGGATCGCGGCGTAAGGTCGTTCCCGAATCGCGATCGGTCATTTAGCAGCGCAACTGACCAGCGTGCGGCCAAGAGAAAAGAGGCTCTCCTCATGCGTGAGTGGGTGCGCGTCGGCTGGTCGACTGGCGCGATGGGCTTGAAAAGCCGAGAGATTTGACCGTGTGAGCGGCTTTGGGAGCCGCGGGGTTCAAGTGCATGGCAAGGCCGGGGTACCTTCGGGTTGCACCACCAACGGAGGCCCGCGACCCGCCATGCAAGTAACGAAGATACTGTCGAACATCTTGGGAATGAAGTGCGTACGGGTTCGAGGCTGCGAATTCGAGGAGGCGGGCCTGGTGATCGACGTCGCGCCCACGACGCGGATCGGGCGCTGCAGCGGCTGCGGTTGCCGCGTTCGAAAGCTGTATGACCACCGCAGCGGCCGCCGATGGCGGCACCTGGACCTCGGCGGCATGCGGGTCGAGCTGCGCTACGACCTGCGGCGCGTGGATTGCTTCCGCTGCCGCGTGCGGACCGAGTTGGTGCCGTGGGCCGAGCCCGACTCGATGTTCACGCGGCCGTTCGAGCACCAGGTCGGCTACCTCGCGCAGTGCATGGACAAGACAGCCATCGTCGGCCTGATGGGTATCGCTTGGTACACGGTCGGTAGCATCGCCGAGCGCGTCGTAAAACGGCTGAGCCCGGCCGATCGACTCACGGGTCTGCGCGTGATCGGCGTCGACGAGCTGAGCTACCGCAAGCACCACAAGTACGTGACGATCATCACCGATCACGACACCGGCAAGGTCGTCTGGGCTCACGAGGGCAAGAGTGCGGCTACTCTCGATGCGTTCTTCGCCGAGCTTGGAAAAGAGCGCTGCGCGCAACTGAGCACCGTCACGATGGACCTCTCGCAGGCGTACATCGCGTCGGTCAAAGCGAACGCGCCGCAGGCTCAGGTCGTCTTCGATCGCTTCCATGTTCAAAAGCTTGCTCACGACGCACTGGACGAGGTTCGCCGCGCGCTCGTCGCCAAGCACACCGAGCCCGACCAGCGCCGCGCGCTCAAGAAGACGCGCTTCGCGCTGCAGAAGAACCCCGAGAATCGTTCCAGCGTCGAGCGTCGCAAGCTCGCGCAGATACAGGTCAAAAACCGGCCGCTCTACCGAGGCATGCTGCTCAAGGATTCGCTGGCGGCCATCCTGGATCGCCGCCAGTACTACGTCGCGCGCGACCAACTCCATGGCTGGCTCGCTTGGGCCTCGCGCTCCAAGCTCGCTCCCTTCGTCAGGGTCGCGCGCACGATCCGCAAGCACCTGCACGGCGTCCTGGCCTACCTCAACACCGGCCTCTCCAATGGCCGCTCTGACTCGTGTTTCGCCCTTTTTCTTACTGTCGAAAGTGTAGAACGCGCACAAAACAGGCTTCGGACGGTGTTCTTGATCCGGAGCCATACGCCAGAATGGCGTCTTTGAGCAGCTTGGCTGATCAAGAACTCCGAAAAGGCCGCGTTTGTTGCAGAATAGATGGTCAGAAAAAGGGCGAAAGGCGAGAAGACAAGCGCCAAGTATCCGCACAAGAGCCCCCGACCGAAGAAGGTCACTCAGGTACTACGAGCGGTTCGCGAGGTGCTGCGCACCGGACGGCATTTGCGAGTGCAGGACGCAGTGCAGCGCGTGAACGAAATCGTGCGTGGCTGGGTGAACTACTTCCGGGTCGGTAACGCGAGCCGGGCATTCGCCAAGGTGCGCTACGACGTGGAGCTCAAAGTACGTCGATTCGCGATGCGG
>DASVHQ010000396.1:0-2973 GCA_036382515.1 Polyangiales bacterium | reverse complement strand
GCGCAGTACAGCCCCGTCTTGCAAGTCGCAGACAGTCCGTCGCAAGCGGCACCGACATCGCCCTGCGCGAGGGCGACACAGACATACGTCGCTTCGGCGGCGGTCTGCATGGCCTGCGTGGTCAAGCAGAGCGCGTCGCTCGCGCAGCCAGCAGAGAAATCGCCACGGGCGCAGACCTGCCCGACGGCAGCGAATGGCTCGCAGGTCCCGCAGGTAAACGGTCCGATCTGCCCTCCTGGGCCATCGAGTGCCGTCCCGCTGCACGTGCCGCTCTGGCACTGCAACCCATCGTTGCAGGGTGCGCCGCCCGGCAAGGAGCCGTGAAAATTGCACGCAACTGGCGGTCCCTCCGGGAATTGGCACGCAGACGCATCGAGCGCCGACGCGCACGCTTGGAGAGTTGCGACGGTCACGCCGCTGCCTGGCAGAGCGATTTGGTTTTCGCACACTTGCTCGAACCGAGTCCGTAGCCGCAGCGTTTCGCTCGCGGGCAGAACAGGCCCGCCGCAGCGAGAGTACTGCGCGGCGAAGTAGTGGTCGCATGCCGCAACCGACGCGTCGGTCCATCGAGTGCTCCCGGCATCGGCACTCGCGGCGCCGCCATCGAGGGGGGCGCTTGCATTCGAGCTCCCGCTGCAGCCGCAAGCGCTCCATGTCAGCAGCAGCGCCAAACCAGAAGCCGGGACGATGTGGAGCGCGTAATGCATGCCTCAGCCCTGAGCATGTCAGGTGCATGCTCGGCTGTCACTTGCACCAACTGCGCGCGCGCAATCCTGATGGCGTCGAGTGGTGTCGCCACCGTGACCGACGCGAGGAAGGCCGTGCGGGAGCACGCGCCATCTTCCGCGCAGTTCCGACTGCGGGGCACGCGATCGCCGCCGCGGATCGCCAGGATAAACTCCACCCAGGCTGCCAGCCGCCTCGCTGCGCATCACCCGTCTGAACAACTGCCGCTCGCCGCGTACCAAGGCGCCGCGCCCCGCGGCACAGTCTACCCGGCGAAGGGCGCATAAGATATCTTACGTTAACCGGATCGGGGAGGGCTGTTTGTGTGGCTTACGCGCCCCATTCGTGATCAGTCGGCCAGAAAGTGAGAGAGCTTCTCGATGAGCAAGATCCTCGTTGCGCTAGCGTGTGTGCTCGCGCTCGCTCGCTGCGCCGACGGCCGCTCTCCGGCCCGTCCGCTGGCATCCATGAAGGGCACGTTGCGCCTGGCCAACGGCGTCCAAGCACCTCAGGGCGACATGCGTCTATCGATCGTGTGGCACGGCGCGCCAGGCGAGGTCGCGACTGACGCGGCAGCCTCGTGCAACTCCGCGAGCCTGGTCACGCTTCGCGGGGAGACAGCGCTGCTCTCCTGGCCGCTCTCGTCGAAGGTGAGCTTCCCCGAGAAGTTCTCTGCCGAGCTTACCGAACCGCCGCCGGCGCAAGCATTGAGGCCGCACGGCGACGCGAGGTCCTCCGTAGGCACGCTCGTCGTCTATCGCGACGTCAACACCAACGGCCGCCTCGACTTCGGAGACGTCGGGGTCGCGTCACCTGATGAGATTCTCGGCTCAGGGGACGGAGACTTGCCGACACTGTCGACCAACGACGCCCATAGCGTCGAGTACCTGACGAAGGTGGCTGGGATACAGCCACTTGGGTTCCAACTGTCGGCAGGTTACAACCTGCGCATTGCGCACGACGATCCGGTGACGAGGACCACCGTCGAGTCGGCCAGGCCACTCGACGACAGCGTGGAGGTCCAGCTGACGGTCGGCCCAAACCATTACCTGCAACGGTTCGCATGCGCTGACCTGTGCCGCGTCAGAGATCAAACCTTGTGCCCGGCGGATCCTGCCCAGCTCCCCGATCTTCAGGCACTTGGTGAGGCCGTGCCGGGTACCCGAGCACGCTGGGTCTATACGAAGGAAGCGGTCGGACACTCGGTGTTCTACGACGGCCAGTGTGGACGCGATGCGACCGCCGCGCCGGGCGGCACGGTGCGCGAGCAGTACGAGCTGAGCATCGACGACATCCGCAGCTGCGAAACGACCTACGCCAACTGCGTCTACGAGCGCGGCAAGCTTCCCGCGGGTGTGGACATCCCGTGCACGCAGTTCGACAGTCAGCTCCTGCCGCCTTGAACGGTCAGCGACCTCTGCGCCCGCTCACCAGGCCCGTGTAGCCACAATGACGAAGCACAGACAGCACACCAGTCGACCGCGTACGCAACCATGCAACGGACTCGACACTGGCCCGCGCCCCGCGGCACAGTCTACCCAAGTGGAGGGCGCATAAGTAGTAGCGGTTTGGCGGAGCGCCGGGAAGGCCGATGCGCGCGGGGGCGCCGATCGCTTCGCGAAACCGTGTTTGAATGAAGCCGCCGCTCACCCGCCGGCACGTCGCGCACAGGCAACATGCGTCAAGCGAGCGAAGTCGCCGTGGTCACAGCAGATTTCGAGTCCGAAGCCACTATGGGTAAATTGGACTCAGCGTCCTGCCGACAGCAAACCACAACGACGCTCCTCGAGCTTCACGGGGAGGTTACCCGTGGACTGCCGGAACGCCAAGTCGGCAACCGATGCTCTCGGTCTTCGGCCTGCCGCGACAGCGGCTTTGTTCAAGATATCTTCCGTCAACTCGATGGGGATTGCGGTTTATGTGGCTTACGCGCTCGGCAAGGTCAGTAGTCGATACTACGCGGAAGCTTTGACGCAGACTCGGCCGTAGTTCTGCCGGTCGGTGTAGCGTAGCGAATACCCTGTGGTACCGTGCGGCCCGTGGACTAAGGTAGCCTCTCGGTATGCTTTGGGCGGGCGTAACTACTCTCGGCAGCGTGATTACCTTGGTCGGCGTCATGCTGCTCGCCATGCGCGAACGCGGCGGCAGCCACGAGCGGTTTTCGCTCGCGTGGTTCAGACGCCACAAGCTGGAGCTTGTTGTCGCTCTAGGTTCGGCTGCGGCGGCCGTGGGCGGCTTCATCGGCTC
>DASVHQ010000395.1:0-21289 GCA_036382515.1 Polyangiales bacterium | reverse complement strand
TGCTGATCGTTGGGGAAGATGTCGATCAGGCGATCGACGGTCTTGGCCGCACTGTTGGTGTGCAGCGTGCCAAAGACCAGCGTTCCCATCTCGGCAGCCGCCAGCGCCAGCTCGACCTCGGTGCCGCGCAGCTCGCCGACGAGGATCACGTCGGGGTTCTCGCGCAGCGCCGCACGCAGTGCCGACTCGAAGCTGCGGGTGTGCGTGCCGATCTCGCGCTGCGAGATCATCGAGCGCTTGTTCTGGTGCACGAATTCGATGGGATCTTCGAGTGTCAGGATGTGCTTGTCGTACGTGGCGTTGATCTTGTCGATGATCGCGGCGAGCGTGGTGGACTTGCCCGAGCCCGTGGGCCCGGTCACCAGCACGAGGCCACTGCGCAGGTGCGCGAAGCTCTCCACGACGGCCGGCATGTTGAGTTGTTCGAGTGGCTGGATCTGATCGGGGACCAGACGAAACACCGCAGCCGCGCCGTTCTCGTGAAAGAAGTAATTGGCGCGGAAGCGGCCGGTGCCGGCCAGGCTGTAGGCGAAATCCAGCTCGAGGGTCGCCTCGTAGCTGGCCCACTGGGCCGGCGTCGTGAGCTCGCGCAGCATCGCCCGCAGGTCGGCGTCGACGAGCTGATGGGTGCCCGAGATGGCGGCGAGCGCGCCGCGCGAGCGGATGCGTGGCTCGATCCCGGCCACCAAGTGCAGGTCGGAGCCCTGCTTGGCTTTCACGTGTCGAAGCAACGAGTCGATGCGAGCCATGGACCTGCTAGACGAAGAGCTTGGGGTTTTCGGCGTGCAGCTGTGCCGTCTGCTTCGAGATCATCTGCTTCTGCAGCAGCTCTTTGAGCGAGTCGTCCATCGCGCGCATGCCCGCAGCGCGACCGGTCTGCAGCACCTGGCCCAGCTGGAAGGTACGGTTCTCGCGGATCAGGTTCGCCGCGGCGTAATTCATCAAGAGCAACTCGTAGGCGAGCGCCACCCCACCGCCGTCGCTGCGCGGCAAGAGCTTCTGCGAGATCACGGCGCGCAGGGATTCGGCGAGCATGGTGCGCACCTGAGGTTGCTGGCGCGGCGGGTAGGCGCCGATGATGCGGTTGATCGTGCGCACCGCGCCTTGCGTGTGCAGCGTGCCGAGCACCAGATGGCCTGTCTCTGCGGCCGACAACGCCAGCGAGATGGTCTCGAGATCGCGCAGCTCACCGATGCAGATGACGTCGGGGTCCTCGCGCAGTGCCGAGCGCAGCGCTGCGGCGAACGACTTGGTGTGCCGGTTCACCTGACGCTGGTTCACCACGCAACGCTTGGAGACGTGCACGTACTCGATCGGATCCTCGATCGACAGGATGTGATCCTCGCGCTCCTCGTTGATCAAGTTGACGAGCGCCGCCATGGTCGAGGTCTTGCCGCAGCCCGATGGCCCGGTGATCAGCACGATGCCGTTGCCGTGGTTGATCAGGCGGGCCGCGATGTCGGGCAGGCCGAGCGCAGCCAATGGCTGCGGAGATGCCGGGATGAAGTGATACACCCCGCACAGCCCGCTGTGACCGCGGTAGACGTTGACTCGGTAGCGGCCGACCTTCGCAACCGAGTACGAGAAGTCGACCTCGCCGTGCTCTGCGAGTGCTTGCTTCTGCCAGTCGACGAGCGACGGGATCAGAATGCCCTCGGCTTCCTGCGCGCTCATCGCGTCCTTGGTGAGATCGACGAGCGAGCCACCGTGCGTTCGCGCTTTCACCGTGCTGCCCGCGTGGATGTGAACGTCGCTTGCGCCCTTGGTGCAGGCGTGCGCGAGCATGCTGTGTAGCCACTGCACCTGCGGCACGTTGGCGACCGCCATCAGCGCTCCGCTCGTGGGCGGCGCTTGCCGCGGTCCCGGTGTGGGCGGCGCTTGCCGCGCTTCGGGCGTTGGCTGCGTTGGCGGCGCTTGCCGCGGGGTCGGTGCGCGCGCGATGTTGGCGTTGTTGGTGATCACCATCGGCCCGGCGCCGGGTCGAGCAGGACGCGTGACGGCGCCAACCAGCGTGGCGTTCGTCGGCGCACGCATCGCGCCCGTGCTCGAGGTGGGGCGCGTAGCGCCCGCGCGCTGGCCCGCGCTCGTTGGTTGGGTCACGGGACGAGTGCGCGGCTGCGCAGGATGGCCTTGCTGCGCGGCTTCCTTCGCCAACATCTGCCGCTCCGCTTCGTGCAGCTGTGTGAGCTGGCTTGCATTGATCAGCCCGAGGGCAACCATCACCTCGCCGAGCGTCCGATCCGCGTGCAGGGCGTGCTGCTGCATCGCGTGTGCTACCTGGTCCTGGTCGACCAATCGGTAGTGCAGAGCGAGGCGCCCTATGAGGTCAGACTGCTGAGCGGCCATCCGCCAGAATAATGGCACAAGTGCTTGGCTGAGCAGAAGCGCGACACGTCTGTACGCTCCTGCGTACCTGGTGTGCAGATGCGCTCAGCGTCGTGCGATGCGGACCACTTGATCTGCACTCGCTACCACGCGTTCGCAGCGTGTCTTGCACACGTACGCAGCGAGCTCGACGTGCACAATCGCCGTGCCTTCGCCGTGGGCCACGACCGGCAGCTCGAAGCGCAGTTGCGTTTCGCTGATGCGTCGTGCATCCGAGCGCGACAATCGACCACGCACGACCTCGAGCGCGCTGCCCTGGCTGGTCGGCGTGAGCAACAGTGGCTGATCGTTCGGCTGCGCGAAGTCCACGGTGACGGTGACGGCCGTGTGCGTTCCGTCCGGGATCGTCTCGGGCGCCGCGACGTGGATCTGCACTCCCGCTGGCGCTGTCGGCTCGCGTGCGACGCTGCGCGAAGTCGCGAGCCAACACAGCAGCACGGCGATCGAGCAACACGCGCCCGTTGCGCATGATCTGGCGTAGGCCAGCGCGTGCCCGCTGCGGTTTGCCAGTGTATTGCGCGCTTGCATGCGGGTGAAAGGCAGTGGTCGTGAGCTTCTACCCAGATCTGGGTCGCCGCCGAGGAACTGCGGGTGCTTCAACTTGCTTCAGGTTAACGGATGCGCTTAACTCCACGGCACGGTCCATATAGGCGTCTTCGGGGTCTTCCGCGGCGTGGCGGTGTGTAAGGCGCGAGCGCCTTTTGAGTTGGCGCATGAACTCGAATAGTACGAGTCCCGATCCCCGACGAGCAAGGGTCCGCAGCCATGCTGCGCACTGGTTAGCCCATGCACTGCTGCTCACGGCGGCCCTTGTCTGCGTGGCGCCCGCCTGCAGCGGGGCCAGCGGCTACAAGGTGCCGGCGTTGCCGGACGCAGGCGCAACGGGCGATGACGCGGGCCAGCCTGATCTGCCAATCACCGGTATCGACTCGACGCAGCTTGCGGTGACCGGCGTGGAGCCGAGCAGCGGGCCGTTCTCCGGTGGCAACAGCGTGGTGGTTCGCGGCAGTGGTTTCACTGCCGCTGCGGCCGTGCGGATCGCCGGTCAGCTCGTGCAGGCCTCGGACGTGAAGCTCGACGGCAAGGGTCGGTTGCTCGTGGTCGTACCCGCCGGCAACCCGGGCGCCGCCGACGTGAGCGTGACGCAGGGCAAGACCACGGCGACTTTACGCCACGGCTACAGCTACAACGCTCTGTTGGTGGATCCGCTCAAGGGCTCCATCGCTGGTGGCACGCTCGTCGAGCTCACCGTCAGCGGCGCCACGTTCGAGGCGGGCGTGCAGGTCGCCTTCGACGGTCAGCCGTGCACGAGCCTCAGCGTGCTCACACCCAAGCGCGTGCGCTGTGCCACGCCCCCGCACGCGCTCGGCTTGGTCGACGTGCAGGCCAGCTGGCCGAAGGCACGGCAGCCCATGCTGGTTGCGAAGGCCGCGTTCGAGTACATCGAGACCAGCGATGCCGACCGCGGCGGTCTGTCGGGCGGCCCGTTCGAAGGAACGCTGAACGTCACGGTCGTCGACAGCGTGGCCGGCTTCGTGGTGCCCGGGGCGCTCGTGCTCCTGGGGGACGACCCCACGACACGCTACAAGGGCCTGACCAATGCACGGGGCAGCATCACGTTCTCCGGGACCGATCTCAAAGGCCCGCTGACGGTGCACGTCAGCTTGAAATGCTTCGAGCGCGGCTCGATCGTCGCGTTCAACGCTCAGAATGTCACGGTCTTCATCTCGCCCATCCTGGACCTGGCGTGTTTGAAGCAGCAGGACATCAGCGGCAGCAGCGGCAGCGGCAGTGGCGGTCACGGGCAGCTTGGCTCGCTGATCTCCGGCGAGCTCGTGTTCGCGGGGCCGGATGAATTCCAGATCAATCCCTGGGACATCGTGCCCAAGCCGTTGCCGGGTGAGTCGCGCGTCGCGTACGTGTTCACGACCCAGAGCACCGTAGACACGCGCAACCCCTCGCCTGACGTGTCCGGCGCCATGGCGAAGCTCGACGAAGCGACAGCTCATCGGGGCATGCACGGGTACCAGTACAGGATCTTCGCGCGGCCCGCAGGGCTCGCGGTGTACGCGCTGTGCGGCATCGAGCGCAGCACGACCGGTGAGTTCACTCCGTACGCGATGGGCGTAGCACGCAACGTGGTCACCTCGCCGGGCAACGAGACCACGGGCATCGACATCGAGATGAACATCACGCTCGATCACGAGCTCGATGTGGCGCTCAGCGCGGTGCCGAAGCCGACCCTGACCGGCCCGACCGACTTTCGCGTGCGCGCGAACCTCGATCTGGGAGGCGAGGGCGTGATCGTGCGTCAGGTTGGCAGCGTTTCGTTCGATACGATGACGCGCTCGAGCAGTGCTGGTCTGTTCCGCTTCCTCGGTCAACCGGCCTTCGTCGGTCCGCTGGTCGACGCGAGCTACGTCCTGACGGCCGGCTACTACACGAATGGTAAGGACACCCCGTACACGAGCCTGCGGCGCTATGGCGTCGAGCCGTCGTCGACACCCGTGATTATCGACGACTTGCTCGGGATACCACAGGCCGTTGCACCTCTGGCCGGCGGCGACATCCCGGCGGATCGCGTGCTGCGTTTCGAGCTCGCGGGCCCCGCACCCGATTTCTTCGTCGTCGAGCTCACGGGTGGTGATGGCAACCCCGCGTGGCAAGAGATCTTGCCTGGCAGCGCCCGTTCGGTGCCGCTGCCCGACCTGTCGAAGATCAAGGGCCAGAGCGACGTCGCGTCGGGCTTCATCACGTGGAGCGTGGAGGCCGTCCGGGTTGATAACTTCGACTACGACAAGTTCCAGTACACCTACCTCTCGCCGCGCTACTGGACGCATAGCGCCGAGAACGTCTTTACACTGCACCACTGACCGACGAGGGTCATCGCTTCGCCATGGGACGCCTGCTAGCCATCACGTCGTGTGTCTCGATTGCGGCGGTTGCGCTGGTCTGCACCGACTGCAACACCGCGCCCGGCCAGATCGAGCTCCAGCCGTTGTCAGCTCGCCCTGCTCACGGTCAAGACGCGGGCGTTGCACCATTTTCGTGCAAGGACGAGACAACGCACGGCTGCGAGGCGGGCAAGCACTACAGCTGCAAGCGCGTCGGGGAGTTCCTGCAGACCGTGGTCGTCGACTGCGTGAAACAAGGCCTGCTCTGCGACGCGGAGCAAGCCTGCGTCGTGTGTCATGCCGGCGACCTGCGCTGCAAGGCCTGTGCAGCAGGCGATGCGGCCTGCGATACCAACGTCGTTCAGAGCTGCGACGCCACGCACCAGAGCTGGCGCGACGCACAGAGCTGTGACCTTGCGAAGTCCGAGGTGTGCAGCGGCGCGCGCTGCGTGAACGCTTGCGAGCTGGCCAAGACCAATCGCTCGTACGTGGGCTGCGAGTACTTCGGCGCAGACCTCGACAACGCGGCCATCGACGACCAGAACAACGCCTCCGCGCAGCAGTACGCGATCGTCGTGGCGAACCCGCAGGCTGTGCCGGTGGAGGTGCGCGTCGAACGAAACGACGCTGCGTTCGGAAAGACCCCCAAGATCGCGGAAGTCGCGCGCGTGCTCGTGCCACCCGGCGACCTCGAAGTCTTCAAGCTGCCGCGGCGCGAGGTCGACGGCTCATCCGCCACCGGGATCAACGACGGGACGAACACCGCGGTCACGTCCAACGCGTACCGCGTGGTCTCGACGCATCCGATCACGGCCTATCAATTCAACCCACTCGAGAACGTGAACGTGTTCTCGAACGACGCCTCGCTGCTCTTGCCCACCTCCGCGATCGGCTCTCAGTACACGATCGTTTCGTGGCCGCAGACCATCGGCAACTCGAAGAACCCTGCCCAGGACTTCGATCACACCTCCAGCAAGGAAGATCTGCGCGCCTTTCTGACGATCATCGGTACGCAGACCCAGACCCACGTGAGCGTGGAGCTCGGGTCCAAGGTGGTGCTCGTGGTCGGGGCGGGTCCGGTGCCGCAATCCGTGGCCGGCGGCAAGATCGAGCTCGACATCGGTGCCTTCGACGTCGTGAACCTGGAGACGCAGGGCTTCAACGCGGACTTCACAGGCTCGCTGGTGCGCGCCACGCACCCGGTCACGGTGTTCGTGGGCAGCGAGGCCTCGGATGCCCCGATCTACGGCACCTACGAGACGCGCCAGTGCTGCGCCGATCACCTCGAGGAGCAGTCACTACCGGACTCGGTCGCGGGCAATCGTTTCATCGTGGCTCGCATGCCACCGCGCACCAAGGCCCTCAATGAGGCGGCGCTGCCGGGCATGCCTATCAACGTTGCCGAGATCAACGAGCCGGAGTGGATCCGCATCGTGGCCATCGAGCCCGGCGTGACGAATGTGACCACCTCACTCGCACCCCCCAAGAACACGATCGCGTTGCATCAGCGCGAAGACGTGATCCTGCGCGCCGACAAAGACTTCGCGATCGACTCCGATCATCCCATCGCCGTGCTGCAGATCTTGCCCAGTCAGGGTGTCGACGGAATCCCGCGGCAGTATCCGGGCGGCGACCCGTCGCTCATCACCGTACCGCCAGTCGAGCAGTACCGACGCGACTACATCTTCCTCACGCCGGACAAGTACGCGTTCGACTTCGTCACGATCGTCGCACACGCGGGAGCCACCATTCGCCTCGATGGTGCGCCGCTGCCCAGCACGTGCACCACCTTGCCGATCGACACGAGCCTCGACACAACGAGCGTGGCCACAGGCGACTGGGTCGCGCACCGCTGTCCGCTCTCGTTCCCGCAGGTCACGGTGGGGCAGGCGTCGATGGTGCTGCCGGGCCGCCAGCTCGACGGCGTGCACACGCTGGTCTCCAACCGCGAGATGGGCATCGTCGTGTACGGCTTCGATCGCTTCGTGAGCTACGCGTACGTCGGCGGCTTGAACCTCGACGTGCTCAACTGAGCGTGGCACGCACCGGCCTGGCCGCGGGGTCGCGTGCGATGCCAGGTGCCGCGGCGCGCTGGCGAGAACGGGGCCCAGTGGTGGAGGCCGACGGCGCTGGTCGTGCTCGTCGCGTCGCCGAGGTTGGTGCACCTACGGCTGCGCGACGGGTGCGTTGCGCCTGCGTGCGAGCTTCACCAAGTCGTACCACAGGACCGAGACGAGCGCGGCTGCGGTGGCGCCCGCGCATGCAGCTATCGGCGGCAACGCGAAGTGGAAGATGGAGCGCAGCCACGGCACGCTCAGTGCCGCGACGAGCACGACCAGCGCCAGCGACGACAGGAGATTGGCGATCGGATTCTTGGCGTGGATCAGCGTGGCGAACGCCGAGCGCGAGGTCGAGCGCTGCACCAGGATAAGCGAGAGGTTGCCGACCACGATGCAGATGAAGCCTGTGGCGCGCGCCTGATCTTCGCTGAGCCGTTGGGCCAGGCTTTCGGCATAGACCGCGAGCACGGCGCTCCACAGGATCAGGCCCTGCAAGACGCCGAGCAGCAGCTCGTTTCGCGAGAACAGCCGTCGAGTGGTGGAACCGGGACGCAGCGCCGAAAGGTCGATATCGGGCTCCTCCGCTTCGAGCGCGATGGTGCACGCTGGATCGATCACCAGCTCCAGGAAGACCAGATGCACGGGCAAGAGCATGGCGGGCATGCCCAGGAGCACCGGTGCCAGTGCCATCCCGGCGATCGGCACGTGCACGGCCACGAGGTAGGTTGCAGCCTTGCGCAGGTTCTCGAACACGCGGCGGCCGACCACGATGGCCTGCGCGATCGCACCGAAGTCCTCCGTCGCGAGCACGAGCGCCGCCGCCTCGCGGGCGACGTCGGTGCCGCGCAAACCCATCGCGATGCCGATGTGCGCCGCCTTGAGCGCGGGCGCATCGTTGACGCCGTCGCCCGTCATGGCGACCAGCTCGCCTTGCGCCGTGAGCGCGGAGATGAGCTGCAGCTTGTGCTCTGGATTGCAGCGCGCGAACACGTTGATCTTCGCAACGCACGAGCGGCGCTCGGCCTCTCCAAGGCCATCGAGCTCGGCACCCGTGACCACGCCGCTGCTGACGTCGAGCCCTGCTTTGCGCGCGATCGCGCGCGCGGTGTCTGCGTGGTCTCCGGTGATCATGATCACCCGCACGCCGGCGTGCCGGAAGGCGGCAGTTGCGGCAGGCACCGAAGCGCGCACGGGATCTTCGAGCCCGACCAGGCCCACGGCCTGGAAATCGAACGCGTGCTGATCGGATGGATGTTCCGCGGCCTCGTAGCGCGCGTGCGCGATCGCCAGCACACGCAGGCCACGGCCGGCAAGCTCGCGGGCACGCGACAAGAGCTCCTCGGTGTGCGCGGCGTCGAGATGACACAGCTCTGCGATGGCTTCGGGTGCACCCTTGGCGGCCACGACGTGACCGTGGGTAGCGCCGTCACGAAACAGGTGCGAGACGGCGAGCATGCTGCGCGTCAGCGGGTACTCCTGCTCGCGCGTGTACTCGGTGCGCAGGTGCTCGGTGCCGCGCAGCACTCGCGCGCCGAAAACGTGAAATGCACGCTCCATCGGATCGGGCGAATCGGGTTGGCTGGCAAGGCGACCGTATTCGAGCAGCTCGTGCACGGTCTCGGGCAGCGCGTCGCCCGCGTTCTGCGTCACGTCGTAGTCGGCACCGCAGAGCGGCGCCAGCACCGCGAGGCGCATGTGGTTTTCTGTGATCGTGCCGGTCTTGTCGACGCACAGCACGGTGGCGGAGCCCAGCGCTTCGACGGCCTCCGAGCGCCGGGCTAACACGTGATGCTTGGAGATACGGAACGCGCCCAGGGTCGTGAACACGGTCAGCACGACCGGCAGCTCCTCGGGCAAGATGGACATCGCGAGCGTGATGCCAGCGAGCACCCCGCGCATGTAGTCGTGCTGTGTCACGCCGTACGCGATCGCGAGCACGACGCACAGGAAGATGCCCAGGATGGCGATGACCCGCACCAGGCGTTGCACCTGCACCTGCAGCGGGCTCGGCAGGCGGCGTGTGGTGCTGAGCGCCGCGCCGATGCGGCCCATCGCCGAGCGCGCGCCCGTGGCTCGCACGATCGCCACGCCGTGACCCTGCACCACCAGCGTTCCTCCGTAGACGAGCGCGTTCGACCCCGCTTCGGGGGGCAGGAGCGGTTGGTCGGCTGCGCCCGGCAGCTTGTCGACCGGGACCGATTCTCCGGTGAGCAGCGACTCGTCCACGCGCAGGTTGCTGCTCTCCAGCACCGCAGCATCCGCGGGCACACGATCGCCCTCGCGCACCAGCACGAGATCATCGCGCACCACCTCGCGCGTCGGGACCGTGTGCTCCACGCCCTCGCGCCGCACCCGCGCTTGCGGTGCCGACAGCTCCTTGAGCCGGTTCACTGCATGCTCGGTCTTGCGCTTCTGGTAGAGCGCCAGACCGATCACGCAGATCACGGCCGCCATCAAGGTCAGCGCGTCTTGGGCACTGCCGAGCGCGAAGTAGATCGCACCTGCGCTCAGCAGCAAGAGCAGCATCGGCTCCTTCACGACCTCGAGCGCGGAGCGCAAGAACGTCGGCTCGCCCTCCTTCACGAGCTCATTGGGTCCATCCTGTCGCAGCTGCGCCAGCGCGCTTTCACGACTGTGACCGCGTGGCGCTGCGGCAGGCGCGTCGTGTGTGGCTGGCATGGTCTGTACGCTCGAGTCGACAGGCGCGACCGTGCAGCGGCCCAGCGCAGGTTAGCGCACTCCGCTGCGCCGCGTCAGCTGGTGCGCAGCACGGGGCTGCCCCGAGAATCTCGGCGGATACGCGTGCCCACGTTCTGGTCCCACTGGCCGAAGTGGAACGACCACAGGAGCCAGGCCGCGCGTGAGACGTGATCGATCAACATGATGGCCCACACCCAGAACAGATCGAGGCCGAGCAGCTGACCGAAGAGGTATCCCAAGGGAACGCGGAACACCCAGTTGCCGAGCACGGCAGCCTTGAGTGGGGTCAGCGTGTCGCCCGCGCCGCGCAGCGCGCCACCGAGCGTGAAGTGCGCGACCAGGAACGGCAAGGCGATGCCGAGCAGCAGAATGAACGGATCGAGATCAGCCACCACTTTCGGATCTGCGGTGAAGATCTTCGCCATCGGGATGCGCAGCGCGACGAACAGCGCG
This sequence comes from Polyangiales bacterium, assembly GCA_036382515.1. Classification (GTDB taxonomy): domain Bacteria; phylum Myxococcota_A; class Polyangia; order Polyangiales; family JAFGIB01; genus JADGRF01. The sequence goes on along the minus strand of DASVHQ010000395.1, from coordinate 10,797 downwards.
CCCAGCACGATGGACATCAGGCTGCCGATGCGTACGGCTTCCCAGCCCGAACGTCTGGCGAGCTGGGAATCGCCCCGGCCAAGCGCGTGGCCGACCAGCGTCGCAGCCGCCACCGACAGACCGATGCCGGGGATCCACGTGAACGCGAGGATGCGCACTCCGACGTTGTAGGCCGCGACCGCTTCGACGCCGTAGTTACCGAGGAAACGGAAGTACGCCATCATCGCGGCGGTCATGATGAAGCGCTCCCCCACCGCGGGCAGCGCCACGTAGTAGGCCTCGGTGAGCATCGTGCGTTCGAGCCGGAGGTCGCACAGGCCAAAACGCACCGCCGGATGGCGGTGGCGCTTGCTCGCCGCGACGAAGAGCGCGACCGCGAGTGCTTGCGAAACGATCGTCGCGACACCGGCTCCGGCGAGGCCGAGCTTCGGCAGGCCGAGGGCACCGAAGATCAGCAGGTAGTTGCAGCCGACCTTGGTCAGCGAAACGATCGCGGCGATCAGCATCGGGCCGAAGGTGTCTTTGGCCGCGCGAAACGCATGCTCGTAGCCGAGCGCAACGGCCATGAGCATCGAGGACGACAGTGTGAGGCGGAAGTACGGGATCGCCAGGTCGATCACCGACTCTTTCACCGCGAGCACGTGCAGCAGCTGTCGCGGGAAGCCGAGGGTGATGACCGTGAGCAAGGCCGTGACGCCGAGCGCGAGCCACAGGTTCGCGCTGAAGGCCTGGCGCGCACGCTGCACGTCCCTGGCGCCGATGGCGCGGGCCATCATGGCCACGCAAGCCGAGCCGATGGCCATGAGCGACGCCTGCGCCAGCATCAGAAACTGCGAGGCATACCCGACCGCCGCGAGTGTCGGCGTACCCAGACGACCGAGCATGAGGATGTCGATCAGCGGTACGGCGTTGGCCATGATCTGGCCGAGCACGACAGGCCAGGTCAGCGCGATGATGTCGCGACTGGCGCGCGCCGCGAGCTCGTGCGCGCTGGGCTCGCTGTCCTCGTTGTCCTGGTCCGCCACCAGGGCGTCCGGCAAGGGCGGATTTTCGTCGCTGGCTAGCACTACGGCTCCCAATCTCTCGTGGCTGGATTTCCGTACGCGATGGGCTTGGCCGGAAGGCGCGCGGCCGCCGGAATACTCCCTGTATTTCAAGGTCGCGCAACGCATCGGACGGGCTCATCCCGTGCGGAAAGGCGGGCGCGATGCGGTTGGGATCAGTAGTGCTAGGGGGGAGGGGGCACCGCTGGACGGTCCGGGTCCTCGGCCCGGTGACGCTCGTGGGTTTAACTACCTGGTTTTCTTCGATCCGCCAGCGCTCCTTACAGTCTTGTCGGAAAGCCCGGGCACAGCGGTCTCCTAGCACTACGGCTCCCAATCTCTCGTGGCTGGATTTCTGTACGCGATGGGCTTGGCCGGAAGGCGCGCGGCCGCCGGAATACTCCCTGTATTTCAAGGTCGCGCAACGCACCGGACGGGCTCATCCCGTGCGGAAAGGCGGTCGCGATGAGGTTGGGATCAGTAGTGTTAGCTGCGCGCCGATTTCGCCTGCTCGTAGAGCAGCGCGGCGAGCTCGTCTTCGAGCTGCGCGAGAGCCTGCGCGTAGTACTCCGGGCCGATCTCGCCGCCGCTGTGCTCGCGCTCGAGCTGCTTGGCGCGAGAGAGCAGCGCCTGCTTCTGCTCGGCCAGCTGCGCCAGCACTTGCTCGCGCGTGCGCTTGGGCGCCCGCAGCGCGATCACCAAGCCCAGGCCAATCACCAACGCGCCCAGCGCCGTGGCGATGAAGCGCAACGGTCCGGGCCCAGGGATGCCGCGCAAGTGCATGTGCACCGAGCGAAGCGGTTCCTGGCCCTGAGCGCGCGCCAGCTCGGTCACCAGAAAGCGCCGGCCTTCGTCTTCCTGCACTTCCGCCGTGGGCATCCCGTCCACTTCCAGGCTCAGCCCGGGCGCCGCATCCGCCAGCACCCGATACGCAAACGCCGGCCACGGCAGCTGAAACAGCAAATCCGCTTGCGTGCCCGAGCGCGGCACATCGAACCCCCACGTCAGCGTGACTTCCCCAGGCGGAACCGAGCCCGACAGCATGAAGCCCTCGCCCTTCACCTCGCTCAGGTGTTGGTCCGTCATCACCTCTTCCGCCTGAAACGCCAAAGCGTCGCTCGGCAGCGGCACGAGCAACCCTTTGTCGGGAAACACGTACGTGCTCGTGCCCACGTTCAGCAAGCGCACTTGCTGCACGATCTTGATGCGCTCGTCCTTCAGCTCCAGCGAGCTGGCACCCACGTACAGCACCAGCTTGCTCGCATCGCGCGTGGTCTCCAGACGACGCAGCGTGACGTCGTAGCCGCTGTCTGCGGGCAAGCGAAACGGCATGCACGAGGTCTTGGCTCCCTGGTAGAGCAGGTTCACGCGGTACGCCAGCGCTTCTCCAGTCGCGAGACCTTTATAGGTAAAGCTGCCGTCAGCGCCCGTCTTGCCCGGCAGCGTGGTGCGGCCGCTCTCGCGCGACATCGTGCCCACTTGAAGCTCGGCGCCCACCACCGGCTGCTCGTGCGCATCGAGCACGCGCACGCGGATACTGCCCACGGGCAGCTGTGAGTTGGGCTGCGTCGTCGCCAGCGGCTTGCCGCCGCCGGGGCCAGCCGTGCCACCAACGCTCGGGTGGCCGGGAGGCATCTGCCCCTGCGGCGCAGCGTCGCCCGCTTGCAGCTCACCCTGCCCATCATCGCCGGATGGCTGCGCTTGCGGGGCTTGCACCTGATCGCCGATCGGCGGGTGACCAGGCGGCAGCGCGGGCTGCGGGGCAGCGCTGGGCGCTGCAGCTGACGGCGGCTGTATTGCGGCCGCAGCTGACGGCGGCGTGGCGCTGGCCGGCGCCGACTTCGCAGCGCCATCCAGCGGCTTCTTCGCCGCCGCGGCTCGCACCGCCTGCGCGCGCTTGAGCACCTCCGCCGGGCCACGCGGCGCATCCGTGCTCGGCGCATCGCCCGACGGCTGCGCCCGAACCACCGAGATAGCGCTCGCACAACACAACACCAACCACAGATACGCGTGCTTGCTCATGACGGACTCTGCGTGGCCACGCGCGTGCCGCACTTCTTGCAGAACACCGCGTCGGGGTCGTTGCTCGTGCCGCAACTCGCGCAGCTGTTGGCGGCGTTTTCCGTCGGCGCTGGCGTGCCGCACTTCTTGCAGAACGCTGCGTCAGGGTCGTTGCTCGCGCCGCAACTCGCGCAGCTGTTGGCGGCAGCGACAGTGGCCTGCGTCGAGGCTTGCGCCACGGCTCGCTTACTCGGCCGGCTGCTCGCGCCCTTCGCAGACGCCTCGCCCGTCGCCTCGCGCAGCAGCGCCCGTGCCGCCTCGCGATGCGGTGCGGTCTGCGCGTCCAGCGCTCGCAGCACCTCGCGCGCTCGGCCGCGGTAGCGCGTGTTCAGCTCTTCGTAGTCGTCTTGACCTAGCTTGCCGCCCTCGCGCTCCGCTTCAAGGTCCTTCAGCGCGAGCAACAGATGCTGCTTTTCAGCCAACAGCTGCGCGCGCTCCGATGCGCCCACCGCGGCCTGCACGCCGCTTGAGCCCACGTGCGCAAACACCCGCTGCACGCTCAGCCACAGCCAGTACAGCATCGCCCCGAGCGCCAGCGCGCACAACACGATGAACGTCATCGGCAACAGATTTGGCATCGCTATCAGTGCTCTCAGAGCTTCTTCAGCTCAGCATCCAGCGCTTCGTCATACCCGCGCTCGTCCGCCTTCGCGGCCGCGTCGTACCCGTCAGCCACACCCGGCGCAAGGGGCACGCCCGTCGCTGCCACCGGCCTGCGCCCTACCCAGCTGCGTCCGCGCCACACCAACAGCCCAGCCGCAGCTCCAATCAATGCCAGCGGAACCGCCCACAGCGCTCGGTCCAAACCCTTGTCCGATGGAATCGCGATCGCCTTCGACCCGAACTCCTCGCGATAATCTGCCTGGATCTTCTGCGCATCCACACCCGCTGAAACCTTGTCCCGCAGCTTCGCACGCATGTCGTCCGCCCACGAGCACGAGCAACTCGACAGCGGCAAGCGCTGGCAATCTCCGCACATGCACAGCAAGCGCTCGAACAGCTGCCGCTCTTTCGGATCTTTCATCGTCACCGAGCCCGCGTGCAGCGTGCTCGTGCCATCCGTCTGAGCTTGCGCTCGTCCCGCGAACGACAACGACAGCGCCGCGCCCAGCGTGCACATCAAAAGCACGCTCGTCACCCCACTCGCAATCGGCGGCAGTGGACCGCGCGCGCGCGCGCCCGAGCCCGCTGTCAGCTCGCCCAGCACCTCGCGCACCGACGGCGACATGCACACGAATGTGCCGAAGATCATGAACAACCCACCGAGCCAGATCCACGCCACAAAAGGTCGCACGATCACCCGGAACGTGCCCAGCTTGGTCTGCGGGTTCACGCTGTTCATGATCGAGTAGATGTCTTCGGTCAGCGTCGAGCGGATCGCCACTTCCGTCGTGGATGTGTCCGGGGGCTTCGCGTACACGAACTTCGCCGGTGACACCATGCCGATGTTCTTGCCGTCGTGGAACACCGTCAGATCTGTGAAGATCATGCGGCGGTTGGGATCCACCTCCATGCGGCTGCCGTCGTAGCGCAGCGTGAAGCCGCGCACGTCCATCTGCTGGCCCACGTGCAGAGCGGCTTCTTTCTCCGTGTCGTACGCCGAGCCCGTGAACCCGAAGTACATCGCCACAAGGCCCATGTGCACCAGGTACCCGCCGTAGCGACGCTTGGCCCGCGTGGTCAGCTCGAACAGCGCCAGCAAGAAGTTCTCGCCCGAGTTCTTCATGCGCAGACGCGTGCCGCGCCAGAACTCCTGCAAGTGGCCCACCATCACGAACGTGCAGAACACCATCGAGATCACCGGCGAGCAGCCGTAGATCACCGCCAGCACTCGGCCCGTCGTGGTGTCGTAGATCTGATCGGACGCCACGTACGGTGGGAAACCGATGCGCGGACCAACCACCACGTGCAGCACGAGCATGAGCAGCGACGCCGCGCTGGGCACCGTGAGCACACGCCACAGCTGCGCGCCCGTGGATTTGCGCCAGGCGAGCAAGGGGCCCACGCCCGTGAGCGCCATGAGCACCAAGCCCAGCGGCACCATCCACTTGTTGTAGTAGCCCGGACCCACCGTGACGGTCTCGCCGCGCAGCGCTTCGCTGATCAGCGGGAAGGTCGTGGCGATGAGCACGAAGAAGAGCATGCCCATCAAGATCCAGTTATTGAGCAGGAACACGAAGTCGCGGCTGAGCATCGAATCGATGCGCGCTTGCGAGCGCAGCATCGGCAGGCGCCAGACCGTGAGGCCGATGCACACGATGCCCATCAGTACCAGGTACCAGACGAAGTAGGTGCCGATGCTCGACTTCGCGAACGAGTGCACGCTGGCGATCATCCCCGAGCGTGTCAGGAACGTGCCGAAGATCGTCAGCAGGAACGTGAGGCACAGCAGGAACACGTTCCAGACCTTGAACATGCCGCGACGCTCCTGGAGCATCACCGAGTGCAGGTACGGCGTGCCGGCCAAGAGCGGCATGAACGCGGCGTTTTCGACCGGGTCCCACGCCCAGTAGCCACCCCAGCCGAGCTCTTCGTACGACCAGAGCATGCCGAGGATGTTGCCGACCGCCAGCGCGATCCAGGCGAAGAGCATGAAGCGACGCGAGGCCTGCACCCATTCGTTGTCGAGCCGGCCGGTGATCAGCGCGGCCATCACGAACGCAAACGGCACCGACCAACCCACCATGCCCGTGTACAGGATGGGCGGGTGGATCATCATCCAGTAGTTCTGGAGCAGCGGATTGAGCCCCTCACCGTCGGGCGCGGCGCCCGAGGCCACCACCGCGAACGGGTTGGCTGCGAAGAGCATGAGCACGCAGAAGAAGATCAAGACGCTCATCAGCGTCGCGAGAATGTACGGCGCTAGCTCTGGCAGCCGCTTCTTCAGCGAGTGGGCGCAGACCACTGCGTACGTGGTGAGCAGGAAGCTCCACCACAAGATCGACCCGTCTTGCCCGCCCCAGAGTGACGCCACCAGGTAGTACCAGGGCATCGAGCGGTCGCTGTAGCGCAGCACGTAGCGGATGCGGAAGTCGTGCGCCTGGAACGCGTACGCCAGCGCGAACACGGCCACTGCCGTGGCCGCCCAGGTCGCGTACACGCCGTAGCGCACCGCGGGCAAGAGCTGCGGTCGGCCGCGACCGGCCACCACGCCCAGCGCGAAGGTGTAGGACGCCGAAACGAACATGGCGCCCAGCAAGAGGGAGCCGAAAAAGGGAAGATCCAACGCGGTCATGGGTGGCTACCGTCTAGAGCACATGGGCGAGCATGGCAACCCCAAGGATGCAAGCCGCGGCAAGGCAGCGCAGGGCCGCGGGGCGGCTCACTTCCAGGGCAGGTGCACGACGGTCGGGTTCAAGAGCAGGCCAACGCCCGCGCCGATGGCTACGGCGATCAACACCAGCAAGAACGAGATACGCGCCAGAGCGTGCTGGTTCCACTCGATCGGCCGGCGGCGCAGCGTGCGCTTGGCGAGCACGAGCGCCGCCGCACTGTCTTCGGGCACACCAAGCAAAGCACTCATGGCGCGGATGCCCAGGGCGTCGGCATCGACCTTCTTTTGGCCGGATGAAGCCGCGTGTTCCGGGCGGGTGTCTTCCTTGAGCGCGATCGCGTAGACCAAGCCGAGCACGGGCGGCAGGTGGGCTGGATCGCTTTGCTGCGTGGCGAGCAGCTCACGCAGCTCTGCCCACTTGCCGTGCAGCACCAGCTGTTCGGCCTCGGGGAACGCAGCCAGACTCTGGGCGGCAGGAGGACGGGGCGGTGCCGGCGGCGGCAACGAGACTGGGTGCGCGGGCGGCGGTGGAGCGGGTGGCGGCGCCGGCTTGCCGGGGCGCAGGCTCACGGTCGGGCGCGGGGCGCTCGCGAGCGGGCCGGGGACTTCGAGCGACTCCTCGTCCACCGGCAGCTGGGCAAGCGCACGGTCGACGTGCACGCGCAACTCGGCGAGCCTGCTGCGGGCGAAGACATCGCCAGGATCGTGCACCAGGTCGTCGAGCTGCTTGCGCAACGCGTAGGCTGCCAGCACTTGCTCGTGCGCGCTCGCGCCCGGATGCGTGCCGAAGAAGTGCTGCGGTTGCGTGACCGGCAGGCGCACGTAGTGAGCCAAGAGCGCAGCGTGCGACGCCTGCGCTTCGACCGCTGGGCCGCCGAGCGCCAACGCACGCGCGAGCGGCGCAAGGCGAGCGGCATGCAAGTAATCGTCGAGCGCTCGGTCGCGCTCGCCACGCGCGGCGGGCAAGGCAGCGACCGGCCAGTCGTCGAAGCGCAAGCGCGCGCAGCGATGCAGCGCAGCCGCCATGCTCGGCGGTGGCAGGCTCGAGAGCGACGCACGCAGCTCGGGCGGCGGCAGGCTCATGCGCCCTTCCATCTTGAGCGCACCGGCGCGCAAGAGCGCCAGGACCAACGTGTCAGGACCGAGCGTGTCGCCGCCATTGGCGGCGGGCAGCAGGGCCGTGAGACGCTCGCGCAGCGCACGGACGCTGCTCGGGCCTGCGAGCAGCTTGCCCACGGGGTCGATGCCGAGGTCGCTGAGCCACGCATCAATGGTCCGCGCGGTCCCCCGGGCGCTGATGGCCGCGTCACCCAGCTGGTCGAGCATGCCGGCCAGATCCGCGGGCGCCATGCGCTGCGACGCCGAAAGCAGAGCGGTCATCGGATGAAGCCGCATGAGCACACCCTGGTCGGCAAGCTGTGGATCCATCACGAAGCGCGCGTGGCAGGGCTGGCCGTTGCACGCAGCGACCACCACGTCGAGCAACTGCGCGCACAGCGCGTGAAACACGTCGTGACCTTGCCACGCCCCCAGCAGCAGGAGGCCTTCGCCAAGCCGCAGGCCCTGCACTCGCGCAAGGTCGCTGGCAGTCTCCGAAAGCGGCTGCGACAGCGAACCCTGCCGCACGGCGACTGCGCCCAGTCGCTCCCCGAACACCGACGAGCGTGCGCAACACGGCAAGCCACGCACGAAGCCGATCTCGCGCTCGGCGCTGCCGCTGGTGAGCACGAGCCTGCCCGTGAGCCAGCGTTCGGCGATCGCGATGAGGAGCGGTCCGAGCTCGAGCTGGCCGACCGCGGCTTCCCATGCGCGCCTGGGCACGTTGAACGCCTGCGGCGCATCGGCCCCTGGCGCAGGTTCGAGCAGCGCCCGCGCCAGAAGCTCCGCGCCCAGGGATCGCGGCAAGACTGGGCTCACGCTCTCGATCACGTCGTGCAGCGCCGGGTCGCCGAGGCGGTACACGGTGGCGGAGCCAAAGCGACGCCGCAGGATGCGACACAGCGATCCGGCTCCGGGTGCCCCGGGATCCTCGGCCACGAGCACCACGCTCGGGCTGAGCTCACCGAGCGACGCCAAGGTCTCCATCGCGTCGTCGCGCACCTGCGTGCTTGCCCCGCGATCGCGCAGCGCGCGCACGAAGCCATCACGAAACTCACCGGGGCGCTCGACGATCAGAACGTTCGTGCTCATCGCGTGCCTCGCGTACCGCCGCCCGAGCCCTTGGAGGGACCGCGCGGCGGGACGAAGATCTGCTCTTCCTGCACTTCGGTGACCGAGTAGGCGGTGCTCTCTCGCCCGCGGCTCGCTGAGGTGGCTGGCTGGGCTGGCGGTTCGGCGGGCACCGGCGGCTCGGGCACCGGCGCGCTGTGATCGGGTCGATGCCCGATCAGCGTGGCGCTGCGTCCCGACCGACCCGACGGCCCCGACGCTGCTGGACGCGACGACGCACGCTGCGCAATCTCGCGCCCCACCTGCAGCTCCGCGACATCGCCACGCAACGTCTCCAGCTCCACGAGTCCTGCTGCGAGCTGGCCACGCAAGGCTTCCACCACCGCATCGCGCTCGCCGAGCTGCGTGCGCGCTTCGCCGAGCTCTGCGTCACGATCTGTCAGCTGCACACGCAGCTCGCCAAACTCGGCAGCACGCCGGGTCGACTGCTCACGCAGCGTGCCGAGCTCACCCTTCGCGGCATCGAGCTCGCTCTTGAGCTTGCTACCGCGCTGCTTCTCGTTGTCGAGCATCGCCCAGCGCGTGGTCGTGTTTTCCTGGAGCTCCTGCTTGAGCTGGTCGCGCTCGGAGCGCAGCGCATCCAGCTGTGCCTGCAGCTCGGCCGACGTCGTCGCATGCGTCCTGGCCTCGTCGCGCTCGCGGCGCGCGGCTTCGGCCTCGCCACGCGCCTGCGCGAGCAGCGCCTGTGCAGCTTGCATCTGCTCGGCCGCAGCCCGCTTGTCGTCTTCCGCGGCCTTGCGCATGGCCAGCGTCAGCTCGTCCACTTCGCGTGCTGCGGCGTGCTTGTCGTCTTCTGCGGCCTTGCGCATGGCCAGCTTGAGCTCGTCCGCTTCGCGTGCCGCGCTGCGCTTGGTCTCCGCGACCTCGGCCTGCGCCTGGGCAGCGTTCTGCCGGGCAGCAGCGACCGCGGCGTGCTCGCGCTGCAGCTCTGCCTGCGCCTCCTCCAGCTCGGTGCTCGTCATCTCGAGCACCGCAAGCCGTGACTTGTGCTTCTCGAGTTGCGCGTGCAACTCCTCGGCCGCGTGGCGCTGCGCCGTCAGCTCCGCCGAAAGACGTGTGCGCTGCTCCTCGGCCGCGTGACGCTGCGCCGTCAGCTCCGCCGAAAGGCGCGTGCGCAGCTCCGTGCTCGCCTGCTCGTGTGCGCTTTGCTCGCGCAGCGCTCGTGCCAGCGCCTCCTGCAGCGCTTGTTCCTTGTCCGCGAGCCGTTGCTGCGAGAGCTCGCGCTCCGCCGCGACGTTCCCGGTGAGCTCGCTCAGCTGGCCCTCGAGACGCGCGCGGGTAGCTTCTGCCTGCTCGCTCGCCGTGGCGAGCGCCTGCGTCAGCTCCGTCAGCCGCGCGCGCTGCGCGTCCTGCGTCCCGAGCAGCTCCACGACCCGCCCGTCCGCGGCGGAGAGCGCAGCGCGCAGCTCGTCACGCTCACTGGCCGAATGCTCGCCGTGCTCGCGCGCCCGCCGCGCCTGCTCGGCCGTCTCCACGAACGACTGTTCGATGACCAGAAGGCGGCGCTCCAGCTCTCGATGCTCGTCGTCCTTGGCCAGGCTCTGCGCGCGCGCGTCGTGCAGCTCGCGCTCCAGCCGTGCGATCCGTTCACGCGCGAGCTCCAAGCGAGACTCGCCGATGCCGGCCGTGCGCAGGCGTTCCTGCAGCGCGCTCACGACGGCACGCCATGCCTGGGCCTGCTCTCCGAGCAGGCTGTCGACGCGCTCGGCCAGCTCGCGCAGCTCGCCGGCATGCCGCTCGTCGCTCGCCTGCTTCTGCTGCTCGACCTCGCCGAGCCGTGCGAGCGCAGCGGCCTGCGCACTCGTCAGCCGCTGGCGCTCGGCGGCCGCAACTTGCCGATGGGCAGAGAACTCCGCTGCTGCTGACAGCAGCGCTTGCTCCAACCACGCGGCGTCTTCGGGTGACGGCTCTTTGCGTTCGTCGCTCAAGGTCGGCAACTACAAGCGTAAACCCACGCTCAGCGCTTGAGAACACGGAGCATACGCGCCCGTCGCGCCAAGTGCGCGCACGTACGTGCAGTGGCGCGCGCGCAGCAGATGTAGCTGCCAGGCTAGGAGCCTGTCGGAGAAAGCGCTCCCGTCGGTCTTCGGCCGCTTCTCGGACATCTTCTTGTGCGAAATCCTCAAAATACCACGCAGTATTCCTGCGGTTTCGCACAAGAACCTGTCTCGAGAATCGACTCGAAGCCCT
>DASVHQ010000394.1:0-2586 GCA_036382515.1 Polyangiales bacterium | reverse complement strand
GTGCAGTGGAAGCTCGCAGTGTTCGCGCTGGTGCTCGTGCTCAGCGTCGTGCACGACTTCTTCATCGGCCCCGGAGCGTCGGCCGCACAGCTGCGTGCGCCAGGTTCCGCCGAGGCCGATCGCATGCGGCGCCTGGCCTCGTGGATGGGTCGCGGCAACGCGCTGCTCGCGCTCGTGCTGGTGGCATTGGCCGTTGCGCTCGTGCGCGGTTGGCCGTGGTAGCGCGCGTGGGCCGCACTTTGGCGTGCCCAAATCGGCAAGTTGTCATGGCCTCTCGGGGGCGTTGTTGGGTAGACTCGGGCCCAGGCGCGGCCGTTGTCACAGCCGCGTCGCTCGGCATGTCGTGACCCGCTGCGGCCTGCTGCGGCCTGCTGTGGCTGGCGCGTGAATCAGGAAGTGCGGTGGTAGTGCAGCTTCGGTGTTTGGCAGTCCTTCTGTGCGCGGCGCTTGTGGCTCGACCGCCGGTGGTTCTCGCGCAAGTCAGTGGAGCGTCGCATGCGCCGGTCGGCCGTCTGGCGCGCGCCGAAGCGAGCCAGCTGGCCGTGGGTCTGCGTGAGAAGGGCGGCAGCGCGCTGCGGGTCGCGCGCGAGCTGCACGCGGGACACGCCGAAGCGGCCGATGCAGTCGCGGCGCTGCGCGCGGCCGGCTTCGGTCACAAGGAGCTCGTCGAGGCGATGGACGTCTATGCCATCGCGGACACCGACACGCTGGTGGCGACGCTGAATCAGGCGGGCCTGCCTCCCGAAGAGATCGTGGCCACCTTGAAGCAGGGGCGCGGTGCACCGGCTGCGACCCTGGCGCGTGCGTTGTCGAAGCTCGAGCTGGCCGATCGCGACATCGCCAAGGCGCTCTTGCGCAACGACATGCCCGTGGCCGAGATCGTGAGCGGCCTCGAGAGTCTGGGCATGGACGCGCGCGACAGTGCCAAGGCGCTGGCGCAGGCGCAGTGTCCACCGGGCAAGATCGCCCAGGCGCTGCGTAGCTCCGGCCACAAGGTCACGCCGACCGCGGTCGCGTTGCGTTCCACGGGCTTGAATCAGAGCGCCGTCGTTGCTGCGCTCGCCGAGGCGGGCGTGCGCGCGGTGGACCTGGGCAAGGAGCTGATGCAGGAGCAGCACAACTCCTTTCAGCAGGTGGCGCAGGCCATGCGCTTCACCGGCTACACGACGCAAGACGCGGCGGAAGCGCTCAAGGTGCTGGGCGCCGACGACGCCGCGCGCGGGGCCGCGCTGCGCACCAGTGGCGTGAGCGCGAGCGAGATGGTGGCTGCGCTGCAAGAGAACAAAGCCTCGGGCGCGGAGCTGGCGCGCAGCTTGCTCGGCAGTGGTTTCAGCGAAGCGGCGACCATCGAAGCCATGCGCGGTGCGGGCATCAATTGGCCCGAGGTGATCGGGGGCCTGCGCGGCGCAGGCTTGCGCGACGAGGCGATCGTGCACGCCGCCAAGGCGCGTCGGGTCGATGCCGGCGCGTTGATCGCAGGTTTGACCGCGAGCGGTGCGCGCGCGGGCGCTGCGGCGGCGGCCGTCCTGTCGGCCAAGTATTCGCCTCGCGAAGTGGCGCTCGGCCTGCGGGCCAGCGGTCTCGACAAGCCGGGGATTGCGCGCGCGCTGCGTGGCTCGGGCGCCAAGCTCTCGCTGCTCACAGCCGCACTGCGCGCGCTCCAGCTCGCCGACAGCGAGGTCGTCGGGCTGCTACGCGGCGCGGGTTACAGCTGCTCGCAGCTCGCAGACGATTTGAAAGCTTCCCGGCACTCGGCCCCGATGCGCGCGGACACCCTGACCGCGGCCGGCTGTGGCTGCGAGGAGGTTGCGCGTGCGTTGAAGAAGCAGCGCGAGAGCTTGCCGAAGATTGGTGATGCGTTGAAGCAGGCGCAGTGCGAGCCGGTCGACGCCGCGCGTGCGCTGGCGGCGGTGGGCGCGTCTCGCACGCAGACGGTCAAGCTCTTCAAGAGCCTCGGCTACGACCGCGCCTATGTGGCGCGCGGGCTCAAGGCGCTGGGCGCGCAGCCCGCGGAGATCGCCACGCTCATGCACGGCTGCCGCTACACGAGCGACGATATCGCCGTGGCGATGCGCTTGAGCGAGTATTCGTCGGACGCGGTGGGCACGGCGCTCAAAGCTCTGAACCTCGATGCGGACGTGATCCGCGAGTCGCTCAAGTACGCGGGCTATCGCAAGTAGCTGCGCTGGGCTGTGGGCACGGCTCCGTCAAGGCGTAGTCAAGAGCGCTCGCAGGCGCGGCACGAGGTTGTCCACGGCGCCCTCGCCTTTGATCGAGCCTTCGATGCCGTGGCCGCTGCTGCGCCCATCGGCTGCGGGCAGCGCGAACAACGGAAGGCCGTCATCCGTGGGCTCAGTTGATGCGTCACGTGTTCGCGGTGGACGTGACCACCTGCGCCCATTGCCAAGGCCGCATGACGCGCTTCGACGCGCTTCGACGCGCTTCGTGACACCCGAAGGGGTGTGACACCCGAAGGGGTGTGATACCCGAAGGGGTACGGCTGCGCGAGCTGTGCACCACCCCGGAAGCCATCGCTCGTGGCATGGCGCACGCCGGTCTGGCCCCGCAGCCGCCGCCATCAGCAGC
>DASVHQ010000393.1:0-5204 GCA_036382515.1 Polyangiales bacterium | reverse complement strand
CTGCTGCATCCATGCGCCGTTGGGGTCGACCGTGATGCCGCAGATCTCTACGCGCCGGCTCGCCAGGTCGATCACGAACAACACGTGGTGGCGCACGAGCCCACCGAGCGTCAGCACTTCCACCGTGAAGAAATCCATCGCTGCGATGGCGCCCCAGTGCGCGCGCAGGAAGGTGCTCCACGAGGTGCGCTTGCCGCGCTCCGGCGCCGGGTCCATCCCGGCCTCCAGCAAGATGCGCTTGATCGTGTTGCGGCCAATGTCATGGCCGAGGTTGCTCAGCGCGCCGCGGATTCGCGTGTAGCCCCAGCCGCCGTTGTCGCGCGCCACGCGCAGCACAAGCTGCGTGAGGTCGATCGCGGTGCGAGCTCGCCCGGGTCCACGACGTGCACCGCCATCGTACTTCGCGGCTACCAGCTCGCGGTACCAGCGCACCAGCGCGTCGGGCGTGACGAGCGTCGCCATACTTGCCAGTGTCTTGCGGCTGAGCCGCTTGGCCGCGCGAGCGAGCTGTCTGCGTTGCGCGTCCGTGAACAGCAGCCGTTTGCCGGCGTTGAGCTCGCGCTGCACCGCCGGCTCGGTGAGCAGGTACTCGATCACGGCGCGCTGATCGCGCCTCATCCAGCCGGCAACCATCAGGAGCAGATACTGCAGCGGTAGCGACGACGTTCAACCATGGTGCCATGCCTGCCATGGCGCTGGACACGGCCCAAAGACCTGTGCGAGCACGCCGGCAACACCTGAACATCATGCGCGTCTATCGACGATCGAGTTCTTGTGCAGCACGCCCAACCGATCAGCGCCAAGCCGCCGATGGCGGCGACGACCACAGGCGTCACTGTCGCCGCCCGTCGCGTGCTGTGAATCACGCTCTGGTCGATGTGCATCTCGAGCTCGAGGTCCTCGAGCTTGGGCCCGATGAGCGGCGCAAGCAGCTGTGCGCTGTCCCGGCGGCGTCCGCGCTCGCTGCTCATGGCTTCGTTAGGTTCGGCGCGGCGCCGTGTTGCATCGAGCTGCGGCGCACGGCTTCCTCCACCTTCGCGAGCAAAGCCTGGGGCTTGAACGGTTTCTGGAGCACTTCGATCCCCGACGCCGCGAGGCCGCGCCCCGAGATCGTGCCGCCCGGAAACCCCGACATGTACAAGACTGCCGCCTCCGGTCGTGTCCGCCTGAAGCTCAATTGCAGCTCTTCGCCGTTCATGCCTGGCATCACCATGTCCGTGAGGAGCAGATCGATGCAGCCGGGATGCCGGCGGCACAGCCCGAGCGCGTCAGCGCCGCAGGCGGCGTCGAGCACGTGATAGCCGGCGCGCTCGAGCGTGCGTCGCACCACCTTGCGCAGGCCTTCCTCGTCATCGACGATCAACACCGTGGCGTCCGCCAGCGAGGTCGGTGCCGGCTCGGGCAGCGGTGGAGCGGAGACCTGGGCGGCCGTAACCTGAGGAAAACACAGCTTGAAGCTCGCGCCCTGCCCGAGCTCCGAGGAAACCCAGATGTGCCCGCCAGCCTGCTTCACGATTCCGAACACCGTGGACAACCCCAGCCCCGTGCCTTCGCCTTTCTGTTTGGTGGTGAAGAAGGGTTCGAACAGGTGCTCACGGACCTCGCGTGACATGCCGACGCCCGTGTCGCGCACCGTCAGCGCGACGTAGGGGCCGGCTTTGAGCTCCCACGCTGCGTCCCCCGCTTCGAGCGTCAGCGTCTCCGTCTGCAACGTGCAGACGCCGCCGCTCGGCATGGCATCGCGTGCGTTGACGGCGAGATTCACGAGAATTTGGTCCAGCTGCCCCGGGTCGATCATCACGCACGCGGGCCCCGCCGTAGGCTGCAACCGCACCTCGACGTCCTCGCCCAGAATGCGCCTGAGCATCTTCTGGATGTGATCGATGGCCACGTTCAGATCGACACGCTGCGGCTTGATCAGACTCCTGCGACTGTACGCGAGGATCTGACGCGTCAGCGACGTCGCGCGATCGGCTGCCTGTTCGATCTCAACGACGTCTTCATGGATCGGGTCTCCCTCGTGTGTCGCGCTCTTGATGAAGCCCGCGAAGGACGAAATCACGGTCAGCAGGTTGTTGAAGTCGTGTGCGATGCCGCCCGCCAGCCGGCCGATTCCTTCCATCTTCTGCGACTGCCGGAACTGCTCCTCGAGGCGCCTGCGTTCGGTGAGGTTCACGATGTTGCCGACGACGGCCGGTCGCCCGTCGAGCTCCGCTCGGGTTCCCATGACTTCGACCAGCAGCGGCTCGCCGTTCTTGCAGCGCCCGCGGAACTCGTAATGCAGGCTGTCCACCTCACCGGCCAAGCGGCGTCGCACGTTTTCGCGTACCAGCCCCTGGTCGGCCGGATCGATGAGCACATTCGGCTCGGCGCCGATCAGCTCGTCGGCCGTATAGCCGAAGAACGCGGCCATCGCGTTGTTGACGTAGGCCAGGCGTCCGTCCTGGATCGAGTACACGCCGACCAGCGAGGCCTCGCTGAGCGCGCGAAAGCGGCTCTCGCTCGCACGCAAGGCCTCTTCCGCTCGCTTGCGCAGCACCGCGCTCGTGAAGAGCTGTGCAACTAGCCGCAGCCGGTTCACGGTCGCTTCCGGCCACGTACGTTCCTCGTGTGTCGTGCTGAAGCTCATGGCTCCGAGCGCTGCGCCACCAGGGGCCGTGACCGGCAGCACGAGCGACGCCACGATACCGAGGCGACGCCGTGTCGCTCGATCCGTCTCCGCTTCCGCGGGCAGATCGTCCGGTCGGGAGCTGGGGACCGCTCGGCCAGCCAGCACCTCCCGCATGGTCCAGGGGAAGTGCAGCTCGGCGTGCGTGTCCAGCGGCAGCGCCGCCTGCTGCGCGCGCCGATAGATGTGGGTCACGGTCAACGAGCTCGGGTGCTCCTTCGACGGAAGCCACAGTGATGCGACATCCAGCGCCAGACATTCGCACACACGGCGCTGACCATCCTCGATCTCCGCGTCCAGGCTCTCGATCGGTGCGCTGATGAAGCGCGTCGAGAGCTCTGACAACAGCGTCTCGAAGCGTGAGCGCTCCGCGCTTTGCTGTTCGGCGCGCGCGCTCTCACTGAGGTCGGACATCACGGTGAGGACCGCCGGCAAACCTCGCCACGTGACCTTCTTCGTGCGCACGTGCAGTGGAAAGGTCGACCCATCCTTGCGCACGTGTTCCGTGTTGAATGCATTGGCGTCGAGCGTCAGGTTGGCCCGCAGACGCTCGCTCAGGCCGAGCCTGAGCGCTGCGGGCAGCAGGTCGATCACTGCCAGCTGCAAGAACTCCTCGGCCGAGTAGCCATGCAGCGCGGCGCCGTAGCGGTTCACGTAGAGCAGCGCCCCGGAGGGATCGTGGACGACGATGGCGGCGGGTGCCTCATCCAGCATCAGCGCGAGGATGCGAGTTGATTCTTCCGCGCGCGCGCGGCGGCTCACGTCGCGCACGGTCCCGGTGACGGCGCCTTTCCCCTGCAGCTCGATGCGTGAGCCGTAGACCTCGATCTCGAACACCGAGCCGTCTTTCTTCAGTGCTCTGCAGGCGGTCGCGCCGGCGAGGTGCGCACCGGCGAGCTGCTCGCCCAGCCTCGAGAGCACCATCGGTAGATCCTCGGGGTGGATCACAGCGGCGAGCTCGAGCCCGCCGCTCAGCTCCCCGCTCGCGTATCCGAACAGCTCGATGAGCCTCGGATTTACGTAGCTGAACCTGGCGTCCTGGGCGACGTAGATCGCGGACGCTGATTCCTCGGCGAGAGCTCTGAAGAGTCCAGCGCTGCTGCGTCTTTCGTCGGCCAGCGCCCGCTCGTACGCGCCGACCTCGCGCCGCTGCTCGTCTTTCGGTGGTGCGAGCTTGGCGGCCTGCAACACCTCGCATACGAGCAAGCTCAGTGCTTCGGGCGACTCGGGCTTGGTCACGAAGCGCTCGGCCCCGAGCAGGGATGCGAGCAGTTGATGATGAGGATCGGCGAGTGCGGCCGTATAGAGAACGAAAGGCACCCCGCGCAGCTGCGCGTCTGCCTTCCAACGTCGACACAGCTCGAAGCCATCCATGCCGGCCATCGAGGCGGCGCCGAGGATCAGGTCGGGTGCGCAGGCCCGAGCCAGGCCCAGCGCCTGCGCGCCATCCTGCGCGCCGATCACCGCATAGCCGCTCGCCTCCAACGCCGACTGCAGCAGCGCTCGTTCCGTGTCGAGCTCCTCGGCAATCAGGATTGTGGCCATAGCGCCGAGCTCCGCATGCGAGGAGCTATGATTCTTCGGATCGTCAGCATCAGTTGAAGGCGCCAGCACGTGTCCCTACGAAGATCTGCACCAAGGAACGAAGACCAGCAGCATGATATTACTCCCAAGCCGCGCGTATACCAACGCGCGCGGGCTACGACACCGTGCTGCAAGGAGCGAGCGTAGGGTGATGTAGTGTCGCCGAAGAGCGATTGGCGCAGCGCCTCTTGTAGCGCTGCACCGACACGGCTTACACGGTCACGGACCGAATGCCTTGACCGAGCGCAGCTCGATGTACGGGGCGCTCGGTGAGCGCGCATCCAGGCGCAGGAAACGCGCAGTGACAGATGTTGTCAATGTGAGCCTGAGCGGCGCGCCCGCGATGTTCGGGTTCGAGCTCTGCAGCGGCGTGCCCTCACGGACGGAGTGCCAACCTCCGGAGATGTCGCTCCAGCCCAGGTCATCCCATGCCGGTGCGCCACCGAGCTGTCGCGCATGCGCGTAGACCTGGACCTCCTGGGTCCTTGCGTCGGAGAACATCTGGGACACGGAGAGCGACGCCACGTCGCGCACCGCTCCCAGGTCGGTGATGAGCACTGCGGCGCCGGTCGGGCTGGATTGCCAAGTCGCCCCACTGTTGGTGGTGGTCTTGCCGTTGAGGCTCATCGGAACTTTGAAAGGGGTATCGGGCCTGGCCGGAGTCTACATAGCGCCCGAACCACGACGTGAATTTTGTGGTCCTGCTCACCCATCTTCTGCCGCGGCAGCCGCTGTACCGCGCCTACTTGCTGAAGGAGACGCTGGCGTCGATCTTCGACCGGCGCCAGGTGCACGAGCGTCTGCAAGTGCAGCGCTGGTCGGACCTCGGCTGGGCTGGTCATGCAGTGGTCATCGAGTACGCACCGGTTCGTGTCAGGTGCGTGCCCTGTGGCAAGAGCGCCAACGAGATGGTCGCGTGGGCCGACCGCCATCAGCGGCAAACGAGCCGGCT
>DASVHQ010000392.1:0-4960 GCA_036382515.1 Polyangiales bacterium | reverse complement strand
CCGGCCGCGCCGGGCGCGACGCAGCAGCCCGCTTCGATCGTGTAACAGAACTGGTAGTTCTTGCAGCCGTAGTGGCGGTAGTTGGTCTTGGCTCCGAGGCCGGTGCAGCGTGCAGAAGCCGTATCTTCGGTCCAGCCGTTGCCGAATGGGCTGCCCTGCTGCGACTCGCATGACTGGTTGGGCGCCACGATCCCGAGCGTCGAGAAGTGCACGAGCTCGAGCGTGCTCTTGTCGGCCGACAGGCGCAGCGGGTTGGGCACACCGCCGGGCGCGCTGAACGTGAACGCGAGCACAGAGCTGTTCGGCAGAGTCACCTTGATGGGATCGGCAAACTTGGTCCCGTCGGGCCCAAGCTCGATCGCGTCGGTGATAGCAGCTGCAAACCCCGTGTTGCCCCACGAAAGTTTCGCGGGATTCACCGCCGTCGCGGTGATCGCTTTGCCGCCCGCGCTGGCAGGGAAATCGAACTTCACGATCGCGCCGCTGGCAGTCGTGACGTCGAACACGCCACCGGTGGCGGGCACCTTGAAGGTCTGTGCGATGGTCGAGCCAGCGTCATCGCCGCCGCCGCCGGCATCGTCAGCCGCTGTTGTGCCCGAGTCCTTGCTGGTCACGCTGCTGTCCTGCTTCGCACCCGTCCCAGAATCGTGAGCGATGCCGCTGCTGGCATCACGGCCGGCATCGCCTCCGGCATCACCGGGTGCCGAGTTCTTGGAGTCCTTGCAAGCAACCAGGCCGCTGAGCAGCGCCAATATCAAACCCAAGCGCACACGTGTCATAGGGAAACCTCCGCAAGCAAAGTCGGTTTCGCCGCGACCTCCCAGGGCCCGCAGCGTTACGCCGTTATCGCATGCGGCGTTTCGCCGGTCGACGGTGCGCAATCGAGCGCGTGCGTGCGTCCGTGTAGGCCGGCCTGCGCTCGCGAAGCGCGGCACGAGCATCACAGGTGCCCAGCGCGCCGCGTTCAGACCTTCTGCAGCTTCGCCAGCGCCTCGCGCAGCTGCACGCAGCTGTGCTCGATCTCCGCCTTGCGCTCGCGTTCTTTCTGCACGACGTCGGCGGGGGCACGGTCGACGAAGCCGGCGTTGCCGAGCTTCTTGTCGATGGCCTGCAGATCTTTCTCGAGCTTCTGCAGCTGGCGCTCGATGCGCTCTTTCTCTTTGCCGTCGTCGACCAGGCCTTGCAGCGGGACGACCAGCGTCACGCCCTCGGCCACGCTGGTGGCACTGTTGTCGACGCTGGCGCTGCCCGCGAGCGCTTCCACGCTCACGCTCGCTTTGCACAGGCTCGCGATGGCTTCCTGTTCGCGCTGCAAGAGAGCGCGTGCAGCCGCGTCGTCGGCGCGTAGCGTCAGCGGGAGCGTCAGCCGCGGATGGATGTCGCGCTCGGAGCGAATCGCACGCGCCGCCACGATCACGGCCTGCAGCACGCTCATCTCGCGCTCGACTTCCAGGTCACGCATGCCATCGCGTGCGGCTTCGGGGTAGGGCGCGAGCATGATCGTCTTGCCCAGGCCCTCGGCCTTGGGCACACGCTGCCAGATCTCCTCCGTGATGAACGGCATCATGGGGTGCAAGACGCGCAGTGCGCTCTCGAGCACGTGCAAGAGCACTGCGCGGGTCTCGTCGGCCACGCCTGGCTCCTGGCTTTGCAAGAGCGTCTTCGACAGCTCCAGATACCAGTCGCAGTAGTCCTGCCAAACGAAGTGGTAGAGCGCGAGCCCTGCTTCATCGAGCCGATAGTCGTCGGCCGCGGCGCGCACGGTCTCGATCGTCGCCCCGAGGCGCGAGAGGATGAACTGGTTGGCAAACTGCTTGGCAGCAGGCCGCTGCTGCGTGGCGAGCGCGCCGTGACCTTCGAGGTTCATCAGCACGTAGCGCGCGGCGTTCCACAGCTTGTTCGCGAAGTTGCGATGGCCTTCGATGCGCTTGATCGAGAGCGCAATCTTCGAGGTCTGTGGCGAGTAGCTGAGCAGCGTGAAGCGCATGGCATCGGCGCCGTACGCGGCAAAGCCTTCGGGGTAGGTCTTGCGCAGGTAGTCGAGGCCGCTGTCCTTGGCGCCGTTCTTGCGGGCTTTGTCGAGCAGGTCCTCGAGCGTCGCGCCCTGGATCACATCGAGCGGATCGATGACGTTGCCCTTGACCTTCGACATCTTGTCGCCGCGTTCATCGGTCACCAGACCCGAGAGCAGCACGCGCTTGAACGGCACCTCACCCATGAAGTGAAGGCCCATCATCATCATGCGCGCGACCCAGAAGAACAGGATGTCGTAGCCCGTTTCCATGTCGTCGGTCGGATAGAAGCGCGCAAGGTCGGGCGTCTTGTCGGGCCAGCCGAGTGTGGAGAAGGGCCACAGCGCCGAGCTGAACCAGGTGTCGAGCACATCGGCGTCCTGCACCACGGGGCCCTTGCACTTCTCGCAGGCCTGCGGCGCAGTGAGTGCCACATGCGTGTGCTCGCATGGCACGCAGTACCACGCAGGGATGGGGTGGCCCCACCACAGCTGACGCGAGATGCACCAGTCCTGGATGTCGCGCATCCAGTGGAAGTACGTCTTGTTCCAGTGCTCGGGGATGATGCGCGTCTTGCCTTGTTCGACCGCGGCAATCGCCGGCTCGGCCAGCGGCTTCATGCGCACGAACCACTGCGTCGAGATGATCGGCTCGACCACGGTGCCGGAGCGCTGCGAGCGCGGCAGCGTGAGCGTGTGCGCCTTGGTTCCGCGCGCGAGTCCAAGCTCTTCGAGCTTCGCTTTCACGGCCTTGCGCGCAGCGAAGCGATCCAGCCCCGCAAACGGCCCGGCATTTTCGTTCAGCGTGCCGTCCTTGCGCAGGATGTTGATCTCTTCGAGCTTGTGCCGCTTGCCGGTCGCGAAGTCATTCCAGTCGTGTGCAGGTGTCACCTTCACCGCACCGGTGCCGAACTTCGGATCGACCAACACGGCGTCGGTGATGATCTTCACCTTGCGATCCACGAAGGGATGCAGCGCGTGCTTGCCGTGCAGGTGCGTGTAGCGCGGGTCGTCCGGGTGCACGGCGACGGCCGTGTCGCCCAGCATCGTCTCGGGGCGTGTGGTCGACACCACGATTTCGCCTCCGCCTTCGATTGGATACGCGAAGTCGAACAGCTCGCCTTGCACGTTCTCTTCGTTCTCGACCTCGAGATCGGAGAGCACGGTCTGCGATTGCACGTCCCAGTTCACCAGACGCGTGTCGCGATAGATTAGGCCCTCGTTGTAGAGCTGCACGAACGCATGGCGGACGGCGCGCGACAGGCCTTCGTCCATCGTGAAGCGCTCGCGGCTCCAGTCGCACGAGGCGCCCAGCACACGCAGCTGCTGCATGATCCGGCCGCCCGACTCGCCTTTCCACTTCCACACGCGCTCGATGAACTTCTCGCGCCCGAGGTCGTGGCGCGTGAGCTTCTCGCGCGCCAGCTGCCGCTCGACGACGACCTGCGTGGCGATGCCCGCGTGATCGGTGCCAGGGATCCACAGCGCGTTGCGACCGCACATGCGCTGGTAGCGGATCAGCACGTCCTCGAAGGTCGTGCGACAGGCATGACCCATGTGCAGCGAGCCCGTGACATTGGGCGGCGGGATCGCGATGGTGTAGGGCTTGCGCGTGTCAGCCGGGTCGGCGCTCGCGGTGAAGAAGCCGTTTTCTTCCCAGAAGCGGTACCAGCGAGGCTCGGTCTCGCGCGGGTCGTAGGCCTTGGCCAACTCGGTCGTCATGGCCGGGCTGTATGACGCATTCCTGGCGCTGCCTCAAGCCGTACCCCCCGGAGCCGGCACGCTGAGCGCGGCCTCCACGCGGTGCAGCGCGAGCCAGCTGTAGGGGCTGCGGAAGCTGAAGTAGAAGCGGACCGTGTCAGGCGGCTGGGTGCTCGGCGTGCTCTGCATACCGGCCATACGACGCGTAGCCCGTCAGCCGGCGGTGAGCCGCTTGATCTCTTCTTTGATGAGGGTCTCGGCGAGGTCCGGAACGATCTCCCAGACGATCTTCTCGATGACGTCGCGAGAGAGCGCGAGCACGCCCTGCACCTGGTCGGCCGACAGGCCAAGCCCGCCCAGCTTGTGCTCCATGTCCGAGCCCGCCGAGATGGCGGTTGCGACGGCGGCCGCCATCGGCGCGCTTGCCACCGGAGCGGCAGGCGCCGGCCGGGGGGCGGCCTGCGGCATCGAGCCTCTCGGCGCAGCGGCAGGGGCCATCGGCGCGGCGGCCGGAGGCTTGCCGAACGCGATGGTCTTGCCACCCACGCGGCTCTGCCGGTCGGCGGCGGCCGCGGCGGGGCTCGGGGCAGGAGCCGCGGCACGTGCGCCCGCGGCGGGTGCGTTACGTGGCTTGGCGAGGATCTGCTTCACGCGGTCGATCACGTGCTGGGTGTCGAACGGCTTGAGCACGTGGTCGTCGACACCGGCGGCCTTACCGCGCTCTTCGTCGTACGGGTGCTTCTGGCTGGCCATCACCAGCACGGCCGTGCGCTCCAGCCCGGGAGAAGCCTTGATGGCCGTGGCCACGGCGTAGCCATCCATGCCCATCGAGAGGTCTGCGATCACGACGTCCGGGTTGAGCTCGGAAGCCTTGCGGACAGCGGCCTCGCCACTGTCCACCGCCGTGACACGAACGTCTTCGCCCTGGAACGTGAGCTCCAGAATTCGACGCATGGTTACGCTATCGTCCGCAACGAGAATGTTCACCGGCACGCCGTGCCTCCCTGCGCATCTGCGTCGCGCGAAAGTGCAAGCAGTCTCGGGTGAGGAGACCATAAGCCAACGCTTTTGGTCAAGGAATCCGGCAACCTACATCGATACGGTGCGCACATGTGCCGAGCGGTGCGCGCCGCACTGGCCGCCGCTGTTGCAAGCTAAGCATTCATCGCAACCTGCCGGGGCGCTTGGGGTCGGCAGGTCGCTCTCGGGCTCGGGAGAGCGTCCTCGGCACGACCGCCACAGCTTCGC
>DASVHQ010000391.1:0-4557 GCA_036382515.1 Polyangiales bacterium | reverse complement strand
GATCTCATCCACTGGCAGCTCCAGCAACGTGGCGGCGAGTTGAACGAGCTTGCGTGCGGCGTGGCCGAGCAGATTGAAGGTGTCTTCCACCCGCCCGGCACCTTCAAAAGGGCGGGAGTCCACCGCCAGCCGTAGGCTCTTGGGAAGCTTCTTCCAGTCGAACTCCGCGGTCTGCTTTGCCAACTCGATCGTGCGCTCCAGCAGGCGACGGTCCAGGTCGTTTGCGATGAGCCGTTCGCGAAACTGTTGCAGCCCGCCTTGGCTGAACGCGGGCAACTCGGCGCCCAAGCAGCCCAGCAACATCTGCCAGCGCAGATCGACGACGCTCAGCTCGACCGCCTCTGCGTCCGAGGTGCCGAGATACGCCTGCAGCAACAGCGCCATGCATAACAGCGCCGGCGCCACCGGCTCTGCGCCCGCGCCCGTCTGCCGGTACATAACCTCCAGCTCGTCCTGAAACGACCGGTCGAAAAGCTCGTGGCGCTGCAGTCGCAAAAACGCAAACAGCTTGCGGGTGCGTTTCAAGCGCTTGAAGATCAGTTGCTCTCGAGGTGACAACTCGCGCGGCGGGTTCCACTTCACCGCTCGCCAAGAAAGACCCGGGTGTGCTCGGCAAAAGTGACCCACCCGGTGTGCTGACGGGTGTGGGCGGGGTCTGCAGGTGATGCGGCAAGCTGCTGCGCAAGCAGGAGGCCGCAATGGGTCACAAACGTCCGTGCGGGGTGTGCCGCGGGTGGTTCGAGGTGAACGCACGCGCCGGCAAGCGGCAGCAGGTGTGCGGCCGTGTCGAGTGCCAGAGCGAGCGGCATCGGCGTTGCTGCGCGCGGTGGCGCGCCCACAACCCCGACTACGACCGTGAGCGTCGACTTCGCGAGCGGTTGTTGCGT
Source organism: Polyangiales bacterium (assembly GCA_036382515.1). Classification (GTDB taxonomy): domain Bacteria; phylum Myxococcota_A; class Polyangia; order Polyangiales; family JAFGIB01; genus JADGRF01. The sequence goes on along the minus strand of DASVHQ010000391.1, from coordinate 3,670 downwards.
GAACGCGGGCCGGGCGAGGCGCTGAGCCGCGACCCGACGGCGCAAGTAGTCTGGTCGGCGGCGCGAGACGCAGTGGGCATGGAAGCGGCCGTAATTGTAGAGGAAACGGCGAAAGTCCTATGGGACTGGGCGCGAGACGCAGTGCACGCGCAACAGCATGACATTGCTGGGCAACTTGGAAAAGTTGTGCCCACGCCGGCGCGAGACGCCATCGCGGCTGGCGCGGGCCCGCCCTAGCTTGGCGCGATGCAGGTGGAGCTGTCGGAGCTTGAGCTTGTCTACCAAGGGCTTCGCGTCGCGGATGGTGCTCGGGCGGCACGTATGCGAGCGAGCCTGGCAGCGGACGGCCAGCAGAGCCCGGTGACGGTGGTCGCCGCTGATGGCGGCGGCCAGTGTGCGCGCTACGTGCTGATCGACGGCTACGTGCGAGTGGCAGCTCTGCGCGCGCTGGCACGCGACGTGGTGCAGGTGGTGGTGGTGCAACTATGCGTGGCCGATGCGTTGATCATGTCGCATCGGCTGGACGAGCATGGCCGACGCAGCGCGCTGGAGGACGGCTGGCTGCTCGATGAACTTGTCACCGAGCACGGGCTTAATCAGCAAGCACTGGGCACGCGGCTGAGTCGGTCGCGCTCCTGGGTCAATCGCAGGCTGTCACTGGTGCTGCTGTTGCCGCTGTGTGCGCAGCACGCAGTGCGTGACGGGGTGATCGCGGCGCAGGCGGCGATGAAGTATCTGGTGCCGTTGTCGCGCGACAACCACGCGGGCTGTGAGCGCATCGTCGTGCATCTGGGCAAAGAGCCGGTGACCGAGCGAGAGATCGGCAGGCTGTACAGCAGCTGGCGCAAGGGCAGTGCCCAGCAGCGCGAACGCATCGAAGCACAGCCGCGTCTATTTCTGCGTGTGGACGAGGCTCGCCAAGAAGACGAGCAGAGTGACACGCAGCGTTTGATCGCTGACTTGGACGCGATCAGCGGCCTTTGCTTTCGCGTGCGCAAGCGCCTGGGCTTGGGCCACATCGACCGAGCGCGCCGCCGACTTCGCACGGCTTTTTCCGAAGCTGAGCGCGCCTTCACCACGCTGTCACAAGCCATGATTCAGGAGTCCTTGGATGCTCGACCTGTACACGCGCACGGCGATCCTGCGACTTGCGCAGCAGGGCCACAGCCACCGAACGATCGCGCGCACGCTGAAGCTGTCTCGTAACGCCGTGCGGCAGGTGCTGCGCAGCGGTGCTCGCGAGGTACCCAGCCTCGAGCGCCAAGAACTTCTGTCTGCGCACTTGGACGCGGTGCGCACTCTCTACGATGAATGTCGCGGCAACTTTGTGCGCGTGATGGAGAAGCTGGCTGAACGCGGGGTCGCAGTGGGCTACTCCACGCTGACCTCGTTCTGTAGACGCCACGAAATCGGCATCGCGCCCAAGCAAGCCGTCGGCCGCTACCACTTCGAGGCTGGCCAGGAGATGCAGCACGACACCTCGCCGCACAACGTCGAGATCGGTGGCGTACGCCGGACGGTGCAGTGCGCGTCGCTGGTGCTGTGCTACTCGCGGGCGATTTACGCGCAGGTGTACGGCCGATTTTCGCGCTTCGAATGCCGTGCTTTTCTGACTGAGGCCGTACAGTACTTTGGCGGCGCCGCGCATCGCTGCGTGACGGACAACACCTCGGTAGTGATCGCGCACGGCACTGGTCGCGATGCTGTGGCCGCAGACGAGCTACTGGCGCTTGGTGCGCGCTTTGGCTTTTCCTTCTTGGCGCACGAGTTGGGAGACGCCAACCGCTCGGCGCGCGTCGAGCGGCCCTTCCATTACATCGAGCACAACTTTTATCCGGGCCGCAGCTTCGCGAGTCTGGATGATCTCAACGCGCAGCTGCGCGCGTGGTGCGACGTTGCCAACGCCAAGCCCAAACGCAGTCTGCCGCGCCCGCCCAGCGAGCTGCTGGTGGCGGAGAAGAGCGCGCTTGTGCCGCTGCCGCTGCACATCCCCGAGATCTACGAAGTGCACGCTCGGCGTGTCGGAGTCGAGGGCTACGTGCAGCTGCACAAAAATCTCTACCCGGTGCCGGACCTGCTCATCGGGCGAGCGCTCCAGCTGCACGAGGCGCTGGGCGAAGTGCGCATCTTCGATGGGCACAAGCTGGTGATGCGCTACGACAAGTGCGAGTACGGCGCTGGGGAGCGTGTCCCGGCGCAGCCCGGACAGCACCGACGTGGCCTGCGCACCAAGCAGCCCGCGCCGTCGCAAGAAGAGCAAGTGCTGCGCGCACAGGACCCCGCGCTGGGTCGGCTCATCGATGCGCTCAAGAAACGCGATGGTGGTCGCGCGCTCAAAGCGGTGCGCCGGCTGCACCGAATGTACCTCGACTACGACACCGAACTCTTGCTGAGCGCCGTGCGGGAAGTCGAGTGCTACGGGCTCACCGACCTGATGCGCATCGAGAAGCTCGTGCTGCGAAGACTCGCCGGAGATTTCTTCAAGCTGCCCATGAGGGACGACGAGCACGCGGATAACAACTCGGATGATGACCCCGACGACAAGGACAAGCCCTCATGAACGACGACCTCGACCAACTGCTCAAGAATCTCAAGCTGCGACGGCTGCGAGAAATCCTCGACCAAGAGCTGGCGCGCGCCGAAAACAAGAAGCCCAGCTACAGCGACTTCATGGCGCGCTTGCTACGCGAGGAGTACCAGGATCAGCAAGCGCGCTTTCTGGAGTACCGCATCGAGCGCGCCGGCCTTCCCGAGCGCTGGTCGCTGGAGAGCTTTCCATGGACACAGCAGCCCGGCGTCGATAAGCCTCAGATCGAGCAACTGGCAGAGCTGGATTTCATCGCGCGCGCCGCCAACCTGGTCTTCATCGGCGGTACCGGTGTCGGCAAGACGGGCCTGGCCGCCGCCATCCTGCTGCGCGCGTTGCAACGCGGCTATCGCGGCTTGTTCGTCAAGGCCCAGGACCTCTTCGACGACATGTACAAGAGCCTGGCCGACCACTCCTCGCGCGCGCTCATCGACCGCCTGATGCGCGTGGACCTCTTGCTCATCGACGAGATGGGATACCTCAACCTGCGTCCCGAGCAGAGCAACATCTTCTTCAAGCTCATGGAGGAGCGCTACGGAAAGAAGGCCACCATCATCACCACCAACCTCGACTACGACGACTGGTACGGCTTCCTCGGTCAGAAGGAAATGGTCGGCGCACTGCTCGACCGACTGCGCCATCGCTGCCACACCATCCGCATCGAGGGCCAGTCCCTGCGCGCGCCGCAAACCTGATCACCACCCGCCCCATCGACTGCATCACCCGCCGCGCCGGCCTGACTCGCAGGCTCGCGTGGCGCGCCTGCTCCGTCGCGCAGACGCCTTCAGCAGCGGCCGGCTCCGCATGAAATCGCCACCGCAGCCTGGGCCACTTCTCGAGAGCACACGTGGGTCAGTCTTGCCGAGCGGTGAAGCTACTGGCTGCACTCGCTGTTCTGTAAGAGCTGCAAGATATACACGCGTGCTGAGCTGCCAGTCGGTGTGCCCACGGGCAACTTTGGACCGCGCCTGCAGGCTATGATCGCGGTGTGCAGCGGTCAGTACCACATGTCCAAGCGCATGATCGAAGAGATGATGTCCGACTTCTTCGACGCAAAGCTGTGCCTTGGAAGGCGTGTCGAAT
>DASVHQ010000390.1:0-3823 GCA_036382515.1 Polyangiales bacterium | reverse complement strand
CCGTCATGGCCTCACGCCATTGCTGTGCCGGCACTTGCACGATCTGGCGCTCGATGAGTGTCCTGCCGAGCTTTTGGCGCAGCTGAAGGCCGCAACTCAGCACAGCGTCGTTGCGAGTCTCGCGCAAGCTTCGGAGATGGTTGCGGTGCTCGATGCGCTGCGCGCCGTGGGTGTTTCCGCGCTGGCCATCAAGGGTCCAGTGTCTGCAACGCTGTGTTACGGAGACTTTGGTCTGCGTACGTTCTCGGATATCGACCTGCTGGTGGAACCGGCAGCGGTGGCGGCGGCCAGCGAGCTGCTCGAGTCGCGTGGCTACGCGCCGCAGTTCAAGCTCTCTCCGGCATGGCAAGCGCGCCTCGTGCGCCTTGGCACCGAGCACCTGTTCCGCCACGCAGACGGTCGTCGCCTGGTGGATCTGCACTGGTGTTTGATGCCGAGAGGCTACTCGTTCACACCGGGCCGCGATGGCGTGTTTGCGCGTCGCCAGACGGTGCGCATCGGGGCTGCCGAAGTGCCAACTCTCGGGGACGAGCCAACGCTGCTCTTCTTGTTGCTCCACGGCATGAAGCACGATTGGGAGAGCCTTGGTTGGTTGACCGACGTCGCGGAGCTCTTGCGCCGCAAGCCCGCGCTCGACTGGGATGCAGTGCTCGCGTGGTCGGCGCCGAGGGGGCCGCGACGCATGGTGGACGTGGGCCTCGCGCTCGCGCACGAGCTACTTGGCGCCCCGGTGCCGGTGGCCGCGTTGCGACGCGGCGAGGCTGACGCCGAGGTGGCACACATAGTCTCGGCCATTCGACAGCGTCACCTGGCACCGTCACCGGCGAGCCTCTCGCTCACCGAACGCAGCGTGGGTCTGCTCTACTTCCGCGCCATGCAACGCAGCAGCGATCGCCTGCACTTCTTGCACGACGTGGTGCTGCGGCCAACTCCGCTCGAATGGGATGCAGTCGCACTGCCGCCAGCGCTTGCGCCGCTGCACTATCTCGTACGGCCTGTGCGCCTGCTCTGGAAGCACGCCGTGCCCGTGCGCGCGGTTCACCGCTAGTGCGGCCGCACAGCGCCTGATTCTCGCACGGCGTGTCCTGTGCCAGCGTTGTCGCGTGCGGCAGGGCATTCGCTCGTGCGAGTACACTCAGAAGTCACCATGTTGCTGTGCGCTGGCGCTCGTTTTGAGCATGTGGGATACTTTGTCAATGTCGAGATCCAGCACCGTCGATATCGATCAGCTTTCGCGCGATGAGCGCCTCGAGCTTCTCGAGCGAATCTGGGAGAGCCTCAGTCGCGAGCCGGACGGCATTCCTCTCACGGATGAGCAGCGCGTCGAGCTCGAGAATCGTCTAGACCGACTGGATCGCGAGGGCCCCGTGGGCGTTCCCTGGGAACAGGTCCGTGACGAGATGACGCGCAGCTGACATGAAGAGCGCCATCTTTCGGATCGAAGCGCGCGCGGACGCGCTCGAAGCGTGCCCTTGGTACCACACGAAAGACTTCGAGCTTGCGCAGCGATTCAAGGCCGAGCTTGATCGCGTGGTCGGTCTGGTTCGCCAGCGTCCCCTCGCGTACCCGGTGCTGCTTCGGGGCGCACGCAAGGCGTTTGTGATCAACCCGACGCCGGTGGCGAAGGTGATCCCGATGGGCAGCGACAGCTGCGTGCGCACGAGGCGAGCGGTGATCCAAAGCGCGCCAGCAGACGCGGCCACACGTCGTGCTCCAGAAGCGTCGCGGATCGCGCTCGAAGGCCAAGCCAATGGAGAACCACTCGTCGTCGTACGGCACGCGCCCGAGCGCGAACCCGAGCGCGGCCGCCGCCCACAGCAGCAACGGCCAAAGACGTTCGCGGTCGCGCGCGGCGCTCGGAGCGGCGACTGCCGCCGAGCGCATCGAAGCCGTGTGGGAGCTGACCCGGCTGTGTCTTCTTTTCCCCTAGCCTCACACAGGCTATAGCTGACTGAAGCCGAGAGCCGTTGGCCGGAACGAGAACGAGACGTGAAGATCCCTGGGGCAGAGCTTGCGGTCGTCGAACCGGAGAAGGTACGGGACTACCTGGTTTCATCGACTCATCCGGTCGGCAAGTTCAAATCCGTGTTCTTCGCGTCTCTCGGATACACCGAAGCGAACTGGGCGGAATTGCAGCGCGATCTGCTTGTCATCGTTCGGTCGCGTGCCGCCGTCGAAGGCAAGTTCAGCCGGTTCGGGAACAAGTACGAGGTTTCTGCTACGCTCACTGGAGCGTCGGGGAAGTCGGCGGTGGTGGCGACTGTGTGGATCGTGAAACATGGTGAGACGACTCCACGGTTCGTCACTGCGTATCCAGGAGAGACATTGTGAAGTTCGCCGCCCTCGACACCGTGGTTCTCGATCGTGACATTCCGGAGCACGGTCTCCGACGCGGCGATCTTGGTGCAGTCGTCGAGGTCTATGAGCCCGACGGGCTCGAGGTCGAGTTCGTTCGCGCATCGGGTCGGACGCAGGCACTCGTAGAACTCTCCACGAAAGATGTCCGCGCGATTGGAGATCAAGACCTGATTTCTGTGCGGACTCTCGGACGAACGGGCTAGAGGCCGGTGCGGGAAGAACTTCTTGCTCGACCACGTGCTGTGCGTCGATGACCCGTTTACATGTTCGGCCCGAGGCCGAGACCAAGTTCGGGCTGAGCTTCGCACCAAGTTGGGCCGGGCCGCGGCGTCGCCACCGTGGCCGCACAGCGCCTGATTCTCGCACGGCGTGTCCTGTGCCAGCGCGGTCGCATGCGCCCAGCTCGCGTGATGGAGACCAAGATCAGTCGCGGCAGGGTCGAGAAGCCGTGTTGGGCGGACGAGAGACCGGAGAAGACGCCCGCATGCGACCGGACCGCTAGCGGTCTATATTCAGACCGTTGGAGGTCCCATGCGTGCGCTCCGAATCTCACAAGGCATCGTCCCAGTCAGCGATTTCAAAGCTCAGGCCGCAGACTGGCTGCGTCGAGTTGCCGACTCCGGCCAACCACTCGTCATCACGCAGAATGGCAAAGCGGCAGGCGTGTTGCTCTCTCCGGCGCGGTTCGACGAGTTAACCGAACAGGCCCGCTTCGTTCAGGCCGTCGAGGCCGGCCTTGCCGACTCCGAGGCCGGGCGTGTGCACTCGCATGAAACGGTCGTCGCCCACATGAAGCGTCGGGCCAAGCGTCGTACGGGACAGTGAGCCATGCCTAGGCCACGTCAAACGATCGAGGGCACTACGGCCTCTTGCGCGCGTGTGATCGCACCTTGCCATCAAGGCGCGCCACCAGTTCGTTCGCCGTCGTCGTGACGCCTTCACCACGATCGAGCGCGGCGAACGCGGCGCCCGCTTCCTTGCGCGCGTAAGCGAGCCACACTTGCCGTGCTTCTTCCTGTTCCCCGAGCACCCGCAAGCCAGCCCGCACTACTTCGCTGGCGTTTTCATACTTGCCCGACGCCACCTTGGCCGCGATGAAGCTATCGAGTTCTTCGGTCAGATTGACATTGCGTGTCGGCATGGGATGCTCCGATTTCCTGTGTAGATACAAGCGATTGTAACGTCATTGGCAATGATTGTCAATCAACGACGGCTCGCGACTTCGCTCGCGGCCGCCCGTGCGCCGCTGCGCTCGATGGCGTGCGCGAGCTCGGCCTTGTCATCGGTGAAGACCTGGACGGATCTCGGTCCGCGCCTCGCCGACACGTAGAACTGTTCGCGGCTTGCCGCGCTGAACCGGATGCGCTCGCTGGGCTGCTGCTTGTGATCACCGCCTACCAGCTGGACACGCCATGAAACACCGCTACCTTCAAGTCACGTTTCGTCGCGGCAAGCCCTTGGCGGC
>DASVHQ010000389.1:0-11204 GCA_036382515.1 Polyangiales bacterium | reverse complement strand
TCGGTCACGGCCTTGGCCTGCGCGTCGCTCGGATCGAAGACTCCGTCTTTTAGGTGTTGGCTGAAGAAGGGAATCGAGACCGCTTCCGGCAGCGGCATGATCTTGAGCGTTGTGAGCACGCCCTTGGTCGTTTCCACCGAGCGCGTGCCAGCGGAAACACCGTAGCCCCTCCGCGAACGGCGTCTATCGCTAACCCGACCTGGCCGCGTAGCGTGACGCGCTGGAGGCCCAGATGCGCAGGCGAGCGAAGGACGAGGCACGAAGTCGCGGCTGGACACGGTGGAGCGAGGACGAGGCGCGCGCTGTGCTGGCTATCGGCGCCGCTGATCACCGCAAGCAGCGAGATCACCAGCAGCGTATCCCACGGATGCTTGCGCGTTCGCTCGACTCGCGGGTCCTCCACGAACGCCAAGAACTCCTCGACGATCAACTTCTTCAGCTCGCTCTCGCGCATCTCGCCTCCGGCAGCGCTCTGTCGCGCCCGCACAGACGATCACAAAACGCGTTCAGCCAAAAGCCCCCACCCGCAACCGGTCGAGGCGCGCGCAAGGGAGGGGATTGTGGGCATGAAGTGTCCTCCGAGCTGGCGACTTAGCACCGGACGGGCGAGCTGCCCGGGGCAATGGCATAGACATCGCAGCCACTTTGCGGGCATGCCTATCGCCTTGAGCAGGCAGTTGCGTGCGTAAGCCTGGAAGCAACCTCGAGGTTCCGCGAGATTACGACCGCGCGTCGCGCAATCGCTTGCAGGCGTGGCATCCTGTCGTTGCAAAGACTTGCTCGCCGTGCTGGTCAACTCGATCATCGAGCTGTTCGTGCTGAAGAAGTGGTTTCGGGTCCGTTGGAACAACCAGAACTTGGCCATCTTGGGCGCAGCGAACGGGCTGAGCGTCGGCCTGGCGTACGCGATCCAGCAGCCGACTCGATTGCTCCAACCCCGGAGTGACGAGAGCACCGCCCGACTAGAGCTTGCAGCTGACGACGCTCCGCCTTGCGCCACCAGAAACCCTCGGCGCTCGCGGGCCTGCGGCCGGGCCACCTACCGACCTCGGGCGGGTCTTGGCTGAAGGTCAAAGCCGTTGGGCGGACGGAGACGAAGACGAACGGTTACGGCACAGTCTGGCACGCGGTCCGACAGGGAACGACGGAGCGGATGCGCCCGTTGCGGGCATGCTCTTTGCAGTGATGCCCCGCATGGACCCTCGCCTCGTCGGCTCGCTTGCTCTGGCAGTCATCGTGGGTGCGGCATGCGCTGGCGCCGATCCAGTTTCGTCGGCCGCGGACTCGGCCTCTCGACGCACACCGGCGAGCGATGCCAGTACAACGTTGGACGCCGCGCAGGTGCCGCACGTGAGCGCGCCGTACTGCTATCGCGCCGAGCTTCCGCTGCTGTGCGGGACCGGGAAGCCGGGCGACATCAGCAGGGCGATAGACCAAGCGAAGTCAAAGGGTGATCGAGCGGCCGCGACGTACTGCACGTCTTGTGGAGGAAGCGAAGTGCTTTTCGCAGAGTCGACTGGACTGGCCTACAACTGCGTGTTCGACAGGCACGGGGCCGCCACCGGAGGGTACGCGGGATCCGACACCGCCTCGTGCTCTGACACCTGGGCGGGGCCGCACGCACAACGTATTGGGATATCGAAGGGTGCGGTGCGCACCAGGACGCGGGCGCGGGTCTTGATGCTGGGATGGCTACCGATGCCGAGTAGCTGCAGCTGACGCCGGCACCATCCGCGAACCCGGTGTCACATGAGGAGAGAAGATGATCGGCTCACGATGCTCTGTTGCGCTTTTCTTCTCGCTAATCGTTGCGTGCAGTTCGTCACCCGCGAATGTCGCGACAGGCGACGCAGGCAATCGGCCTCGCAGCAACGATGCCGGACGGATCACCGCTGCCGACGCCGGTCTGGACCCCGATTTCGGATGCCCCGTCGTTGACGGTGGGTGCCCTTCGGGTTGCGTTGCGTTCACGGCACAGAAGTTCGACGTGACCATGCAGTGCCTCGCTCAGGAGTTCGCGCTGGTCAAGTGTTTGAGCCTCACGCATGAGTACGATGCTAGCCCACTCGGACTCGGGTGCTACCTGCGAAACGGCGTCCCGTACCGCATCATCATGCCGACCCTGCCCGGTCCCGGGTGGACCGAGTGTCCGCTCACGGATGAGCTTGGCCCTGTGCACGACACGACGACGCCCGAATGCGGCACCGACATCAGCGACGGCGGGCACGATTGATTCACGAACGTGTGCACGCCCGCGACCGCATGCCAACCTCCGGACGGGCCAACTCGAATTTGCAGCTGACGAGGACCCGCAACCGTCTTCTGAAAGCGCGGCGCTCACGGGTCCCCGAGGGCCCGTGATAGACTGCCTGCGAAGTGGCGGGCCTGCGGTCGCGCAACCTGCCGGCGTGAGCGGGTCTTCGCAGATGCCGAGAGCCGTTCGCCCGGCAGACGAAGAATGAGCGCGGTTACAACTTCAGTACTCGCTGGCTGGCTTTGCGTCGGCGCTTCCGGCTGCTTGGGTGCGGAGTTGGCTCATCTCCGGATGGAGTACGACAGGAAGTACGGAGGTGTGTGCGCCAGCCCGGGACAAAGCACCGCCACAAAGCAAGCGCCAACCTGGCCAGTCAAATCTCGGATGCCGCTGGCGGAAGAGCTGAGTTCCGAGATCAAGGCGAAGACCCGCCGAACCCTCGCGGCGCATCAAGCTGACTTCCGCAGATGCTACGCAGACGCGCTCAGTGGATGGCCCGACGCTCGTGGAACCGTTGAAGTTGTATTCCTTCTGACGCCGGAAGGTCTCGTAGACAAGGCTGGAGTCCGCTCGAACACCACGGGAGTGAAGGCGCTCGAGTGCTGCATCTCCGAAGTCGTGCGCAGCCTTCGGTTTGAGCGGACAACTGCTGAGCGCCCACTGATAGTCGACTACCCCGTCGTCTTTGCTCGGCCTGACGCCAAGGCGGGGGCTAACTAGTCGATTGCAGCTGACGAAGACCCGCCTCGCGCCACCCGAACGCTCGGCTTTCGCGGGACCGCGACGAGTTGTGATACGCTGCAAACGGATGTCGCGGGACCGCGTGCCGCGCCACCTACCGACCTAGATCGGGTCTTCGCAGAAGGCCACTCCCGGCAGGGGGTCTGAGAGAGATGCAAACCCGACAAGGCCTGATGGCTCTCGGCGCCGCTATTCTGCTTCCCCTCTTCCTCGGTTGTCGGCATGAGCGCTGCGAACTGTTGACCCTCGGTGCAAACAGCTGCAGTGCTTTCACCCTGATCGCGGCGCGTGACGCGCCTCTCGGAAAGACCTGCACTGCCATCGCCGGTTGCCAGTGGGGCATGCGCTGTGACGCTGCCCTTTGCTCAACGAAGGTCTCACGCAGCGACTGCAAGAAGTTCGCGCACTGCGAGTGGTCGGACGGTGGAACCGCCTGCGCCGCCGCTGACGCCTCCGTGCCGCTCTGCAATCGCGACGCTGCAACCTGCATCTCCGAAGCAGGTTGCGTGTACAGCTGGAGGTGCTTCGGAACACCTGCGGACTGTGGCGGCTACATGGATGCTCCTCATTGCGGAGCAGACCCGCATTGCAGCTGGCACCAAGGCCCCAGCCCATACCAGCTTGGGCTCCAGAGACTGCGCGAGACCGCGTCGCGGGTTGCACTGCTGTGGCAGCGCGCGTCGTCGGAGTCCATCAGCCTTTCACATGAGGACCCTTAGATATTGATTTCAGCTGACGGCGACCGACGACGAAGCGCTCCAGCCTAGACGTGCCTGCGCCACGCAACATCGAAGGCGCAGCCAGCGAAGTGCTCGGGCGGACGAGCGGACGCGACCGGACGACGACTCTGCGTTGCCTGCACGCGGTCATCGCAGAGCCAAGAGTGGACCCTTCTGCCGCGGCAGAGAACGGGAGAAGGGGTGAGCAGGGCCACAAAATCAACTTTGTGGTTCGGCCATTTGTAGACTCGCCGGGGCCAATACCCCCTTCGAGTTCCCTACGCGCGCCGGCTTGAGTCAGCGGTACGCGCTGGAGAGCCGGGCCTAGCGATGTAGGCGCGCTGCCGCCGTCCCGGAAATGAACGCAGCCGTGACTGCCGTTGCCGCGCTATACGTGGGGCATCATGAAAGACAAGATCTGCATCGTCACGGGCGGCAATAGCGGCATCGGGAAGGCCACCGTCGCAGGGCTCGCACAGCGTGGTGCGAGCGTGGTGATTGCCTGCCGCGACGTTGAAAAAGGCGCGGCGGCTCGCAACGAGATCGCAGCGACCACCGGCTCGAAGGACCTGCACGTGATGCCGCTGGACCTGGCCTCGCTCACGTCGGTGCGCGCGTTCGCAGCGGCGTTCAGCGCGAAGTTCAAACAGCTCGACGTGCTCGTGGCGAATGCCGGCGTCATGACGGCCACGCGGCAGCTGACCGCCGATGGCTTCGAGATGGACTTCGGCGTGAATCACGTCGGGCACTTCCTGCTCACCGAGCTGCTCTTGCCGCTGCTGCGAGCTGCAGCGCCCTCGCGCATCGTGGTGGTGTCCTCGAACATACACCCGAGCGGGAAGTTCGACTTCGCCGACCTCGCGATGGACAAGAGCTGGACCGGCTCGTATCCGCGCTCGAAGCTCGCGAACATGCTGTTCGTTCACGCGCTGGCGAAGCGGCTCGAAGGCACGGGCGTGGTGGTGAACGCGCTGCACCCCGGTGTGATCGCGACCGAGCTTGCGCGAGATTACTCCGCGCCAATCCGGCTGATGGCCAAGTGGTTCTTCAAGTCGCCCGAGCGCGGCGCACGAACCTCGCTGTACCTTGCGACCGCGCCCGAAGCGGCGAACATCTCGGGTCGCTACTTCGTGGACGCGAAGGAGAAGCAGCCCAGCCCAGCCGCGCTCGACGACGTGCTCGCGGAACGCTTGTGGACCGAGACCGCGCGTCTGGTCGCAGCTGCCAACACGCAAGCCTAGCGTGCTGCGCCAGCTTCGAGCTTCGCCAGGCTGGCCATTGCCCGCTGCTCCAAGCTGCGCGCTCCCGTCGCGCGCGCGAGCTCGGCAGCCTCGCTGTAGTCCCGACTCGCCGCCGCGGGCTCCGTGCCCTCGCGCAGCTCGCCGCGCATGCGCAGTAGCTCGGGCAGGTACACGCGCTCGTCGTGCGCCAGCGCAAACGCGATGATCTCGTCGGTCAGCTGCCTCGCCTGCGCGAGGTGACCGCAGACACGCAGCGCGTCGATCAGCACCTGCGCCACCAGCGTGGAACAGGTCGAGACTTCGTGGAGGCGCTGGCGCAGGCCATCGAGCAGCGGCTGAATCGCGGTAAGCTCCAGCGGACCGCGCTGCGCCTCGGTCCACAGCGCAAACGCGCGCGCCTCGGTGTGCAGGCCCAGGTCCAAAGCGGCCACGCGCACCGCTTCTTGCGCCTCGTGCTCGATGACCGCGAGCGGATCGCGACGCAGGTAGCGCAGCCGCGCGCGCACCACGTGCCCGAGCGCCTGCAGGATCGGAATCTTCAGGCTGTCCGCGAGCTCGATCGTCGCTGTTGCTTCCTCGAGCGCGCGGTCGGCATCGCCGACGACCCAGCGCACGCAGGCGAGATGGCCCAACGCCAGCGCCCGACCCGGGAGGTTGTCGCGAAACACGGACGCCGTGGGCTCCGCAGGCGCGAGGCGCTCGAGCAGCGAAAGCGCGCTGCCAAGGTCGCCCCGGAAGAACGCGGTGTACGCGCGGGTAAAGATCCCGCCGTGCAACAGCACCGGATCCAATTCGTGCGCCTGCTCGATTTGTTCGAGCTCCGCGATCAGCGGCGCCGAGCGAGCGTACTGCGCGATGATCATGTTGTAGTTACACAGATGCGTGATCGCCGAGTACAGGGACGGAGCATCGTCGAGCGAGCGTGCGATTTCGATCGCGCGCATGTAGACCGCCAGCGGCTCACGCCCGGCGAAGGCCGCGCTGAACGTGTTCGAGCTGACTTGTCGACACATCGTCCCGTGAATCGCGAGCTCGAGCCGGTCGCGCTCGCGACCTTCGGGCAGGCGCGGCAAGAGGTGCAGCGCGCGTGCGCACAGAGCGACGGCATCGGAGGCTGCGTTGCGCAGGCCGGCCTGACGCGCAGCGGCCGAGTAGGCAGGCACCGCGCGCGCCGCATCGCCCGCCGCGTCGAAGTGTTTGGCGAGCAGGTGTGACTGCTCGCTGGCACGCGGGTCGCGCCCGATCGCCTCGGCGACCAGTCGATGCCAGCGCTGACGCCGCCCTGGACTGCTGCGCTCTACACATACCTCCTGGATGAGCGCATGCGTCACGCCATAGCGATCGTCGGGCTCCGCGCGCAGAAACAGCGATCGGCGCAACAGCGCATCGCACGTGTCGTCGACGTGCTCGACCGAGAGCTCCAACGCGGCAGCCACCAGGCTGGTCGAGAACTCCGCACCGACGATGCTCGCGGCTTCCAGCACGCGCTGCTCCGTCGCCGACAAGCGATCGAGCTGCATGTCGATCAGCTGCTTCACGCTGGCGGGCCTGTGCGCCTGCACCTCGTCGATCGCGACGGTCAGCGTCCAGCGGCCCTCACGCTCGGCCAGCATCCCGCGACCGGCCAGCTCGTCGAGCAGCGACACCATGAACAGCGGCGTTCCACCGGTGATCTTCGCGACCAGCTCCGTCAGCTGCTGCGGAAACGCATGACCCGGAAAACGCCGATCGATGAAGCTCTGCACCGCCGCGACACTGATCTTCGGGACCTGAATCGCCAGCGCGCCCGAGCGTGCGACGAGCAAGCGCATCACGCGGTTGAGCGGGTGATCCGGGCTCTGGATCTCCGCGTGGCGCGAGGTCCCGATCACCAGCAGCTTCGCGCGCTCCTGGCGCTGACCCAAGAGCGACACCAGATCGATGGTCGCGACATCGGACCACTGCAAGTCCTCGAGCACGAGCACGAGCGGATCCTGCGAGCACAGCGCCTCGAGCGCTTCGCTCAGCTCGCGCAGCTGCCGCGATTCGTTGCCACCCGCCGCGCGGCGCGCGACCTCGGGCAGCTGCCCGTCCGGGATCAGGTGCGGCAGCTGCGCAACGAACGTCGGCGCATAGCGCACGAACGCGGCAAGCGTCTGTGCACCACGGGCCGAGCGCGTGAGCGCAGCGAGCGCCTCGATGATCGCCAGGTACGGCTCGGGTGTGCCGTGCTGCTCGAAGCACGCGCCGCGCCCCACGATCACCGTGCGCGGATCCAGGCCCGCCAGGAACGTGCGCACCAGCGTCGACTTGCCGATCCCGGGCTCGCCGGTCACGAAGCACAGCTGACGCCGTCCGGCACACGCACGCTCCAGCGCCGCACGCAGCAGCTCCAGCTCTGCATCGCGACCGACCACGAACGGATCGACCCGCGCGATGCGGCTGATCTCTGAGCTGCGTGGCACGACGACGTGGTCCGAGAGCTCGGCCACGAACCGATAGCCGCGCCCGATCACCGTCTCGATAACGCCCTCGCCCAGCACCTGCCGCAGCTCGTGCAGATGACTGCGCACGGCGCTGTCGCTGACCACCGCGCCGCGCCAAACCTGCGCCAGCAGCTCGTCCTGCGTGACCAGCTTCTTCGGATGCGCCGCCAGGTAGCTCAGAATCGCGAAGGGCTTTCGACGCAGGACCTGCAAGGCCTCGCCCTTCCAAAGCTGCCCCTCGTCGTTATCCAGTCGAAACGGCGGAAAAACGACCATCGCCCGGCACTTCTAGCGCGGACAGCCCCGCGACGCGAGCGCTCGTGATCGACCACGACGCGCCGATCCAACACGGATTGGACGCCGCCGGCCCAGATCCAACACGGACCTGGCAGCGCTGCACACGGGCTCTCGGCATGGTGAGTCCATGCAAATCCTTCGACAGCTCGTCTCTGGCACCGACTTCAGCGAGTGCGCGGAACACGCCCTCGAGCTGGCGATCGAGCTCGCGCTCGCCGCATCGGCGCGCATCACCCTGGTCCACGTCTGCGAGCTCGGCCCCGACGACCTCGACGACCGGCGTCTGGTCCAGTGCGATGAAGCGCTGTCGGTGGTCGTGGCCCGGCATCAGCGCCGCGGTGTCGAGCTCAGCGGCGTCCTGCGCAGCGGCAAGCCCTGGACGAAGCTCGACAACGTCGCGGCCGAGGTCGGCGCCAGCCTGATCGTGATCGGCCGCCAGGGCGCGGGTCACGGTCGCAGCGCAGGGCTCGGCTCCGTGGCCGACCAGCTCGTGCGCTCCGCGAACCGCCCCGTGCTCACCGTCGCCTGCGACTTCGCTTTCGACTCTCTCGCCCTCCAAACCAACAACCCCTTCCGAAAGAACAAGACGTCATGAAAACCCTCAGCACCCTCACCTCGATCGCCACCCTCGCCGTGCTCCTGCTCTTGCCACACGTTGCAGCTGCCGAACAGAACCACTCCGGCTGGAGCATCAACTTCACGCCCGTCGTGCTCTTTCCGACCAGCGCCTACCACTTCGGTGGCGGTGTCGATCCCGAGGTCAAGTACACACTCGATCTCGGTGCTGCACGCCTGAGCGCCGGTGGCCGCGTCGGCGGCTACTACGCGAAGAACCTGTTCGGCGTCACGATGATGCCGACGCTGCGCCTGATGGTCCCGATCGGACCCGTCGAGCCCTACGCCTCCGTGGGCCTCGGCTACGGCTGGCTCCCCGACAACGACCACAACGCCTTCGCGACGATGGGCCGACTCGGCGTCGTGTTCCGCTTCAGCAAGCGCTTCGCAATCGGCGTCGAAGGCACCGTCCAGCAGCTCGACGGCTCGCGTTTTCACTTCCCCTCGTTTGGCTCGATGATGGCATTCGAGCTCTGAGTCAGCTGACGCGCAAACAGGAGATCCCGATCATGGCCCGAAAGCTCACCAAAGCCGACTTCAAGCTCCCCGCGCTGCTGCTCACGCTCAGCCTCGTCCCCACCCTGGGCGGGATCGTGCGACTCATCAGCGTCTCGGGCCGCACGGCTGTCACGCCCGACAACGCCAGGTTCCTGCACGCGCCGACCGCCGTGGTGATCCACGTGATCTGCGCCACGCTCTACTGCCTACTCGGTGCGTTCCAATTTACGCCCGCGTTCCGGACGCGCTGGCCCGGCGCGCATCGCCGCGGGGGCCGAGTGCTCGCGCTGTGTGGCCTGATGGCCGGAGCCACCGGCATGTGGATGACCGCATTCTACCGAATCCCGCCCGCCCTTCAGGGACCACTGCTCTACGGCGTGCGCTTGACCGTGGGCGCTGGAATGGTTGCGTCGATCGTTCTCGGTGTGACGAGCATCCGACGTCGCAACGTCGCACGTCACGAGGCCTTCATGATTCGTGCATACGCGCTCGGCCAAGGCGCGGGCACACAGGTGCTGGTGCTCTTGCCGTGGATGCTCATCACGGGCAAGAGCGGTGGGCTGACGCGGGATGTACTGATGACCTTGGCGTGGACGATCAACGTCGTGGTGGCCGAGCTGATCATCAGCCGGCGCAGCCGGTCAGTGCGGAAGAGCCCGTCGGCTGCGGTAGCGGCGCGAGTGCTCGAGGAGTCGCGATGAATTCGCTCAACGCCTACGAATCGGCCACCCGCCGAGCCACGCGCTCGAGCTTGTCCAACGCCAAGCTCGGAGCCGCGGGTGCACCGCGCGAAGCCGCGCGCGCCGCTGCGATGTGCTTTGCAGCGGCCTCCCGATCGCCGAGCGCGCACGCCGCATCTGCGGCGGCAGGGAACGGCAGAGCGGGTGAGCAGGGCCACAAGATCAACTTCGTGGTTCGGGCGTTATGTGAACTCGCCGGGGCCACTACCCCATTCGAGTTTCCTACGCGCGTGCAAACGTCACGCTTCTATTCCCCACAGATGTAGGCGTGGCCGCATGTAGTCCACGAGCCACGCGTACTTGGCAGCCACGTGATAGTTGCCTTGCGTGCGCGCTCGTCGCTCCGCACCCACCACAAAGATCCATGCTTTCTGCGCAATCTCCTGCACGTCGGGAGCGAACGCGACAGATCCGCGCATTTCCTCGCCGAAGAAGTCGAGAACAGTGGCCCCGTCGCTGTCCACGTGGAGCATGCGCAGCGCTTGCGACGCAAGTTCGCGCGTTATCCTGGCCTCTTCCGTCGATTGGCCATCCTTGACCGTCGTCTGCAACATGTTCTGCACGCGTTCACCTATGAGCACGCGTGCGTACACCGCCTTCGTGCTTTCGAGCTCGTATGCGCGCGTAAGCGCAGGCGAATACAAGAATCCATCAACGAGTGATCCGGGCGCGAGGTCGATTCCGCCGCGAATCGGCAGACCATCCTCCTCATCGTGTGAGCCGATCATCAGCTGCACCAACATCCCAATCGCGGTCGCGGTCAAGAGCGTTGCGAGCGCTCGCATGGGAAAATGGTTTTCGGCGGGTGCCATTGAGCAGGCCAGGACAACGTGATCAGGTCCGGGCGCATGCACGACCTCGAAGCGTCGCGACTTCAGAACAAGCCTTTTCACTTCGTCCGAGACCGGTGGCATTCCTGGCAGTTCCGGCAGCGGACCCGAACGGTCTCCGCTCAGCGCTTGCTTCATGTGACCGAGCAGTCGCGTTCGCACTCGAACCGCGCGTCTGTACGCGGCCTCAAGCTCCGACATGTCGAAGCCTTCGGCACGCGGCGGGTACGCGTCGAGCTTGTCTAGAACCTTCCTGTACCCCAACAGATCCAGAAAGGCGACCACCCAGAACGAGACCTGCGAATCGCGCGGCTCCTGACGTCGCTGGAATGCTGGCGGTCGCTTCTTGCGCTCGGGTCTCTTCTTACTCATATGGTTCTCAAGCCGCCCAGCTGCATTTGTAGATCGATGCAACACCTGCGTCAGGCGCGCAGCGTAGCACCAGCGGCGACGTACCGGGCTCGACGCAGTGTCGCGCCGCGTCGCGAGGTCCTGACCGCTCCGTCACGGAATTTGGGCGCAGAGCGCGGGGCGGTCTCGCGTGCCGTCCTGCCGCTGCGTGACAACTTGGCGTTCGGCCCGCGCGCGTCGTCGCGACAAAACCCTGCGATACTGCAGGGTGACGAGTCTGGCCCGCTTCCTGCTTGGCTGTGCGGCGGAGCATTCATATGGCGAGCATCGAAATCGAAGAGCCGCAAACCACACCCGTGATCGCCAGTCATGCGCTGCTGCGCATCGCCTTGGGCGGAGTCGTCCTGCTGCAAGTCGCAGCTCGCGCAACCCAATACACGGCCTGGCGCGAGC
>DASVHQ010000388.1:0-5344 GCA_036382515.1 Polyangiales bacterium | reverse complement strand
TCCCGGAGGTCGCTGCCGAGCGGGCAGCTGCAACGCTCGAGGTCGAGCCCACGCTTGCGCGCGAGCCGCAGATCACGGCGGACCCCGACGACGACGCCCCGCTGCTCGGTCAATTGCCGACGCTGCCGCCCGGGGCGAGCGCAGGGCGGGATGGCTTGGCGTTGCTGCTGACGGCGGCGGCGCTGATACTCGTCGGCTACTTCGGCTGGCAGCAGCTCGAGCGCGCACAGCGCACACGGGGCTCGTACGCGGTGGCCGAACAGCCAGCCGGGGTTCGTTCGAGCTCTCCGTCGGTCGGGCCACCGCCCGCTGCACAGCCCTCGTCGCTCACTGCACCGCCCGCGTCGGCGGGGCCGGACCAGCCGAGCTCGAGCGACGCCTCGGGCTTCGGGCGGGTCTTGCCGTATGTCGACAAGGCGCGCGGCGTGGAGGTTCGTGGCGATCAGGGTCTGTTCGTCGTGGACTTCGAGGGTGCGGGGCCGCCGCCCAGCATCAGCGATGGCGAGCACGAGCTGGGTCGTCCGCCGCTGACGCTGGCCCTCTCGGCCGGGCGCCACGAGCTACGCTTGCGGCGGGGCGACGAGCTGAGCGTCCGCTACGTGTTCATCAAGCCGGGCCAGACCCGCTGGGTGACCCTCTCCGCGGCCGGCGACTGACCGCCGTGCGTGGCCGTGGGGCTCAGTTCTTTTGCGGGGGGCCGGCCGCTCATCGACAGCATCGTCAGCCGCTGGCACCGTAGGCATTGAGTTCTGCGAGCATGATGGCGGAGCGCGCATGCTCTGGCCGCAGGTCGATGCAGGCCGCCAGATAGGGCTGGGCCTGGCCGCGCGGCACGCCGAGCGAATCTGGGCTGACACGCCGCGGCTGCGTGGCAGTTGACGCAGCTCGTCCACGCGCAGATGGCCGGTTGTCACCGGTGGCGCCCGCCAGCAATCCGCCAGCGCCCGCCACCGTGGCGGCGCGCGCAGCGGCGACAAACGCCTGCTGATCGCGCGCCTCGCGCTGCCGCACGCGCAGGCCCCGCGCTTGCACAGCACGCCCGAGCATGGGCCTGCCTGCACACGCGCTCGCGCACACCTCACCGCTGCACTACGAGCGGCACCGGCCCGAAGAGTCGGCGCTCTACCAGACGCTTGAACGTTCACACCCACGCGATCGTGCTTGATGGCGTCTACTTGCGCGCCGCCGACAGCGGCGAGCTGCGCTTTCACACGTTGCCCGAGCCCACAGAGGTCGACGTGCAGGAGGTCGCGCGCCGCATCGCCGCTGGCATCGAGAAGGTACTGCGCAAAGCCGGTCGATGGCTCGAAGACGAGCAGGACGGCGCTTCAACGCGCTTCGACGCGCTTCGCGATACCCGACGGGGTGCGATACCCGAAGGGGTGCTCACAGCCGAGAATGTCGACCCGCAAGACGCCGCGCTCAGCTCTTGCTACCAAGCCGCCGCAGCAGGTCGAGAGCTGCTCGGTGAGCGTGCGGGTCAGCCGACGTTGCGCCTTATCGGATTGCCACCAGACCGGCCTCGCAAACGCAACGCCGGGCTCGTGGCCGAAGTGCGAGGTGTCAACCTCCACGCCGACCGAGCCATCGATGGCCGTGACCGTAACCAGTTAGAGCGCCTCTTGCGCTACACCGCGCGACCACCGATCGCGACCGAGCGCCTCGAGCTTCTACCGGACGGCCGCGTGCGCTGCGCGCTCAAGCGCACGTGGAGCGACGGCACACCCCTTCGGGTATCACACCCCGTCGGGTATCGCGAAGCGCGTCGAAGCGCGTCCGAAGCGGTCGTCATGGACCCACTGTCGTTCATCGGTCGGCTCTGCGCGCTCATCCCGCCTCCGCGTTTTCACCTAATTCGTTACGCAGGTGTCCTCGGCCCGCACTCGAAGCATCGCGCCGAAGTGGTGCCCGGCCATGCGCCAACGCCCGTGGAGCAGCCAATCGCCGAGCAGCTCCCGCTGTTTGCACCGAGCGATCTACTGCGACCGGTCGCGCAGTCACCGCACGAGCCGACCAAGTCGCGTCATCCGTCACGGCATGCATGGGCGCTTCTGATGCTGCATGTGTTCGCGAAGGATGTGCTCGAGTGCGAGCACTGCCAGGGCCGCCTGCGCGTCATCGAGGTGGCCAAGACGCCCGAGGCCATCGCGCGAGTGCTCGCGCACCCCTTCGGGTGTCACGAAGCGCGTCACGCCGGCCTCGGCCCAAGACCTCCCCCGCGACAGCCACGTGCTGCACCGCTGCAGCTCTCGCTGCCGCTGCAGCTCTCGCTGCCGCTGGGGTGAAACATGCGAAAGCCGCACCCAACGCTCCCACGGTCCCATCGCGCGACCTGCAGCAGAGGCATCACTGCGTTCGCTGAGGGTTCGAGCTGTACAGTGGGGCAGTGACTGACCGTTGCCGCGGTAGCTGGCGCAAGAGGACAGGGCTTATGGCGGGGAGCTCAGGCTGCTGAACCGCCCATCGGTGGCTCCGCGGGTCAGGACCATCCTTGACGGAAGGGGGAATTTCAGGTTTGGATGTCCTGTCCGCCCATCACAGGTCGCGCCAACACGTGTGCGGTCAAGCGCCCGAGCAACACCATCGGCCAGCTGCCAGCAAATGCGGCGCGGCCGAACCAGACACGAAGCAGCTCGCAAAGGTCTGCCCTCGGGCGACGTTTTACTCGCGTCGTCGTGCGATGCTTCTTGCGCCACCGTTGAGCCGGAGTCGGCCTGGCGCTACACAACGGAGGTCGGGATGCGCAACCGTTTGCTCGCAAGGGGCTCTCGATGGCTGATCAGGAAGCGAAGACATCGACACAGGCAAGGCCGGCGGACCGGCGCAGGTCTCTGCACTCGAGTTGCGCATGGATGCGGGTGTTGGCAGTCATGCTCGCCGCGTGCTCGGCCAGTGGGGGTGCGCGCAAGGCAGGCAACCAGCAACCGAGCGCTGGAACAGGTGCGGATTCGGGCAGCGCCGGCGCTTCCGGCGGCAACGGCTTCGGCAATTCCGACGGTAGGGTCGGTCCAACTCTGCCAGTGCTCGACGGCGGCACTCCGAAGCCGCCGACGGGCAAGCACATCGAGCCCATCACGATCGACGAGTGCGGCGCCAACAATCCAGCCGGCTTGAGTCCGGCCGACGTGAAGACGCTCAAGGCGGCCAGCGGCGCGGGCTCGCTGCGCTACCTGTACCCGTACGACGGCACGGTGTTTCCGCGCGGCCTGCTGGCGCCGACGTGGATGTGGGACGGGGCGGGCACGGCGGCCACCGACGCCGTCTATCTGCACATCAAGTCGCAGGCGTTCGAGTACTTCGGCTGTCTGAAGCCGACGGCGGCGGGACAGCTGCAGCTCGATCAAGCGCTGTGGAACCAAGCCTCCGAGCGCACCTACGGCACGAGTGACCCGTATACGGTCGAGCTACGCGTGCTCTCCGCGGGAACAGCGACCGGCCCCGCGGTTCAGAAGATCGTCATCGCACAAGCCAGCATCAAGGGCTCGATCTACTACAACAGCTACACCTCGAAGCTCGCGGGCGGTGCGGGCCAGGGCCAGAGCCCGGGCATCGTGTTGCGGATCCCGCCGGCTGGCAAAGTCGAGACGTTCATCACCAGCGAGTGCAACGGCTGTCACTCGGTCTCGGCCGACGGCTCACGCATGATCGACCAGACCGATACGGGCACCGGGGGCGGGCGCTCCTACAAGTTGCTAGCCGGTGGCGGGCCGAACCCCATGCCGACGACGCTGCCTGTGCGTGGCTCGTACGGCGGGCTGTATCCGGATGGCTCGCGCTACGTCACGACCTCGGGCGCGAAGGAGATCGCCTACTCGAACATGTATTCGGGCAACACCCCGAACGATTCGACGCTGATCAATTCGGATGACGGCTCGGTCATCCCGAGCGTGGGCATCCCACCCGGCGCGCTCATGCCGACCTTCGCCATGGATGGCAAGGCGCTGGTCTTCGCCGACTTCGCCATCGCGCAGGGTCTGGGCTTGGCGGTGATGAAGTTCGATGGCGCGACCAACACCGCGAGCGCCTACCGCATGCTCTACCAGGACAGCAAGCTCACGCCGGCATGGCCGTTCTTCTTGCCGGACAGCAAGGGCATCGTGTTCCTGCGGACTGATTCTTCGAACCTCACGGGGCAGGGTGGGGTCGGTGGTCTTGGTGGTCTTGGTGGTCTGTTAAGCGGGATTCTAGCCACCGGCAGCCCGTTCGGAGAGCTGACGCTGGCCGACGTGGCGTCCGGCAGTACCGTCGTGCTGGCGCAAGCCATGGGCTACAGGACCGTCGCCGACGCCGACAGCGGCACGACGTATCTGCCCTTCGGTGCCGAGGACCTTCACCACAACTACTTCCCAACGGTCTCGCCGGTCGCAGCCGGCGGCTACTTCTGGGTGTTCTTCGACGCGATCCGTCACTACGGCAACATGGGCCTGGTGCGACAGCTCTGGGGCAGCGCCGTCGACATCGCGCCCGATGGCACCTACACCGTCGACCGCTCGCACCCCGCGTTCTACTTGCCCGGCCAGGAGTTCGGTACCGGCAACCATCGTGCGTTCGCAGCGCTCGATCCGTGCAAGAAAGATGGCGTCGATTGCACGAGCGGCATCGATTGTTGCGGCGGCTTCTGCTTCATCCCGACCAACACGTCGAGCGAGTTTGGCCAGCCGGTGGGCAAGTGCACCTCCACCGTGTCGAAGTGCAGCAAGCACGACGAGCGTTGCACCAGCAGCGCCGATTGCTGTCCGCCCACCGGCAAACAAGTGGCCGACTCGTGCATCGGCGGCTACTGCGCCGTACTGCAGGTCCTGCGCTGAAGCGCTGCGGCTCAGGGCTTCGGGACGTCCGACAGGTAGCCGTACCGAAAGTCGAAACGCTCGCTCCCAGCGCCGCGTCGTTCGTGCGTCATCGTCACGTTGTTGCCGGTGTCGCGCCCGCTTGGAGCGACATACAGCAGCGCGACGCCAAACATGTTCCGAATGAGTCCCATGAACGTGTCCATTCGAGAACTCAACTCACTGCCACAGTGGCGTATCCAACGTCGGCCAGTCATCAGCCCCCGATTGGCCCCACAGAATCGGCCGCATCATCAGGTAAGGCTTCCCGCTGTCCCGAGCAGCCCGCCGCGCCCGAGCCCGACGCACAGCTGGGCTCGGTGCTGCAAGGCCGCCGCGTGCTCGTGGCCGACGACGACCCGGCGGTGCTGTGGTCTTTTGCGGGCTTGTTGCGCGAGGCAGGTGCGCAGGTGCTCGAGGCAACGGACGGTCGGCAGGCACTGGAGCTGGCGCGACTCAAGCGTCCGGACGTGGTGGTGAGCGACATCCTGATGCCGAAGATCGACGGCTTCGCGCTG
>DASVHQ010000387.1:0-2192 GCA_036382515.1 Polyangiales bacterium | reverse complement strand
GGGCATGACCCTCGCGGCCTACCTGCGCGCCGTCGGCGCTGGCCATCGACCCCGCGCTGTCGTCGACCATGACCGAGTGCACGAGATGCTCCGCATCAACGGTGATCTTGGCAGGCTCGGCGGTCTGCTCAAGCTGTGGCTGAGTGATGATCCCAAGCTCAACGCATTCGATCGAGGACAGGTTCGCCAAGTCATCCTCTCGGCACTGCGGCGCATCGAGGAGACTCAAGCGGAGTTGCGCGCCGTCGTGCGCCGAGCGTTGCGAGACGGGGGCGAGCCGTGATTGCCAAAGAAATCGCGATGCCTCGGACGGGCGGTAGCTTCCGCGGTCTCGTCACGTACGTGACGAGCAGCCTCGGGAAGGCGGAGCGCGTAGGACGTGTACAACTGAGCAACTGCGTTAGCGCCGACATCCGCAGCGCCATGCTTGAGGTCGACAATGTTCAGGCGCGCAACCGGCGCGCGCGACACACGACGTATCACCTGATCTTGTCGTTTCGAGAGCAACCGTCGTCGGACGTGCTGCAAGCCATCGAGCAACGCGCTTGCGCGGCTCTCGGGTTTTCCGATCACCAACGAGTGAGCGTCGTGCATCACGACACCGATCACCTGCACCTGCACATCGCGATCAATCGCGTGAACCCAGTAACTTACAAGGTGCACTGCCCGAGCTATTCGAAGCTGGCGCTCGACCGGCTTTGTGTCGAGCTGGAGCGGGACTACGGCCTGCAGCCTGACCGGCACGCCACGCAGGATCGACAACCGCAGCTGCAAGCGATCGAGCAGCTGCGTACCTTGGCACAACGTGAATGTGTCGCAGCGCTTCGACAAGCGCGGAGTTGGGGCGAAGTACACCGCGCGGCCGACGCACACGGATTGCGCGTGCAGCTTCGAGGCAATGGACTGGCGCTTGTCGCGGCTGACGGAGTAAGCGTCAAGGCCAGCACCGTGTCGCGCGATCTCAGCAAGGCGGCGCTCGAACGTCGCCTCGGCCCGTTCGAAGCGACCCAGCAATCGCAAATGTCCGCTGAGGTCGCCCAGCCTGAGCGTATGCCAAAGACGAGTCCGCCTCGGACGCCGGACATGGAGCGCATCGCTGGGGTCGAAAGCCTCGTCGGTTGGATCCAGCGCGGGTGTGCCGATGCATTTCGTCAGGCGTGCAACTGGGCCGAGGTGCACGAGGTCGCTCAAAGGAACGGTCTACGCGTGCAGCTTCGAGGGAACGGCCTCGTGTTCGTCGCGGACCAGGGATTGGCGGTGAAGGCGAGCTCCGTGTCTCGGGACCTCAGCAAGCTGGCGCTCGAACGCCGCCTGGGTCCATTCGAGGCAACGGGCTTCAGCGATCGCGTTGCACTGACGCAGTACAGCAAGGGGCCGATGCCACTGCAGAAGAGCGATGCAGGTTTGTACGAACGCTACTTGCAGGACCGGGCCGCGGCGCTCGAACGCCGCACTCACGCGGTCGGTCAACTGCGCGAGCGCCGCGGCGAAGACGACGCGCGGCTGCGGCGAACATCACAGCGCCGCTGGACGGCGATTCGCCTGGTCGCCAGAGGGCGCGTGGGTTGGATGCTTTGGAGCGCTTACGCTCGGCAGGCGGATCGACGTGACCGGGAACGCGCAAGGCAGAAGCATCGAGCCAGCGTGCGTGCCGCCGCGGCACAGCATCGCCGAACCGGCTGGCTCGAATGGCTCAGACAGAGCGCGGCACGCGGCGATGCGGAGGCGCTTGCAGCTCTGCGCAGTCGCCGCTGTGGCGAGCACTTGGCCCAGAACGCTCTCTGGGGCGAGGCCTCGGCGAAGCACCTGCCGCCGAAGCGAGTGGACAGCGTGACTGCCACTGGCACGGTGATCTACCGCGTTCCGGGCGGCAGCGTTCGTGATGACGGAACGCGACTGCACCTTATCGCTTCGGCGAGCTCCGATCTCGCAGCCGAGGCGCTGCTGCACCTCGCGCATGCGCGGTACGGGCGGTCGATTGGTGTCGACGGCGACGACAATTTCAGAGCGCGGCTGGTCCGCGCTGCGGTGCGCACCGGCCTGCCGATCGTGTTTGCCGACGAGCAGCTCGAGCGGCGCCGCGCCGAACTGGAGCGCAAGGAACACACCAGTGACCGACCAGGAACCCAACGACCTCACCCGCATGCTGGACGAGATCGAGCACCCCTCTCAACCGGTCGAGGATACCCCGG
>DASVHQ010000386.1:0-2106 GCA_036382515.1 Polyangiales bacterium | reverse complement strand
GGCTATGCGGGTGACAAGAAGCGCATCTGCCGCTGCTCGTTCGATCAAGCGCAGCGCTACCGCGCACGCGTGTCCGGCCCGGTGATCGATCGCTTCGATATCCACGTGCAACTGCCACCAGTGGCGGCGGCGACGTTGGGTGCAGCCCACGACGGCGAAACCAGCGCGCTGGTACGGCAGCGCGTCACGCAAGCGCGAGCGCGCGCACACGCGCGAGCCAGCGCAGACAGGCCACCGCCCGCCGAGGGCGCCACACCGGCCGCGCGCTTGCTCGTGCAAGACGCAGCGCACCGCTTGCTCGTGCGCAGCATCGACGCGCTCGGGCTCTCGCTGCGCGCGTACGGCAAGGCGCTCAAAGTAGCCCGCACCATCGCCGATCTGGATGCCAGCGACAGCGTGACCAGCGCGCACGTCGCCGAAGCCATCCAGTACCGCCTGCTCGACCGTGACGAACGCAGTCGAGAAGCCTTGCAGCTGTCGGCGGCGGCAACGCCCACACGCCCCACGCCGTGAAACTTCGAGCAAGCCCGCTCGTTAGGGCCCGAAGCGAAACAACTCGGTCGCCTCGACGCCGATCCATCCCCGACAGCAGCGTTGCGAATCCTCGAAATGCAGGGAGTATTCCATCGCGGTCTGTGTGCCGATGGCTTGGCCGCCATCGGGGCCCGCCTCGCGCCGCTCGGTCGCGAGCCGTTGCAGCCCAGCGAGCAGCTCGCCGTCATCGTCGAGCTTCACCAGCAGGAAGTCGCTGTCGCCGTAGGCACTCACGAACTCGCGCAGTGAAACGCTGCGCGCGACGGAAACGAACTCCCTGGGCAGCAGGCGCTCGATCGTCGAGTGGGCCAAGGTGGTCGGTGCCAGTGAACTGGGCATGGCGGCGCAGCTTGAACCGCTGGTTCTACCTGGGACGCGGCAGGCTTGCCCATTCAGGAGTGACGCCGCGCCTCGGGTAGGTGAGCGTGGCACGCACGGCCTGCGCACACTGCAGCGTGTGTCGTCCGCCGGAGCACATTGGCCGCGTGAGCTTCCGCCGTCACGCGCCCGAGCGGGTCTGAGCGGGCCATGCCACTGGCTGGCACAGCAGGTGCCGGGCGCCGATTCCGGCATGGCGTTGCGTTCACGCAAGCAGTGCGTCGGTGCATGCGCGCGATCAACGGCTTTGCAGCGGGCCTCCGGGAGACTGCCGCCCCTAGGAGCCTGTGGGAGAAGGCGCTCGGTCCGGCTTTCTCCGACAGGCTCCTAGCCTTACAGACCGAAGGGGGTCTTGTGGAACAAGCGATCGATCATCGACAGCTGTACCGTCTGCCGTGGAATCTGGCAGACAACCCGATTGCCTGGCTCGAGCCCACGCAGGCCTGCAACCTCGCCTGCGACGGCTGCTACCGGAAGAACGTCAAGGAGCACAAGTCGCTCGACGAGGTGCAAGCCGAGCTCGATGTGTTCGCGCGGCTGCGCACCTATGACGGCGTATCGATCGCAGGTGGTGACCCGCTCTTGCACCCGGAGCTGCCCGCGATCGTCGCGCGCGTCACGGCGATGGGGCAGAAAGCCATCATCAACACCAACGGTCTGGCGCTGACGCGCGAGCTGCTGGTCGAGCTGAAGAACGCCGGGCTGGTGGGCCTTACCTTCCACGTCGATTCCAAGCAAGGCCGCCCGAACTGGCGCAACAAGACCGAGCTCCAGATGAACGAGCTGCGGCAGCAGTTCGCCGATCTCGTCTTCGAGGTCGGTGGCCTCGCGTGCGCGTTCAACTCGACTGTGTATGAAGACACGCTGGAGCAGGCGCCCGACATCGTCGCGTGGGGCGCGCGCAACATCGACCGCGTGCACACCGTGGTGCTCATCACCTACCGCGCGGCCGTGCTCGACGCCTACGACTACTTCGCGGGTGGCAAGAAGATCGAGATGAACGACATCGTTTACTCGACGGACAAGCAGCGTCGCACCGACATCACCTCGCCTGAGGTGGTGGCCACGATTCGCAAGCGCTTCCCGGACTTCTCGCCCTGTGCATACCTCAACGGCACCGAGAAGCCAGACTCCTTCAAGTGGCTGGCGAGCGTACGCGTCGGCGATCGCGAGCACATCCACGGCTACATCGGG
>DASVHQ010000385.1:0-10389 GCA_036382515.1 Polyangiales bacterium | reverse complement strand
TTCTTGCGGTTGCGCAGATAGCGCTGCAAGAGCAACGTGAGGCCCGCCACCAGCGCCACGGCGAGAACACCGAGCGCGAGGTACACCGGCCACCAGTTGTCCTGCATGACCGGCAGCGGCTTGGTCTCGAGCTTGGGCTGCGCGTTGGGCTCGTTAGCCAGGCGCGAGCGCACCGCGTACGGCAGCTCGGGCGTTTTCACGCTCGCCACGAAGCCGTCCTTGGTCACCACGCGCAGCTCGATCGGCGGCACCGGTTTGTCCGAGGGTTCGAGACCCAAGAGCTCCAGGTCGAACACGAAACGTTGCCGCCGGCCACTGGGCTGCTCGACGCGCGCGCGCTTCTTGTGCACCTCGAAGGGCGCGAAGGTTTGCTCGGAGACGGTGACGTCGTCACCGAGCAGGGCATCGGCCGTGATCTGCAGGTGCAAGACTTCGCCGCTGTGCACGCTGCGCGCGGGATCGAGCGTGACGTGCAGCTGCGGCCGGTGCTCGGGCGGCAGAGTCTTCTCGGGCACGCTGGGTTCGTCGGTCGCGGCGGCCGCAGTAGGCGTTGCAGCTGCACCTTGCGGGGTTGCGCTGGGTGCGGCCGGGTGCGGCGCCGCAGCGGGCGCATCGGCTCTCGCCACTGTTGCCGCCGCGAGCCACGCAGCGCATACGAGCCTCGCCAGGACGTGCCTCATCCGTGGCGCTCCCGCTTTTGTCGCAAGCGAAAGAGCTCGGCGATGGGTCGCACATACGGCTGGTGCGTGTGGATCGTGAGGTGATCGAGGTCGAGACGCCGGAACAGCTGCTCGCGCTCGCCGCGCTGTCGAGCCACGCGTGCCGCGTACAGCTCGCGCACCTCGCGGTCACTGGTATCCACCTCCACGAGCTCGCCGGTCTCCAGATCCTCCGCGAGGACGAGGCCCAGATCGGGCAGCGTCTCTTCGCGAGGGTCGCTGATCTGGATCGGGATGAGGTCGTGGCGGCGCGACGCGAGACGCAGCGAGCGCTCGTAGCCGCCGGCGATGAAGTCCGAGATCAAGAACGCCACGCACTTGCGCTTCTGCACGTGGCCGAGCAGATCGAGCGCACAGCGCACGTCGGTGCCGCGGTGCTCCGGCTGCGCCGTCAGGATCTCGGTGACCACGCGCATCACGTGGCCCTTGCCCTTCTTGGGCGGCACGAACTTCTCCACACGGTCGGTGAAGAGGATCAAGCCGACGCGATCGTTGTTCTTGATCGCGCTGAACGCCAAGAGAGCCGCGACCTCGGCGAGTGTCTCGTGCTTGGGCTGCGCGACCGAGCCGAACTCTTCGCTGCCCGAGAGATCGATCAGCAGCATCACCGTCATCTCGCGCTCTTCGGTGAACACCTTCACATAGGTGTCACTCATGCGCGCGCTGACGTTCCAGTCGATGAAGCGCACGTCGTCGCCCGGCTGGTACTGACGCACCTCGCTGAAGGCCATGCCGCGGCCCTTGAAGACGGAGTGGTAGCTACCCGCCAGTTGGTCGTTGGCCAACCGAGCCGTGTGGATCTCGATCTTGCGCAGCTTCTTTACAATCTCGCGCGCGATCATGCGGCACCGCGCCCGGCACCGCGCCTTGGGGTCCATCCGCGGCTTACGTCCTCACTCCCCTCGGTCATGCACAAGAGTGCACTCCCTCGCGTCGCTGCGGGCGCGCTCGCGGCTGAACCCCAATTCGCGGCGCCTTGGCCTCGAGCAGAGCGCGGCGCCGGGACGTTGAGCAGGTCGGTGGCCATGGCGTTCAGGGGACTTCCACGGCCTCGAAGATGCGACGCACGATTTGATCGCTCGAGATCTCTTCGGCCTCGGCCTCGTAGCTGCGGATCAGGCGGTGGCGCAGCACGTCGGGGCCCACGGCCTTGATGTCCTCGGGCGTGACGAAGCCGCGGTGGCGCATGAAGGCGTGCGCGCGCGACGCCATGTTGAGCGCGATCGAGGCACGCGGCGAGGCGCCATGCGCGATCATCTCGGCGAGGTCCTTGAGCCCCGCGCGCTTGGGATCGCGGGTCGCGAGCACCACGTCGATGATGTAGTCCTTGATCTTCTCGTCCACGTAGACCTGCCCCACGACCTTGCGGGCTTGCAGGATGTCGGCCGGGGTCACCACGTGCTTGGCGCGCATCTGCAACGAGGCGTTGTCGTCGTCGCCGCGCAGCAGGTGCTGCGACATGCGCTCCATGATCTTGCGTTCCTCGTCGCGCGTCGGGTAGCCGACCTGCACGTGCAGCATGAAGCGGTCGATCTGCGCCTCGGGCAGCGGGTAGGTGCCTTCCTGCTCCAGCGGGTTCTGCGTGGCCATCACCATGAACGGCTTGTCGAGCGGGAAGGTCTCGTCGCCGATCGTGACCTGGCGCTCCTGCATGGCCTCGAGCAGCGCGCTTTGCACCTTCGCAGGGGCGCGGTTGATTTCGTCGGCCAGGATCAGGTTCGCGAAGATCGGGCCCTTCTTCGCCGAGAAGCTGCCGCTCTGCTGGTTGTAGATCACGGTGCCGATCAAGTCCGCGGGCAAGAGGTCGGGCGTGAACTGGATGCGCTGGAACTTGGCCGACACGGTCTCGCATAGGGTCTTGACCGTGAGCGTCTTGGCCAGACCCGGCACGCCCTCGAGCAGCACGTGGCCGGAGGTCAGGAGGCCAATCAGCAAGCGCTCGACCATGTGCTCCTGGCCGACGATGACCTTGCCCACCTCGGACACGATGTTCTCGATGAACGCGCTCTCGCGCTCCACGAGCTCGTTGATCGCTCTAACGTCGCTGTACATGCGTTTCCTCTTAACCGATCGGCACGGGTCCCACGTGTCCCAGGAAGTGGCAGGGCGGCCCTGTGCGACCGGGACGGGGTCGTGGCCGGGCGCGTTAGCATGTGCCCGGCCGGGTACGCAACACGCCGTGCCGCGCGCTTATTTCAGCCTTCGTGGCGGGCCGTTGCACGTTTCGGCCCTTGCGCCGGGCAGGCTGTGTGGGCACGTTTAGCACCGCCATGACCCAAGCAGGATCTGCCGAATTGCGACAGCGTGCCCGTGCCCTTTTGCCGGGCGGCGTCAACTCCCCAGTGCGTGCGTTCCGAGCCGTCGAGGGTGAGCCCGTGTTCATCGCCGAAGCGGCGGGCGCTTACATGACCGACGTCGACGGTCGCAAGTACGTCGACTACGTCGGCTCGTGGGGTCCGATGATCCTCGGCCACTCGCACCCACGCGTGGTGGAGACCGTGCAGCGCGCGATGGCGCGCGGTGCGAGCTACGGCGCGCCGTGCCCCGGCGAAGTCCATTTGGCCGAAGCGATCAGCGCCGCGTATCCGTCGATGCAGATGCTGCGCATGACCAGCAGTGGCACCGAAGCGGTGATGGGCGCGTTGCGCGTGGCGCGTGGCTTCACTGGCCGCGAGCTGGTCGTGAAGTTCGAGGGTTGCTACCACGGCGGTGCCGACTACTTGCTCGTGAAGGCAGGCAGCGGCGCGGCGACCTTCGGCGAGCCCGACAGCGCAGGTGTGCCCGCGGGCATCGCCGCGACCACGGTGGTCTTGCCGTGGAACGACGCGGGCGCCGCGCGCGCCCTGTTCACGGCGCGCGGTCGCGACGTGGCGGCGCTGATCCTCGAGCCGGTCGTGGGCAACATGGGTTGCGTCCCGGCGGAGCCTGGCTTCCTGCAGCTCCTGCGCGAGCTCACGCAAGAGTCCGGCGCGCTCTTGGTGTTCGACGAAGTGATGACGGGCTTTCGCGTCGCGTACGGCGGTGCCCAGGCGCTCTACGGAATCCAGCCCGACCTCACCACACTCGGCAAGATCGTCGGTGGCGGCTTGCCGGTGGGCGCGTACGGCGGTCGGCGCGAGATCATGGAGCGCGTCTCGCCGCTGGGGCCGGTCTATCAGGCAGGCACGCTCAGCGGAAATCCGCTCGCGATGGCCGCGGGCCTAACCACACTCGAGCTCCTGCGCGCACCGGGCGTCTACGAGCGCCTCGAGAGTCTCGGTCAGCGCCTCGAAACGCTGTTCCGCGAAGCCGCCAGCAAGGCCGGTGTCACGCTCACCGTGCAACGCGTCGGCTCCATGCTCACGCCGTTCTTCGGCACCGGCCCCATCCGCTGCTGGGACGATGCCAACCGTTGCGACCGCAAGCTCTTCGGGCGCTTTCACAGCCAGCTACTTGAGCACGGCGTCTACTGGCCGCCCTCGCAGTTCGAAGCGGGTTTCATCTCGCTCGCGCACGACGACGCGGCGTTCGAACAAACGAGCAAGGCTGTCACCGCTGCCCTGACCGGGTTGTGAGGTCCGGTTGTGGGTCGCGGTTGTGAGTCGAGCGACCGCGCGCGCCTCGTGTAGCATTCGGCCATGATCGACCTCGAGAAACACGACGGCGTGTTCGTGATGCGGATGCGCAGCGGCGAAAACCGCCTGAACCTCGACTTCGTGGGCGAGTGGAACCGCGCGCTCGACCAGGTGGAGAGCTCCACGGAGCCCACCGCGCTCGTCACGATCGGCGAGGGCAAGTTCTACTCCAATGGCCTCGACCTCGACTGGATGGCAGGGCCCGGCCGCGACCAGGCGATCCTGTGCGTGAAGCGGGTGCACCAGTTGCTCGGACGCTTGCTCAGCTTCCCCGTCATCACCGTGTGTGCCAGCAATGGCCACTGCTTCGCTGCGGGCGCGATGCTGGCGCTGGCGCACGACTACCGGGTGATGCGTACCGATCGCGGCTACTTCTGCCTGCCCGAGGTCGACATCCAGATCCCGTTCACGCCGCCGATGGCGGCGCTCATCCAGGCGCGCCTGCCCAAGAAC
The DNA here is from genome assembly GCA_036382515.1 of Polyangiales bacterium. GTDB lineage: Bacteria > Myxococcota_A > Polyangia > Polyangiales > JAFGIB01 > JADGRF01. The sequence continues at coordinate 5,603 of DASVHQ010000385.1, read as the reverse complement.
GCCGCCCACGAAGCCATGGTCACAGGCAAGCGTTACACCGCGGAGCAGGCGCAGCGCGCCGGCATCGTGCACGAGGTTGCCGCCGAAGACGCCGTGCTCCCGGCCGCGCTCGCGCTCGCCAAGGCCCACGCCGGCAAGCAGCGCGCGACCGTCGCAGCCATCAAGCGCGTGATGTACCAGGGCGTGCTCGACACCATCGCGCGCGAAGCCTGAGCGCAGCGGCTCAGCCGGAGTGCGTGTCGTCCCCCGCCTGGTCGCTCGCACCCATCACGTTCTCTTCTTCTTCGTGACGCGGGTGCGGGATGCGGCGCTTGCAGCGAACCGAGCCTGGACGCTCGGCGCCCGCCTGCCACACCACGGGTGCGACTTCGGGAACGCGGCCTGCGTCTTGCGCGCCCGGCCGAAAGAGCGCGAGCGGATCACAGTTGCGGCCGTCGTGGATCAGCTCGAAGTGCACGTGCGGACCCATGCTGTGCCCGGTGCTGCCGAGCTCGGCGATCGCTTGGCCCTGCGCCACGCGCTCGCCGGCCACGACCAAGGCGCGCTGGTTGTGCCCGTAAAGCGTGACGTGCCCGTCGGGGTGCACCAGCAACACCATGTTGCCGTAGCCGCGTAGCTCGTGGCCCACGTAGCCCACGATTCCCGGCTCGGCGGCGAGCACGTCCGCGCCGCGCTCGCCGTCGATGTCGATCGCCAGGTGATAGCCGTTCTCCCCGGAGCCGAAGCCGCGTCCGAAGTAGCCTTGTCGCACGGGCCAGAGCAGCGTTCCATCGCTGCGGCCGCCACGCTTGGCTTCCTCGATCCACTCGGGCGCCACCATGCCGGCCCAGAGCAGCTCGGCCGCGCGTCGATCGCCGAGGCCCAGGCGTAGCGCGCGTTGCGCGGCGGCGATGAGGCGACGCTCGTCGCGGCTCGGTCCCTGGCGCGAGGGCGCCAGGCGCTCGAACAAGCTCCAGCGCTCGGCCGTCGTGTCGAGCAGCCCGAGCCCCGTGACCTGCGAGCCGCGCACCGCATAGCGCGCCTGCATGTGCCAGCCGGCGACCCCCGCCAAGAGACAGCAGAGCAGCGCCACCGTCTGCGCTCCCGCGTAGCTCAACCCCGGAACCTGCAGCTGACGGCTGCAAGCGCCGCCCTCTTTCAGCAGCACGATCGTCCAGGTGTGGCTGGAACTCTTCGGCATGCAGGATCCGGGCGCTCACAGGCGCGCGGTGAGCTCTCCGATCGTCCAGCCCAGCCAAAGCGCGCCCGACAGAGCGCAGAGCGAGAGCGCGGCGAGCCGCAGCACGGCGCGTGCATCCAGCCGCAGCTGGCGCGCGCCGCGCCCGCGATTGTCGAAGATCACCAGGGTGAAGCGCGGGCGGCTCAAGTGGCTGCCACCGGCGCGCGGACCTGCGCAGGCAAGGGCGGCGGCGCCGGCATGCGCGCGCCTTCGCTGAGCTCCGGCTTCGCGCTGGCCGCCTCGACCTCGGCGTCACCCTGGGTCGTGGTGCCGTGCAGCACGCCGCCCCGATCGACCTGCAGGCTCGCGTAATGCGCCTGACCTTGAACGCTGCCGCCCGAGACCACGTGCAGGTGGGTGCGAGCCGTCACCTTGCCTTCGAGGCGTCCACCGACCACGAGCTCGTCCGCGACCACCTCGCCCACGACCGAGCCGGTGGGTCCCACCGACACCTGACCCTGCACCAGCAGCGAGCCTTCCACCTTGCCGTCGACCTGGATGCGACCCTGGGCGCGTATCGTGCCTTCGATGACCGCGCCGCGGCCGATCACCGTGACTTCCGCTGCACTGCTTGCCTTGCTCCCAAACATGGATGCACCTCCCGGTCGGTGATTGCGGTGTGTCAGTAACAATACAGTGACACTGGGCAAGCAGAGAAGGGCAGCGCGCCGGGATCTCGAAAGTTTGGGGGAGGTGGTAGGCGCATGTGCTGCCAACAATTCTTATTTGAAATCCATGATGTATGCGCTGGGCGCAGACCTGCTTGCAGCGCGGCACACGGGAGGTTGAGGCGCTGCGCAAGGCTGTGAGGCGATCGCGCGGCCGGTCCTGACGCCCTTGCGGCGCTACGTCGGCGCCGCGGCCGCCAGCGCGGGAGCTTCACCTCGGCAACGTCAACCACCTCGGCACGGGCTTGCAGACTTCGACCACGCGCCCGGCGCTGAGCTGCGCCACTTTCCGGTACGGATGCCGCAGATCACTGTTGTCGTAGACGATCACGTGCGGGAGCGTGCTTGCGGCGCGTTTCAGGTTGCGCATCACGCGCGGGAAGCGCGCGATCACTTTGTCGTGAGGCACATCGTGGCCGCCCTGCAGCACACGCATGGCGACGCGGTCGTCGGAGATCTTCGCGGAGTCGAGGCCGATGAAGCACAGCACGACGGTGTACCCGACACTCGCCGCGCCCTGCAGGAAGTCGAGCTTGTCGCCCTTGGGGTCGGAGAACACCGTCTCGAACACGAAGCTCTCCTGGTGACGCACCAGCTCCACGCGCAGATCGTGGGCGATGCTCGCTGCGGCGTAGGCATCGACATCGAGCTCGCGCGCCAGCTCGTCGGCGTTGATGAAGCGCAGCCCCGCGTTCGCCAGATGCGCGTGGAAGAACGTGCTCTTGCCGGCACCGTTCGGTCCCGCGATGGCCACCACGATGGGCCGCTGGTCGAAGGGGTGCATCAGCGGCCGCGAACTGCGCGGAACTGGCGTCGAACCATGCGCCCGAGCGTGCGCGTTCCGTCCTCATCTACCTTCAGCACGAGCCGCGGATCTTCAGGGCAGGCCTCGAAGTGCGGGAACGGCCGTGCAGCGAGGTAGGCCGCGAGTCGTGTGCGACCGGCAGATGTATCGATGCCGGCAAGGCAAGCCGACAGTGGCTCCTGCAACCCGCGCGAGCGCAGCTTGAGCAGCGCTTCGGTGCCGAGCAGCTTCTCGACGGCGCGTCCGAGGCCTGCCCAGAACTCGATCTGGCCGGCGAGCGAGCGCGCCGAAGCCTCGGCGGTGAGCCGTGCGTCTTGCACGAGCGGGTCGGAGAGCTTGACCGGTTGGGGCATGATGCCAAGGTAGCATTTTGCTACCCATCGGCAACCGATCGCCTGGCTGTCGGGCCTGGTCGGCCGGGGCCCGCCCGAGCGCCCAGCGCGCGCGTTCCCACGCTTGACCCCCCAGGGGGTGCATGCTACATGGGCGCCGCGCTTTCGGTAGGAGGGCGTGCCGGACGTGTTACTCGGTCCCCGAGACGGAAGGCGACTCACTGCTGCTGCGCGGCTCGCGTCCGTTGGCATCGAGTTCTCCGTATCCACCGTGGTCGGATTGCTCGGCGGGCAATGGCTCGACACGAAGCTCGGCACCACGCCCTACCTGATGCTCGTGGGTCTGATCCTCGGCGTCATCGCAGGCGGACGCAGTCTTCTTTCGGCAGCTCGTAAAGCGAACGCACGCAGCACCAAGCAAGATGATTAAAGCCTCTGCCGATCGCATGACTCTCTTCGTCGCGGCCTTCGGTGTCGCCGTGACGATCGCGAGCTACTGCGTGGCTGGCCGTTCAATTGCGTACAGCACGCTCACGGGCGCAGGCATCGGCGTCGCGAACTTCCTGCTTTTGCGCGCGATCGTGGTGCGGGTGGTCGAGGGCGACATGCACCGCAAGCTGCCATTGATCGGCCTGATCTTTTTGAAGATGGGCGGGCTGATGGGTTTGGTGTATTGGGTCATCGCCAAGCACTGGGTGCAGCCGATCGCTTTCACCATCGGCCTCAGCAGCTTGGTGGTCGGGCTCATCGTGAGCTCGCTCTTTGGTCACATGTCCCCCACGCAGCCCCCGGCTGGTGGCGGTCTCCCGGGTAACTCAGCAAGCGAGTCCTGAACATGCCGCACGGAGAGTCCTGGTTCAGCCTTTTGCCTCTGCACGAACGCTTCCTGGCGTTTGCGCGGATCTTCAGCAAGCCGTTCAACGAGGACGGCCTGACCTGGTACGCGCACGAGCAGCCCGGTGTGCAGCACATCTACGCTGCGCTCTTCGTGCTGGGCATCCTCGTGATCGTCGCGGTGACCACCGAGACCAGCATCCACAACTCGGCTGGCAACCTCGTGCCACCGGCCACGCTCACGATCCGCAACTTCGTCGAGTTACTGGTGGGCGCGTGCCTGAAGATGATGTCCGACATCATGGGCCCCGAGGCCGCACGCAAGTTCTTGCCGCTGATCGGCACCTGCGCGTTCTTCATCCTGTTCTCGAACGCCCTGGGCCTAGTGCCCGGCTTCCTGCCCCCCACCTCGAACTTCAACACCACCTTCGGCATGGGCCTCGTGATCTTCTGCGCGACCCACATCTACGGCTTGAAGGTGAACGGTTTCAATCACATCAAGCACCTGTTCGGGCCGATCTGGTGGCTCGCGCCGCTGATGTTCGTGATCGAGGTGATCAGTCACGTGGCGCGTCCGGTCTCGCTCGGCATCCGTTTGATGGCGAACATGACCGCCGACCACATGGTGCTCAGCATCTTTCTGGGCCTGGTGCCCTTTCTGGTGCCACTGCCCATGTACGTGCTGGGCACGATCGTCGTCGTCGTGCAGGCGCTGGTGTTCAGCCTGCTTTCCACCGTGTACATCGCCATGGCCATCGAGCCTGCGGAACACCACTAATGAACAGTTCGCCGAGCAGCCTGCGGCTCTCGGCTGTAATCAATGAGTTTCGTCGGGCACAGCCCGATGTTTGATGCCCGACCGGGCGGGTTAAGAGGAGACTTTCGATGAAGAAGACGTGGCTTCGTTTGTTGTCGTTCGGCGCCGTGCTGCTCGCGACCGCGACGGCTTTCGCGCAGGATGCAGCCTCCAACCAGCAGGACGTGGGCAAGTTCGCAGCGCTCGCCGCCGGCCTCGCGATCGGTATCGCAGCCGCTGGCTGCGGTCTGGCTCAGGGTCGTGCCGCTGCCGCCGCTCTCGACGGTATCGCGCGCAACCCCAACGCCTCCGACAAGCTCTTCACGCCGATGATTCTCGGTCTGGCGCTGATCGAGTCGCTCGCCATCTACGCTCTGGTCATCGCGATCATGCTCTTGGGCAAGATCCCGAGCTGATCACTCGGTCCGAGCCGAGGCTCGGCCTCGGCGGCTGAGTCAGTTGGTTCGGTCGGGCGGCGGGCCAAGGGTCGCCGCCCGTCGCTGAGCCCGGGTCGTACGCACTTGGACCTGGCTTTTCCCACCCCGGGAGAGGCCAGGTCGTCGTGCGTCTGGGGCATTTGCTGCATGGGGGGCTGGCGATCATACTTGCGCGTGCCTAGGTAAGCTGGAGAACCGATGCCACAGCAGGATGCAGACCCCCGCCCAGTCGAAGTCGCGCCGGCCCCACAGCCCGAGCGCACCGGCCTTTCGCCGATCGTGAAGATCGGCATCGTGTTCACCTTGCTTGGGGCCGCGCTGGCGCTCTTGATGTTCGGCTCACAGGCGAGCGACGCGCTGGTCTACTCGAAGTTGGTCGACGAAGTGCTGAAGAAGCCAGACGATTTCCGTGGCCGCGAGCTGCGCGTCGAAGGCGATCTGAAGCAGGGGTCGATCCACTTCCGTGAGAGCCCCTGCGAGTGGCGTTTCACGCTCGGCAAGGAAGGCCGGGA
>DASVHQ010000384.1:0-3182 GCA_036382515.1 Polyangiales bacterium | reverse complement strand
TTGTCGGTGAGCTTCACGCTTGCGCGTGTCACCCAAGCTATGCGGCTTCGATCTCTTACCGCTTCAGGACTTTCACCTTATGGACCCATGGATTCCTCCAGGCATCACGCCCGCACTAACGCTGGCCCCTCCGCGCGGCGGCATCACTGCGTTCGCTGAGGGTTCGAGCTGTACAGTGGGGCCATGACTGACCGTTGCCGCGGTAGCTGGCGCAAGCGGACAGGGCTTATGGCGGGGAGCTCAGGCTGCTGAACCGCCCATCGGTGGCTTCGCGGGTCAGGACCATCCTTGGCGGAAGGGGGAATTTCAGGTTTGGATGTCCTGTCCGCTGAGCTTTCTGTGGATGGGCGCCATGTTCGAGCGTGCCGGTCAGACTGCGCGCATCTTGGACATGCACCACCACACCGTGGAACACACGAGCGTGGAGCACGACATCGTGCAGTCGGCTCTGTGGATGTCACTCTTGCGCGCTTGCTCCGGCTTCGAAGCCTTCATGAAGAAGAATCAGGGCCGCGTCACCGCGCACAACATGGTGGCCTTCCTGCTCTTCGAACCGTCGTTCCCGCGCTCGCTGCACTACTGCTTGCACTCCGGCGAGGGGCTCTTGCGGCGTGTGTGGCCCGAGACGCGTGCGGACGGTTCGCTGTCGCCGTCACTGGCCCGCACCGAGACGCTGGTCGCCTGGCTGCAGCAGCAATCGAAGGCGCTGGACGTCGCGCAGATCCACAAGCTGCTCACGCACGTGGTCGACGAGACCGCCGCGATCTGCTCGCTCATCGGCCAGGAGATCCAGGGCCCGCCGCGGGTGCAAAAGCTCGGCGTCAGTAGTCAGTTGCAGCAGTCTTGAGGGGACTCGACCGCAGGTGCGCGCTACTTCGCGATCGCCATGATGCGGGGCGCGTGCGTCGGATCGAACTCGATCCAGTACAGGTTACACGCGTCCAAAGCGAACTGCGCCGGCACGCTCGAGCCCGGCGCAGAGCTCAGCTTGACGACGAGCTTCACCGGGGCGCCCTTCGAGAGCGCGGCGTGGTAGATGCTTTTGCTTTCCAGGTCTATCCAGTACAGGCCTGAAGCGTCGGCCTGGAGGCCGTTCGTCCAGTAGGCATCGGCCGTCTCGTACGCGACGAATGGTGTGCCGCCAGCGCGCGCCACACCGTAGACCGTGAACGGGCAGGCGCCACTTGGACAGATGGACGCGACCCCGTACACGTTCGTTGCGTCGAGGCCGATGAGCGAACCGAAGCCTTTGGTCCCCGCGCCTACGATGTGGTGCACGGTTCCTGTCGAGACGTCGGTCGCATACACGCCGCTGCTGGGCCCGGTGGCATTGTTCGACCAGATGATCTGGCCCCGGTCTGCAAAGTAGAGGTTGGTGCCCCCGCCCGTGTCCGGCATCCCGACAGCCGGCATTTCAGCGACCGAAGCCGTCGTGGACCGCCAGCGCCACGTGTGCGACCTGCCGCCGCTCGCCGAATCCAGCTCGAACCAGACGTCGGCGTCTGCATCGACGAGGATGCTCCCCCACGGCAGCATGGCACCACCGGGCAATGCCACGGCTCGAACCCCGCCTGCATTCTTCACCGTCAACCCCGTCGCGCTGCCGGCAGCGCCTGAGACCCAAGCGACGGTTCCACGCGTCGCGGCGAACACACCTCCGAATGTGCCGGTGTACACGCGCTCGGCACGACCGCCCGAGATCGGCACCCGATAGAGCGAGCTGATACCCGCGAAGTAGACGTATTGCCCGTCCGAGGCGATGCCCGAGTAGGCGTCGCTCGCGGGTAGCGCAGCCTGCAACAGGTTCGTCGGTCCGGCTAGCGGCGCACATTGCGAGCCGGCAGCTTGGCCGGCATCGCCGGAGAGTGAGCCGCTCGAGCCGTGATCGTTGCAGCTGACCGTGAAGAGCGTGGCCGCGATCGCGCATGGCACGAACGACCACCGCTGGGAGTTGGACATTGCGCCAGCTTACACGCGAAGAGCGCGTCCGTCGCTGCCCACGCCGCAACCCGACACCTTGATTGAAGTGGCTCCCAGTTCCCGCTGCCGCTGACCCGTCACAGCGAGCGAGCTTCGGACGTGAAGTTCTCCGCCACCCAGCGCCGAAAGCCCGGCAGCCCGAGGCGCTCGAGCAAGGGGCGGCGGCGGCTTTGCAAGCGCAGACGGCAGCGGCGGAGCCAACCCCACGTACACGGTAGGCATGCCCGGCGCGGCGCGTGGTGATGCCAAGCTCACGCCGCTCCTCGGCGGTTGCCCTGGAGGCACTGGTGGTGGCATCGGCGGCGCGCCGGGAGCAGGCGGCGGTGCGGTGCAGATCAGCGCGGCGGGCAAGCTCGCGGTGTCCGGCAAGATCAGCGTGGCCGGCACGGGCTGATCGCCAACGGTGGCAAGGGCGGCAAGGGCAACAACAAGGAGCGTGCAGGTCGCAGAGTCTACGCGCCTGCACGCAAGTCGCGCCACAACACTTGGCTCCGTTCTGGAAGCTCGCGAACCTTCTCATCGATCTCGGTCAGCACGAGTCCGTCCGGCGTGCTGGCGAGCAGTTGCTGAATATCCCAACGATCTTGCACTCCACCCGCGTACAGCTTCAACAAGATGAGATCGGCGGCGGTGGCGATAGTCGGGGTCGCGGGAGCCGGCGCGGTGGATACTGGAGAGGTTGCGAGCTGCGTGCTGGAGCTGCTGCGCGGAAGGGTGGTGAGCGAGTTGCCGCCATCAGCAGCATCAAGGAAACGACGACTGAGATCGACGGCGAGGTTCAAGCGAGCCCCGCGATTCGCTTCTTCAGCCCATCGATCCACCGGACCAGAATTTCCGACCTGCGCCGCGGTCGCGCATGAGACTGAAAACCCGGGGCGGGTCATTCTGGAGCCTAACCGAGCGCTGCGGTTCCGTCGGATTACATGGGGTAGTGCTCGGCATAGGGGAGAGGCTGATCGATAAGCGGGCGGTTTGCTGGAGATGCGTCGGTGGGCGGCCCAGCGCTCGGAGCAGGCAAGCCGCCGCAGATCGAGCTTGCGCATTTCGGGTGGGCCTTGCACTTGAGGATGTTGCCCGTTGCATCGCTTTGGTCTCCGTCCTGTAGGCCGCCTGTGGGGCCGGCCACGTGAAGTGGGCGCAGCAGAGCCGCATCACTGCCGTCCCGGCGGGAAACGTGGTCTCATGGCCGGAGCCATGAGTGA
>DASVHQ010000383.1:0-4177 GCA_036382515.1 Polyangiales bacterium | reverse complement strand
CTGCTGTCGATGCCTCCGCCCACGGCACGTGCTGCTGGCGGACGGCGCTGGCGCATTCGCTTGCGCTTCATGTCTTCGACACCGCACACGTCGCCAAGATGGTCGAGGCCTGGTGGCATACGACCGGCTCGGGGGCGAACTACATGATCGGCTGACCCGCTTGCTCAAGAAGCAACGGCTGACGGCTGCCGGGCGGCAGTTTGCCGTCGCTCTCGTGCGTGAGCTCGTTGACGGTGATCGCAAAGAGCTTCGGGCGGTGGAGCGGCTCGTCAAGGCCAAGCTGAATAGGTGAAGAATGCAAAACGAAACGACGAAGCCGAAGGGGAAAGCCCATCCCGATGATTCCGCTGCCGGCCGGAAGCAGAAGGTGCTGACGTTGACCGTTGCCGACGCGCTCGGGGCATGGACGCGCGCCCAACACGAGGCAGCTGTTGCGCAGTACCTGTTGGAGCACGTGCGCACCGCGTTTCTCGGCTCTGAGGTGGCGAAGCCAACGTGCCTGATTGAGACGGGGCTTGGTGCCGTTGTGCGTGCCGACGAGGCGGCTGTGTGGGAAATAGAAATGCTGCTGCTCGAGCGTGCAAAACGGGCTCGGACACGCGCGCAGGAGCTGTTCGATGTTGCGATCAAGGCGGACGAGCGGCTCACACACGTGCTGGTTGCTGCTCGCAACGCGGCCTCAGAACTCGGGGATAGCCCCGTGCCGCCGAACACCAGCAAGGCTGTGCCGCGAGGAGCAGTGACATGACGAAGATCAGAACCACAGCAACCCAACGTCGCCGCCAGGTTTCTACGACCGATTCGCACAGCGGGACGGTGCAGTCCACGATGGAGCGCGTAGACCAAGCCATGCACCGGCGAGCTCTCCTTCGGACCCTTGTCAGGCAGCTGGCGCTTTACGAGCGTCAAAACGGGCAAGTGCCCGAGCGAACGCTGGAGATCAACGGGCAGCACAAGCACGCTCGGCAGGATGTCGTGGCTCAGCTTGCCCGATGGCTTCACGCGGAAGCACGCGCCGACGGACGCGTTATCGATGACTTACTCGGACGAGGAGTTGTCGAGAGCGGCGCCGTCCAACCCACACGCGACGTCGGCTGACGGCCCGGTAGAAAGTCGCGACGTCGCGACTTTCTGGATGCCGGGGCACCCTGGGGAAGGCGGTGCTGTCCCGTGCACCGGGAGCGGCACCGGCCTCAGCAGCTACCCCTGGCGGCGGGGTCTTTCACCCGCGGGACAGCGGACGAAGTTTCATGGATTCATCGCATCCTCCAATCCTCCTCGACCAGCATTTCCTGGTCGCACAATGCTGGCTACAGCCGTCAGATCTACGCGCTGGTGTCCGAGGTCGTCGTGCAAGGCGATCCGCAGCTGCTCGGCAGCCACGGCGCGACGACGAGCACCGACGCGGCGCCGATCTCGCTGCTGGGCCAGTGAGCCGCGGCTAGCAGGCGCTGCTCGCGCCCAGGTCGAGGCACCTGCCCTCGTCGTCCCTTGCGTGCGGGCAGCTGCCACGGCAATCATGCGCGCATGCACAGCTGCGGCCGGCGCGTTGGGGTTGTTCTTCGGCTTACGTTGGTAAGCGTGTGCGCATGCTCGGCGGCGCGCTCCGCTAGCTCGGGCAACGCGGGCAGTGGCGCCGGAGGCGCCGGAGGCGGCGCGCCGAGCCAGACCGGAGCCGGAGGCTCGGCGGGGTCCACCGCGCCCAGCGTCGGCAGCGACGGCGGCTCAGGCCACGGCCTGGACGGTCAGGCGGCAGCGGCGGCCGGCGCAGGCGGCAGCGGAGCCGCGGGCGCAGGCGGGGTCACGGGCGGCAGCGGGACGGCAGGCAGCGCAGCTGTCGGCGGCGGCGTGGTCACGGCGCTGGCCGCGGGCGATTCGTTCAGCTGCGCGCTCTTGTCCAGCGGCACGGTCAAGTGCTGGGGGTACAACGGCTACGGCCAGCTCGGCGACGGCACCACGACGAGCTCGCTCACGCCGGTGAGCGTGGCCAACCTGACCGGCGTCAAGAGCCTCGGAGCCGGCACCGGCTTCGCGTGCGCGTTGCTGGAAGACGCCTCGGTGAAGTGCTGGGGCTACAACTACTACGATCAGCTTGGCACCGGCACGGGCGGCAATTCGCCCGTGCCCGTCGCGGTGCCGAAGCTGAGAGGGGTCGCCGCGATCTCCGTCGGCGGCTTCCAGAGCTGCGCGCTGCACACGGACGGAAGCGTCGGCTGTTGGGGCGAAGCGTCGGTCGTGGGAATGACGGGTACGGTGCCTGGCTTGACCGCTGCAACTGCGGTCGCCCAGGGAACCTACGTGGGATGCGCGCTGCTTTCGGGCGGCAGCGTCAAGTGCTGGGGCAGGAACGTCTTCGGCGGGCTCGGCGATGGCACCACCACCGACTCGGTTAACCCGGTGGCGGTCGCTGGCGTCTCGACCGCAAACGCGGTCGCAGTGGGCCAAGACGCGGCTTGTGCACTGGTGGCCGGCGGCACGGCGAAGTGTTGGGGCTGGAACAACCTGGGCCAGCTCGGCAACGGCGTCGCGGGCTACGGTGCACAGGCGCTGACGCCGGTGTCCGTGACTGCGTTGAGCGGCGCGACCGCGCTCGTCGCTCGCGATGGTCACGCTTGCGCGCTGCTCGCGGGCGGCGAGGTGAAGTGCTGGGGAAGCAACATCGGCGGGCAGCTCGGCGACGGCACCACGACCGACTCGGCCGTGCCCCTGTCCGTGCAGAACGTCAGCGGAGCCAGCGCCCTCAGCGCCGGCGAGTACCACAACTGCGTGCTGTTCCCGAGCCACGAGGTGAAGTGCTGGGGCACCAACGCCACCGGCCAGCTCGGCGACGGCACCACGAATTCTGCGCGCAGCCCGGTGACGGTCGTGGGTCTGTGAGCGGAACTCCGCCGCGCCGCCGCGCGGGGGTAGGGCACCCGCCGCATGTTTAATGCCGCCTTCCGCCTCACTCTGCTGGTGGAATCCGAGCACTTGGCTCGCGACAGCCGGCGGCTGACGAGACTGCTAAAGCAAGCGCAGCTGCGCATCTCGGATGCACGCGTCGAGGATATCGAGGCGAGCGCACCACGCGGCCTCGACAAAGCCACCGTGCAACAGCTGTCGAGCTGCCGCTGGATCCACGAGCATCTCAACGTGCTGCTGTCCGGCGCGACCGGCGTGGGCAAGAGCTACGTCGCGTGCGCGCTCGGACACATGGCATGCCGCCAAGGTCTCAAGGTGCTCTATCGCCGCGTGCCGCGCCTCTTCGACGAGCTGGCGCTGGCCAGGGCCGAGGGCAGCTACGCAGCATCTGGTGCCGGTCTGCACGATCGCGAAAGCGGCTTTCACGGCGCCGGCACGCGCACGGTGCGCCGTTGAAGGTGTTGGCGTCTTGGCCGTAGACTGTGAAAGGGCGGAGCGACGCGCAGCGGATATGCTGGCAGAGTGAGATGCAACTGCGCCGCTGCCTGCAGACGGAGGTCCTGAATGAGAACGCGCATCACCGAGCTTCTCGGCATCGACTATCCCTTGGTGCTGCCCGGCATGAGCTACATCTCCCTGCCAGGTCTGGTCGCAGCCGTCAGCAACGCGGGTGGCCTTGGCATCATGGCGGCGGGCGGCATGAGCCCGGATGAATGCCGCGCGGCGATCCACCAAATCCGTGAGCTCACGACGAAGCCATTTGGCGTCGGCGTCAGTCTGCTCGTGCCGGGCGCGAAGGAGTGCGCCGAAGTGGCGTTGCAGGAGCGGGTGCGCGTGATCAACTTCTCGCTCGGCAAGGGTGACTGGATTGCAGAGCGCGCCCACGCCTACGGCGGCAAGGTGATCGCGACCGTCGTCACCGAGAAGCATGCTCGCGCTGCGGCGAAAGCAGGCGCCGATGCCCTGCTCGTGACCGGACATGAGGCCGCAGCGCACGGGGGCGAAGTCACTTCGGGCGATAGCCAGCATTAAGCATGTGCCCAGTCTGCCAGCCGCCCCGCGCCGCGTCACCCACCTGAGCAGCTACCCCTGGCGGCGGAAGAACATGCTGCTGGAGGCTGGTTTCGATCCCTCGTGTTAACCACTTCGGTGGCTTGACGCCGCGCTCGAGCCGCCACTACTGGCAGAAGCTGCCGTCGAGCAAGCGACACTTGCCGCTCGTCCCACCCTGGGTGGTGACCACGCAGTGGGCCGGACGCGCGCAGCTCGGGCCGAT
>DASVHQ010000382.1:0-9134 GCA_036382515.1 Polyangiales bacterium | reverse complement strand
TGGTCGCGGTGTGCCCAGGCCTCGAAGATCACAGGCTTGGCACCCGCGCCCAGGGCAGTGCTCGCGAAACGCCCGGCGAACTCGTGAAACCCCGGCGTGTTGGTCAGCGGCTCGTAGGTTCGCTCCTGCAGCACGACGTGCGTGTAGTGGCCGTGCACGATCCTTCCGGCGGCCGTGCCAGCGTTCCAGTGATCGCCGAGCGAGGCACCGCCTGCAGTCACGCTGTCGACCGCGATGCTCGGGTCGAGCGCGTGCACGACCGCGGGGAGGTCGTTGTAGTAGGTGAGGCTGTTGCCGATGAAGAGCACGCTGTGCGCTGCAACGCTGCGTGAGGAAGCCCCCGTTGCCTGACGGCCACGGATGACGCGCGACCAGTACCGCACCGGGTCGTAGTCGTTGCAGGCGAGCAGCAGGCTCGCCGCACAGGCGGTCGCAAGGACGCGGACAGCTAGCTTGGCGAGCGGCACACCCGAAGCTTAGCTGCACGGGTGCGTGGCATGGCTGACAAATGCAGCCTGGGTGAGGTCACCGACTGCGCGCCTGCGGCGTCGTATGGCCTGCGCTGAGGTAGGTGCGAGCGTCGAAGCGCCCAAAGATTTAACCGAGCGTTCACGAGCCCGTAACGCAGGTGCTCTAGGTTCCGTACGTGATGCTCGACGGAGCACCACGCAGGCAAGGAGAACGAACATGCTGCCACAAGTCACGTTTCGTGGTCTCGCGCCGTCTCAGTCCATCGTCGATACGGTCTGGCGCCGCGCCAGAAAGCTCGGGGTTGTCGCTCCGCAGATCAAGGGGTGTCATGTCGTCATCGAGGCATCGGCTCGTGGCAGCCAGCGTCACGTGGTGTACCGCGTCGTGGTCCATATGAATGGAGGTGCGGCGGCAGACCGTCGCAACACTCGCCACGCCAGCGCGGACAACGTGTACGTGGCCCTGCGCGATGCCTTCGATGCGGCACGGCGTCAACTGGAACAGCGGAGTCGACATCCACGGGGGGATGGGGCGCATCTGTCCGTGCTCCAGTGAGTGCGCAAGTTGGGGAGGCAGCGGCCACGCCCCGCCCGGCGTGGCCGCTGCCAGCTTGCCCTGCGGCCGGGTGAGCTCGCGTCGTGCGCGCACGAAAAGACAACGGGCGCAGCTCGGCCCGAAGCCGAGCTGCGCCCATCCACGCTCAGATCAGCGCGTCGTCGTGCTCAGTGGTACATCTCGAACGAGCCGGAGCTGACGATCGACAGCGAACCGTAGGCGCCGCTGAGGTCGATGTTGCTGTTGTCGACCGAGATCGAGCCGCTCATCGTGGCATCGCGCGACTGACCGCTGCTGCGCGAGCGATAGCGCGCGTGCGGCGTGCTGTAGCTCTGTGTGGAGCGATCGCGCGTGGTGTCGCCCGTGCCCGTCCAGTAGGCAGCGATCGTGAGCGGTGCGTTGTATTGGCTACAGGTGTAGCTGCCGCCACCGATGCCGCCATCCGTACCGCCACCCTTGCCGCCCGTGCCGCCCATGCCGCCACCACCGTCGCTCGAGTAGGTGCACGACGAGATGCTCATCGTCGTGTTCGCACTGACCGATGCGCTGTCCACCTTCTGCTGCGCGAACGTCGCGCCGTCGATCACCGCAAAGCCGTAGCGATCGGTGCCCGCGCAGAAGTCGTAGCTGTAGTAGTCGACGTAGACGGAGTTGTACGAGGTCTTGGCCGACGACCCACGCTGGTCCTGCTCGAAGGCCCACACCGAGACACCCTCGTAGCCACAGGCATTGGAGCTCCACACCGACGTCTGGGCCTGGTTGCCTTTCGTGCTCGACTGATACTTGGTCAGAGCGTGTGCCTGACCGCCGACACCCGCGAGGCCGACTACTGCTGCCAACACTGTCATTACGTTACGCATACGTTGTCTCCTTGGAGCACGTCGGTGGTGAGGTGCTGATCGCCGACGTGCGTGACCCGGGACGAGAGCAAGTCCCATGCCGCAGTGCGACGAGCGCCTGCAGGCACCCGCCGCGTCGGCGGTTGTGCCGTGTTGTGCCGAATCACTCACAGCGTGTGCGAAGCACGGCCGATTCCAGGTTGCGCCCGCGACTTCGTTTTCGTAGCCAGTGCAGCTATCGGCGGTAGGACACCATAGAAACCCTTTGTTTTGTGACATGTGGGCGAGTCTCGGCTCGCGTCTGGGCGTGCCGATCCGAGCGGCGAGTGCATAGTGCCGGCTCTCCGAAGCCGCCCGTGCACAGTCGACGGCTCACTCCCGAGCACACTCGCTCACTTTGCACAGCGTCCCGATCTGGCGGACCGTGGCGGCCGAAACGCAGGCCCCGAAGTGGTCGTGTCATTGCTCCTGGCTGAGGCTTCTCATGCGCGGTTCGAGGCGAGCTTTCGTGTGCGTTGCCGCCACGGCGTGCGGCGCGTGCCTATTCGCATGTTCGGCACAGCAGACCGCGCAGCGGCGCGGCCAAGGCAGCTCGCCACTCGCCGCTGATGGCGGCACGACGGCGACGGGCTCGCTCGATTTCCGCAGTCCCGACGGCAGGATGCCCGTTGCCATCGCGGATGCGAGGCTGGTGGCGGCTGGACTTCAGCCACGGAAAATTGCTGCCCAGGTCCGCGCACCTGTATGTGCTCGATGATGCCACCGCCGCGGTGTGCTGCATGGCGGACCCGGCGGTCACGCCGTAGGTTACGCCGGCCATCGGCGAGCTACCGCGCGAGCAACGCGCTCGAAGCGGGCGGTCGCTGCGTGCCGCCGCGGCCACAGTGAGCCGAGCGCGCGCTGCGAGCCTGCGCACTGCCGAGCGTGCGCCTCACTCGGTCTGCACGACGTCCACGGCCACGCGCAGCTGATGCTTGCCGCCGCCGAGGATCACGCCGCGGATGGGAGTCACGTCCGAGAAGTCGCGGCCGTAGGCGACGGTGACGTGCTCGCCCGCGGGGATGAGGTCGTTGGTGGGGTCGAAATCCACCCAGCCATGATCGGGCACGAAGGTGGAGAGCCAGGCGTGCGATGCATCGGCGCCGACGAGCCTGGTCTTGCCAGGTGGGGGGTGCGTGAGCAGATAGCCGCTGACGTAGCGGCCGGCCAGGCCCTGTGTGCGCAGGCAACCGATCACCAGGTGCGCGAAGTCCTGGCAGACACCACGTCTGTGTTGCAGGACGTCGCTGAGCGGTGTCGAGACCTCGGTCGCCCGCGGATCGTAGGTGAAGTCGGTGTACACCCGCGAGACGAGCTCGCGTACTGCTTGCAAGATCGGGCGGCGTGGCGTGAACGACGGTGCGGCATACTCGGCCAGCTCGGCGAAGCGCACGACGTACGGCGAATCCATGCACATCGCGAATGCGTCGAGGGCGTCACGTTGACGGGTGTTGCGAAGGTGATCGCGCACGTCCTCCCACGGCGGCGTGGTTGCCAGCTCTGGTACTCTGCCCGGGCTGACCTCGACCTCGCTCTGCGAGACGATCTCGAGCTCGCGGTGCGACTCGCTGAGACTGAAGTGCACCACGCGATTGCCGAAGTAGTCGAAGCGGCGCCGACGCGTCTTGGGCTCGGGCGTGATCGTGAGCTCGTGCGTCAGCGCGCGCTGATGCTCGCCGTCGCGCGGGGTCAGGCGCGCCTCGTGGTGCGACGTCGTG
Organism: Polyangiales bacterium; assembly: GCA_036382515.1. Lineage (GTDB taxonomy): Bacteria > Myxococcota_A > Polyangia > Polyangiales > JAFGIB01 > JADGRF01. The sequence continues at coordinate 5,512 of DASVHQ010000382.1, read as the reverse complement.
ACGGCGTCGGTGTAGACGTACGTGGTGCAGTGGACCATGCGCAGCTTCATGGCTCGTCTCCGCGGCTGGCGGCGACCAGCGAGCTCGGTGCGCGGTCGCCTTCGCCGAGGTGTCGCGACACCGTCGCGTGATTCAGGTAGCGGTCGGACAAGGAGTCCGAGAGCGCCGGGATGCGCGCGCCCAGCTCCAGCAGGTACTGCGAGAGCCGCGGCCGGTCGCCGGCAGGCCTCGGCGTACACAGCCACTCGATGTCACAGAGCTTGAGCTCGGTGAGCACACCGAGCGCGATGCGTTCCTGTGGGCTGCGCAGGCCGTCGGGCGCGGGAGGTAGTGCTTCGAGATGACGCGTGAGCGCGTCGAGCTGATAGATCACCGAGCGCGGGTTGGTCTCGTCGGTGAGCAAGAGGTCGACCACCGGCGGAAGCTGCAGTCGGGCGAGGTAGCGGCGCCGGTACGTCATGCTGCTGTCGGCGACCTCGAGCACGGCTTCGAGCAGCGGAGTTCCGCGTTCGCAGCGCTGCGTGAGCGTGGAGCGTAGCAGCATCAAGAGCGTCATCGCGCGCTCGAGGCGGCGGCCCATGTCCAGGAAACGCCAGGCGTGGCCGCGCGTCATGCTGTCGATCGCCAGGCCGCTGAAGGCTGCCAGGCGCAGCACCACGCGATTGAGCACGTCGAGCAAGGTGCCCATGGGCTCTCGCTCGAGCGCGGCGTCGTCGATCCGCAGCTCGTCGTCGAGCGCGGCGAGCACGCGCCAGGTGTCGGTGGAGATGCGATCGCGCACCAGGCGACCGGCGCGCAACGCCGAGCTCACGCAGGAGCGCAGCGTGCCGGGTCCGGTTTCGTCGGTGACCGCGGCGATCAGCTGGGCCTGTGCGCTGGCGAGATCGACCGAGTCAGAAACCACCAGACCACCGGTGTAGTTGAGCGAGGTCTGGGTGGAGAGCGCGCGCAGCAGCGCGACGAACTCCGGGCTGTGCTCGAGATCGTTCTGGTTCACCAGATCATTCAAGCGGCCGCACACCACGCGTGCGAGCCGCGCGACCCCCTCGGCGCGTTCGGCGTAACGGCCGAGCCAGTAGAGATTGTCGGTGGCGCGACTGGGCAGCGCGCTGCCGCCGCGCGACAGTGGAACGGGACGATCGACCGGTGGCAAGAGACTGAAGTTGGTCACCGAGCCACGCGACAGTACCCAGGTGTCCTTGCTTCCGGCGCCGAGCTGCATGGAAGCTTCGGTGCCTTCGCCAGCATCGGCGGTGCGCGAGAGCGCGCCGGGCATCACCACGTAGTCGTCGCGCCCTGCTACGGCAAAGCAGCGCATGACCAGCGCGCGTGGGCTGAGCGTGTGCTCGGTGAACGTGGGCGTGGTGGAAGCATGCACGCGCTCCTGGATGACGTACTGCTCGGGGCGCGCTTCGATCGCGCGCAAGAGCTCGGCGCGCGCATCGCTGGTGAGCTGTGCGGTGAGCACGGGCTGCACGAAGCCCTGGGGGAAGCTGCGACGCACGACCACGTCGCTGAACGACGCTATGCCTTCGCGCAGGGCCCAGCGCTCACCGCACCAGTACGAGCGTACCGAGGGCAAGAGCAGCTCTTCGCCAAGCAGTGCCTTGCACAGGCCTGCGATGAACGGCAAGAGAGCCGGCGTCTGCAGCAGGCCCGTGCCCAAGGGGTTCGCGATGGCGACGTTGCCTTGGCGTGCGGCTTGCACGAGGCCCGGCGTACCGAGCACCGACTCGGGCCGCAGCTCCAGCGGGTCGGAGTAGTCGTCGTTGATGCGACGCAGGATCACGTCGACCGGCTGCAATCCGCTCAGCGTCTTGAGGTAGACGTGATCGTTGCGCACGGTGAGGTCTCCGCCGTTCACCAGCGTGTAGCTCAGGTACTGCGCGAGATAGGCTTGCTCGAAGTAGGTCGCGTTGTACGGCCCGGAGGTGAGCAGCACGATGCGCGGGTTGTCGCGATTGTGCGGTGCCAGCCACTGCAGCGTGTCGCGCAGCGCGCGGAAGAACAGCGAGAGTCGCTCGATGCCACACTCGCGAAACGCTTCGGGCAGCGCGCTGGAGATCACGATGCGGTTTTCGAGCGCGTAGCCCGCGCCAGAGGGCGCCTGTGTGCGATCTTCCAGCACGGCGAAGCTGCCGTCGGGCAGGCGCACCAGGTCCGCGCAGTAGAGCGGCAACCAGCGCTCGCGCGGCACTGACATGCCGTGACACGCGCGCAGGAAGTGAGGGTTGCCGAAGATCAGCTCCGGCGGCAGAAGCCCTTCGAGCAGCACGCGCTGCGGGCCGTACACGTCTTGCAGCAGCGCATCGAGCAAGCGCGCACGCTGCGCGAGGCCGATCTCGACGCGCTGCCACTCGTCCGCGGAGTGCAGCACCGGCACCGGCGACAGGCTCCACGGGCGCTCCATGCCCTGGGGATCGCCGTAGACGTTGTAGCTGACGCCGTTTTCATGCAGCAGGTGCCTGGCCTTCTCCAATCGCCGGTCCAGACCGGCCGCGCCGAGCGAGTCCAGGCGCGACAGCAGCGCTTGCCAGTGCGAGCGCAGGCTGCCATCGGCCGCCTTCAGCTCGTCGTAGACGTTTGCGGGCGCTTCGTACGATTGCGCCAGAGTGCTTGCAGGCGTCGCGTGGGAGTCGGCCGACATGGGCTTTGGCATGTTACACCGGGCCCGGGCCCAGTTGGGTCAACGATCGGCAAGGCAGCATGCTGGCCGCAGCGCTAGAGCGCGCGTCCTTTGGGCGCACGCCGCAGGTCGAGGGTGAGAGGCAGCTCGCGGCTCACCTCGGCTGGCGGTGCAGGCTGCTTGCCGTGGCTGTGACCGAAGGCGAAGAAGCGCGCGATGCGTCGGCTCTCGGCTTCGAGCGCGTTGCGAGGGAAGTTGTCGTGGGCCAGGCCGCCTGGATGTGCGACGTGGTACGTGCCGCCGCCGAGCGAACGATCGGACCAGGTGTCGAGCAGGTCGAAGCTGAGCGGTGCGTGCACGCCGATCGTGGGATGCAGCGCGGTGTCGGGCTGCCAGGCGCGGTAGCGCACGCCCGCGACGTACTCCCCTGCGGTGCCCGTGGGTTGCAGTGGTACGCGTCGACCGTTGCAGGTGACGAGATGGCGGGCTTCGTGGACGTTGCTGGCCAGCACCTGCAAGCGTTCCACCGACGAGTCCACGTAGCGCACGGTGCCACCGCCGCCCGGTTGCTCGCCGAGCACGTGCCAGGGCTCGATGGCCTGGCGAAGCTCGAGCGTGGCTCCATCGACAGCCACGCGGCCGATCAGCGGGAAGCGGAACTCGTATTGCGGGTCGAGCCAGTGCTGGTCGAACGCAAAGCCCGCCTGGGCCAGATCGCGAGCCACGTCTCGGACATCCTGTGCAACGAAATGTGGTAGCATGAAGCGGTCGACCAGGCTGGTCCCCCAGCGCGCCAAAGGCTGCCGGTAGGGCTCGCGCCAGAACCATGCAAGCAACCCGCGCACCAGCAGCTGCGCGGCGCAGCTCATGCGCGCATCGGGCGGCATCTCGAACGCGCGCAGCTCGATGAGGCCCTGCCGGCCGCTGGCGCTGTCGGGGCTGTAGAGCTTGTCGATGCACAGCTCCGTGCGATGCGTGTTGCCCGTCACGTCCACCAAAAGGTGACGAAACACGCGATCGACCAGCCACGGCGGCGGCGCATCGGCATGCTCCGCGAGCGCGCCGTAGGCGATCTCGAGCTCGTACAGGCTGTCTTGACGCGCCTCGTCCAAACGCGGCGCTTGGCTCGTGGGGCCCACGAACAGACCGGAGAACAGATACGAGAGCGACGGATGATTGAGCCAGTAGCTGGTGAAGGAGCGCAGCAGATCGGGGCGCCGCAAGAACGGGCTGTCGGACGCAGTCGCGCCGCCCAGCGTGATGTGATTGCCGCCTCCGGTGCCGCAGTGGCGGCCATCGAGCATGAACTTGTCGCTCGCCAGCCGGCAGGCCTTGGCTTCGTCGTAGAGCGCCGTGGTGTTGGCCACGAGCTCGTCCCAGCTGCTCGCGGGGTGGATGTTCACCTCGATCACACCGGGATCGGGTGTGACCTGAATGCGCGAGAGTCGATCGTCGCTGGGTGGGTGATAGCCCTCGAGCTGAATCGGCTGGCCCAGCTCCGTGGCCGTCGCTTCGACGGCGTGGAGCAGCGCCACGTACTCCTCGAGCAGGCCGAGCGGTGGCATGAACACGCGCAAGATCCCGCCGCGCGGCTCGATGCACAGCGCCGTGCGCACCACGCCCGTGGCCGAGACGCCCGGCGTGGGAGCGGCTGCGGACGTGCTTGCTGCGTGGCTGCTCCCGGTCGCGCTCGCGCTGCGCACCGTGGCTTCGGCCTGCACTTGCTTGCGCGAGGGCAGCGGTGGCCGCGCCGCCATCGGATCGCGCTCCCATGGCTCCAGCCGGTCCTCCGGCGCCGACCAGGGCAACGAGTCCAGCGGCAGCCGGTAGCCCATCGGCGAATCACCGGGGATGAGATACATACGCTCGTCGCGCAGAAACCAGCGACTGCTGGCCCACTGCAGCTCACCCTCGTCGTAGCTGGCAAGCACGGGCAGCGCGTAACCGACTACGCTCGACAGACCCTGCTCGAACACGTGCTTCAGACGAGCGCGCTCCTGCGGGTCAGCGAGCTTGGAGTCGAGCGGGTCGACGTTCACGGGCAGCCGACGCTCGCGCCACAGGTGGTAGAAGACGTCTTCGTAGCCAGGCACAGCGAAGCCGGCAGGCAGCCCGAGCTGCCGGGCCAACGTTGCAACGAATTGTTGTGCGCGAACGGAGCCGTAGACCTCGGGCGTGTTCTTGTCGGCGAAGAGCGCGGGGTCCTGCCACAGCGGCTCTCCGTCCTTGCGGAAGTAACAAGAGTACGCCCAGCGCGGCAGCGGCTCGCCCGGATACCACTTGCCCTGTCCGTGCTGCAGAAACGCGCCGGGTGCAAAGCGGTGTTGCAGGCGCCGAACCAGCTTGTCGGCGTAGTTCTCCTTCGTTGGCCCGAGCGCGGTGGTGTTCCACTCGTCGCCGTCGGGGTCGTCGATCGCCACGAACGTGGGCTCGCCGCCCATGGTGAGACGAACGTCACCCGCATCCAGCGCCTGGTCCACCGCGGCGCCGCAAGCCAAGAGCGCTTGCCATTGCTCGTCGCTGTACGGCTTGGTCGGTCGCGGCCGATCCTCTAGCCGCGTCACCGACATCTCGAACGCGAACTTCTCTTCGATCTCGTCGTCGTCGCTGGCAGGCTCCCAGCCGTACGAGCCCGTGACCGGCGCCGCGCTGCTCGGGTCTGCGGTGCAAGCGAGCGGGATGTGGCCCTCTCCGCACAAGAGGCCACTGGTGGCGTCGAGGCCGATCCAGCCTGCGCCCGGCATGTAGACCTCGGCCCAGGCGTGCAGATCGGTGCAGTCTTGTTCTACGCCCGCAGGACCGGACTCCGGCTTCTGGTCGGCCTTCAGCTGGATCGAGTAGCCGGATACGAAGCGCGCCGCGAAGCCCACTTGCCGCAGCACTTGC
>DASVHQ010000381.1:0-4266 GCA_036382515.1 Polyangiales bacterium | reverse complement strand
ATCTGCGGAAGTCGGTGGCCACGGTTTGCGCGCTCGCCAGCAGCTGCTTCGACGACTCCACGTAGCGGATGATCGTCGGCAAGTGGCCCTTGGTGAGCTTGAACTTGCCCTGCATGAGCGCCTTGATCGGATCCTGATTCTCGACGATCAGCCGCTTCCAGTTGTCGTACGGACCTTCGATCACGTAGGGCGCCGTCTTGCGCGCTTCGTCCGCGGGTACGAAGGTCGTGCCGCGACACGCCCCGCCGTGCACGTCGATCACCACGGCCACGTCCTGCGGGAGGTCGATCGACGGATCGGCCTTCACCACCATCGCCACGGCGCCATGCGTCCAGTCTTTGCCGGCGGTCACGTAGGCCGGGTTGCCGTTGATCGCGTCTTTGTAGGCAGCGGACCAGGCTTCGGAAGGAAAAAGAACTCCCATGGCTAAGGCTCTCCGTAAGGTGCTCGAGCGTTCGGGGCCGGACGATAGAGGAGGCGGGCGCGGCACGCAAACGGCCCGCGCGGGCGGGTTTGCCGCCGGGCCTCGGGCGACCGTGGTAGACAGGCGCATGCACTGCGTTCTGCGCTCCGACCTCTTGTCCGGCGCCGGTTTCGCGCACGGTTTCTCGCTGCGCGGCGGTGGAGTCAGCCGGCCCCCGTTCGACTCGCTGAACCTCGGCCGTTCGGTCGGCGATGACCCGGCCAGTGTCGCCGAGAACCATCTGCGGCTGGCGCGGCAGGTGGGCTACGCCGCCGAGCGGCTCTTCGAGCTCAGCCAGGTGCACGGCCGGCAGGTACGCAGGGTCGGCGCGCACGAGCTGCCGGAGCAGGTGCAGCGTGAAGAGGGCGACGCGTTGTGCACGAGCGAGCGCGGGCTTGCGCTGGGCGTGCGTGCGGCCGACTGCTTGCCGCTCTTGCTCGCAGATCCTGAGACGCGTGCGGTTGCGGCGGTGCACGCCGGTTGGCGCGGCACCGTGGCGAACGTGGTACCCGCAGCCGTGCATGCGCTCACGGCCTTGGCGTCGGCGCCCGCACACAGGCTGGTCGCAGCGCTGTTCCCGCACATCCGGGCCTGCTGCTTCGAGGTGGGTGACGAGGTGGCTGCGCAGCTGATGGCGGCCTCCGACGCGCCTTGCGTGGTGCGCCGTGACCAGCTCAGGCCACACGTCGATCTGGCCGCGGTGGTGCGGGCGCAGCTCTTGGCGCTCGGGATCTCGGCGACGCACATCGACGACGTCGCGGGTTGCACGCGCTGCGAGCCCGAGCGCTTCTTCTCGTTTCGTCGCGATGGTCAGGCGTCCGGCCGGCATCTCGGCGTGATCGTCGCAGGTTGAGGCAGAAGGCCATGCGCTACGACACAGCCATCGAGAAGCTCTTCGCACTGCAGGCCCGCGGCGTACGGATGGGCATCGATCGCATGCGCGACGCGCTGCACTACCGTCACTACGACGTTCACTGCATGCCGTTCATCCAGGTGGCAGGCACCAACGGCAAGGGCTCCGTCTGCGCGATGATCGCGAGCTCGCTAGAGGTCGCGGGCCATCGCACGGGTCTGTTCACCTCGCCGCACCTGCACCGCTTCACCGAACGCGTGCGCATCGATGGCGAGGTGCTCGGCACCCGGGAAGCCGCGCGTCGCATCAGCGAGCTGCTCGAGGTCTTCGGCCGCGCGGATGCTCCGCAAGTCACGTTCTTCGAGCTGTCCACGCTGCTCGCGCTCGAAGCGTTCCGCGATCACGGCTGTGACGTCGCCGTGCTCGAGGTCGGGCTCGGAGGTCGGCTCGATGCCACCAACGCCTTGCCTGCGAAGCTGACGGTCATCACCCGCATCGCGCTCGACCACATGCAGTACCTCGGCCACACCTTGGCCAAGATCGCGGGCGAAAAGGCCGGCATCATCAAGCACGGCGTTCCGGTGATCGTGGGCACGCGTGAGCCTGCTGCGCTGCGAGTCATCGCGGCGCGCGCGAAGCGTCTGCGAGCCCCGGCCGTGTTCATCGACCAGGACTTCGCAGCCAGCCCCGTGCGCGCGGTGAGCGGCCGGGGCGCGCAGCAGCTGCGCGTGCGCACGCCGCAGGCCGTGTTCGCGCCGGTGCGGCTTGCGCTCGCGGGCGAGCACCAGCAGGACAATGCAGCGTGCGCCGTTGCAGCCCTCGCTGCGTTGCCTGCGCTCGGTCTGCCGGTCTCTCGCGCTGCGGTGCTCGCGGGGCCGGCACGCGTGCGCTGGCCAGCGCGTATGGAGCGCATCGCAGGTCGGCCGGCGTTCTTGCTCGACGCAGCGCACAACCCCGACGGCTGCCAGGCGCTTGCTCGATACCTGGCTGCGAAGGCGACACGATCGAAACAGCGTCGCGTGCTCGTGTTTGGGGTGATGAGTGACAAGGACTACACGCGCATGCTGCAGATCCTCGCGCCCTGTTTCGACTACGTCCTGTACGCGCCGCCCAACATGCAGCGCGCTGCTAGCCTGCCCGATCTGCAGCACGCGCATGCAGGGCAGGGCTGTCGCGACGTGGGCGCGGCGCTGCGGCGCGCCAAGCGCCTTTCAGGGCCTTCGGGCCTGGTGGTCGTGGCTGGGTCGATCTTCGTCGTCGCGCAGGCCCGTGCGCGGCTGCTAGGGCTGCCGAGCGACCCGTTGATCCGGATGTGAGCGCGGCCGGGCGCCGACGGCTACTTCTTCGCGCAAGAGCTGAGCGTTGCGGAGGCGAAGCTGTACTGCGTGCCGCCACCCTCTTTTACGTAGCCGATCGCGCCGAACCAGCCGGTGTCACTGGCGTCGGTCACGCGCGTCACCGCGGGCGATAGCAGTACCTCGGTCTTGGTCATCCCCGTCCCGGCGGTGTCGATCAGCGTGTACGGTGCGCTAGCCACGGGCTTGCCCTGAGCATCGAGCACGCGCGCGCGCACGCCCTTCGGATCGCGGTACACGACGCCCCAGCTCTGGCGGTTGGCCGAGTAGGCAATGGCCGGGTGCTTCTCGGCCTGTCCGCCGCCGACAGCTGCAGCCATCGTGATTTCCACGAGGCGCGCGGCGCCCCCGGCGTCGAAGTCGGCGTCGAACACTGCGGCCTCGACGTGCGCCTGCAAGCTGCAGCCCTTCTGGTAGGTGAGGCCGATGCGCTGGGCGCTGTCGGTGGCCGGACCGAGCGTCAGGCGCGGCACCGAGTAGCGCTGCTTCGTGTCCTGCAGCGTGAACAGAGGAGAGCTCACGGTGAGCTGGCTGCCCGCGGCCGTGACTCGCACGACCTGTAGCGCACCCAGCTCGTCCGAGTACGCGACCAGCCAGCCGAAGCTCTTCTTCTGCGAGCCGATGGGCGGAATCCCGAGCACGGCCGGGGGCGCGACGCCGTCGCTCTTGCCGAGCAACAGTGCTTCGGTGCTCACCTCCGTCAGACCATCCTGCGTCGAGGTCTGCAACCAGTTCGCCAGCACGGACTTGGCGGTGACAGCATCGCTCTTCTCGTGGCAAACCTCGGCATCCTCGGCCTTGGGGTTGCGCACGTAGGTGACCAACACGTCTGCGGCGATCGCCGCGAGCGCAGGTGTGCCGGTCTCGTCCGTCTGGACCACCGTTGCCGGCGCGCCGCTGTTGGCGTGACAGGGTTCGCTCGCCTCGCAGCGGAGACCGTAGATCAGCGTGCTCGAGGGCGCCCTGAGCGTGGCCATCTGCGCACTGATGTCCACCGAGCCTGCCACCACGCGGCGTTTGCCGTTGCGGTCGTAGAACGCGACGGCGAAGCTCTCCGCGCCCAGCGCACCGATGCCCACGCCATCGGTGACGAGCACCTGCGGGTTGGGCGGTAGCAGCGGCGGCAGCTTCACCTCGAGCGCGCTGCCGCCACTGGGCAGCCCGTTGGCGATCTTGGCGATGCCAGGCACGTTGTTCGGCGTGCGGGTGAGGCTGAAGCCAAGGCCCAGGGTGCCGCTCTCGGGATCCACGGCGAACGTCAGGTCGCCGATCCCAGCCGCATTGCTGCCGGCGAACACGATCGCGCTATCCAGCGTCTTCTGCAGCACGCCCTCATCGATGTTACCGTCGCAGTTGTTGTCGATGCCGTCGCAGACCTCCATCAGCCCGGGGTTGCGGTTGGGGTTGTGATCGTCGCAGTCCTGCTTCGACGGCACGGCCTCACAGACCAGCGCATTCTTGTCGGCGCTGGCCGTGGCCGGGCTGTAGCCGTCACCGTCGGCGTCGAGCGCTCCGAATTCGCAGAACTTGCTGTCGGCTGCGCATTGCCACAGCTCACAGGCGTCGAAGCTCGCGGACTTGCGATCGTTGAGCAC
>DASVHQ010000380.1:0-51391 GCA_036382515.1 Polyangiales bacterium | reverse complement strand
CCGTCCAAAAGGGGCAGCGTAAGGGCGCAAAACATAAGCGCACGGATCACGGGGGTGCTGCGCGACCAAGCTCCAAGCGACATGGGAATCCTCCTGACGCGCGTGCGTCGGCGAACGCGATGATATCGCGCAGCCACGCCCGTGTCTGCGGTCACGCACTGCCCGGGTCGCGCTCAGCTTCGGCGTGCGCTCGCCAAGAGTTGCGCGGGCTTGGCCGTGGTGGGCGAGCTCGGCTTCGCTGCTGTCGGCTGCGCGGGCTTGGCTGCGCTCGGTGGCACGCGTGGCGGGAACTGCGATGACTTGGCTTTGCCCATGAGCGCGCTGATCGGGCCCGCAGGTCCGCATGTAGGACAAGCACCGACTTTGCTTGGCTTGGCCGCGCCGCTCGCGGCGAGCGCGGCCGAAGCGCCTTCGTCGGGCTCCAGCTCCACGAGTGGACCATTCAGCTCGGTGGATCGGTTGCCCGTGAACAGCGGCGCGGGATCGCGCAAGCGCCCGTTGTCGCGCAGCTCGAAGTGCAGATGCGGCCCCCAGGCGTAGCCGGTGTGGCCCACCAGCGCGATGCGCTCACCGCGCTTGACGCGCCAGCCGGGCTGTACCGTGGTGCGCTCGGTATGCGCATACAGCGAGAGAAAGCCGTTCGGGTGCAAGATCATCACGCAGTTGCCGAAGCCCAAGAGGCCATTGTCGCTGTACACGACCATGCCATCGGCGACGGCGCGCACCACGTCGCCGTTCTTGGCGCCGATGTCCACGCCGTTGTGCGGTAGCTCCGGGCGCAGCGCGCGCGTGTAGCCGAAGCCGCGACCCCAGGTGCCACCGACCACGGGCCACAGCAGCTTCTTCGGTGTCTCACCGCGAGCCTCTGCGAGCAGGGCAGGCTCGGGTCGGGTCCAGAGCAGGCGCCTGGCAGCCTCGTGCCCGCCGATGCCCAGTCGCTCGGCGCGCTCCTTGGCATTGCCGCGCGCACGCGCCACGCGGCGCGGGCCATCGGTGAAGCGCGCCAGGTACTCTGGCTTGCCCGAGGCGTCGAGCTGGATCTTGGCCATCGACTGCGTTGCGCCGTCGAGCGTTGCGGTGGTGAGCGCGGGCGTTGCGGGCGACGGCTCGGCGGCGGCCCGGGCAAAAGGCCCGAACGCGAGCGAAAGACACAAGAGCACGACGCGCAGTGACCGTGGCGGCATACCCAAGAGCGAGCACGTTGCGCGCGCAACCGTCAACTTTTCGGCACGGCTCGCATTGCGTGCCGTTCCGTTGACGCTCCGGCGGTCGTCGCGCACGATCCCGACGATGGAGGATCGACGTCGCATTCCACGCACGGGCCAAGGGCCCCTCGGCACGCCGTCCGAACACGCCCAGAGCAGCGCGTTTCTCAAGGCGCTGAGCGACAAGCTGATCGCGATCTCGAGCCGCATCGCCCACGAAGATCTCGATGAGCAGATCTCGAAGACCTTGCCGGTGCGCACACTCAACGAGATGGGTGTCGATCCCTTCGGTCTCGACATCGACACGACGCGCCTGTCGATCGCGCTGCTCGTCTACCTGCACCGCTTCTGGTTTCGCACCGAGGTGCACGGCCTCGAGAACGTTCCCGACGGTCGCGCGCTGATCGTCGGCAATCACTCTGGTCAGATCCCGCTCGACGGCATGGTCATCGGGCTCTCGATGGTGCTCGACAGCGATCGCCCGCGCTTCCCGCGGGCGATGGTCGAGCGCTGGGTCTCGACGTTGCCGTTTCTCTCGGTGTGGTTCCCGCGCATCGGTCAGGTGCTCGGCACGCCGGAGAATGCGCGGCACCTGCTCGAGAAGGAAGAAGCGCTCATCGTCTTCCCCGAAGGCGTCAAGGGCATCTCCAAGTCGTTCCGTGACCGCTACAAGCTCGCGCCTTTCGGCACGGGCTTCATGCGCTTGGCGCTCCAATCCAAGGCGCCGATCGTGCCGGTCGCCGTGATCGGGGCCGAAGAACAGTACCCGTCGATCATGGACCTCAAGACCCTGGCCAAGCTCTTCGGCGCGCCCGCGCTGCCCGTCATTCCGCAGCTCTTCATGGGCATGTTCTTGCCGCTGCCCACCAAGTACCGCGTGTACTTCGGCGAGCCTTTGCACTTCACGGGCGACGCCGACGACGAAGACTCGGTGATCGAGGAGAAGGTCTGGATCGTGCAGCAGACCATCCAGAGCATGGTCAATCGCGGCCTCAAGGAACGCAAAGCCATCTTCTGGTGAGCGTCGCTTGCGGGGCGTCTGGGTGTGTGTGCGGGGACGGTCGGCTTGCGAGACTAAACAGTCATCGCGACCTGCCGACACCAAGCGCTTCAACGTCATGGCTGAGTGAGCAGGCGGCGCGAGGTCGCCGCGAGCGTTGTCGTCTGACGCCGATGACACGGTTGCTCGCAGTGACTGCTGCCGATGCTCACGCCGAGAGCTAGGTCACACTGACGTCGACATGGCGACTGAAGCGTGTTGGGAGGGCGGGTCGCTCCCGGGCTCGTTTCGCAGGCCCGATGCGCTGCTTGCGAAGCTGCGGCGGTAGTGCCGAGGACACTCTCCCGAGCCCGGGAGCGACCCGGCCTCCCAACACGCCCCGGCAGGTTGTGATCAATGCACGGCTTGCAAGTCGATCGTCCCGCGCCGTCGTGGCGTCGCTGTGCGCAGCACGACTCCCGAGGGTGATATACGATGCGCCGGATGCCTTCGGCTGCGTACCGAGCTTGTCTGTTGCTGTGCTTCGGCAGCGCGCTGCTGTCGTGCGCGCGCGCTCCTTCCGCCCGTGCGCCGCTGCAACTGTCTCAGCTCGCCGCGCTCGAAGCGGGCCGCTGGGAGTGGGTGTCGAGCGCGTGTGTAGATGGGCCGCTCGACCTGGCCAAGCTCGGCTTCGAGCGCTCGCTGCGGATCGAGGCGCACGGCAGCTCGCTGCGCTTCAGCTACGACACGCGCTTCGCGCAGCCGGCTTGCGCCGCGACCGAGGTCTGGACGCTTGCGCCCGAGCCCGGCGGCCAGTGGCAGCTCACACCGGAAGCCCTGGTGAAGCTGCCGGCCGACGCGCCGTGCGGCGCCTTCGAGCCGAGCGTGGGGCACGGGGTCCTGCGCCTGTCCGGCGATTCGCTGGAAGAGCTGCGCTTCGCCTCGCCCTGGTGTCGCGGCTTCGATGCGCGCTTCGTCTATCGCCGGCTGCCGGCGGCTGCGCTCGACCCGCTGGAGCTGGTGCGTCACTACGTTGCGCACTGGAACCGCCGCGACGCCTCCGCCGTGGCCGCGCTGTTCTCGGAGCAAGCGGTCTTGATCGAGCCCTTCTCGCGCTCCCAGGATGGCAGCGCGCTGCGCCACCAGGGTCGTGAGCAGCTGCGCCGTTGGTACGCGCAGGCCTTTGCCAGCACGCCGTGGCTCGGCATGGGCCTGCAGGATGCGCAAGCCCTCGGCGACTCCGGCGAGGTGCTTGCCAGCTGGCGCTACATGGACCCGCGTCTTTTGGCCCCGTTGCGCGGCCGCAACCTCTTCGTGATGGCCGGCGGCGAGATCCTCGCCTCGGAGATTCAAGTGCTGAGCGAGCCAACCCCCGCGGCCGCGCCCTGAGCAGGCTGCCCGGGGGCAACGAGCCTCTTCGCTCCGACGCCGCTTTGCCTATAGACTTCGCTGCGTGTCGCAGGACGCCAAACCTCCCGCAGCCCGCCGCCGGCCCAGCGCTCGCGCCGTACGCACGTCCACCGAGCCGAGCGCGGCCGAGTCCTCCGCGCTCGTGGTCACGCCCAGCGACGCCGCCGTCGAGCAGGGTGCTCCTGCCGGCGCCGTCATCATCACCGGCATCTGCGGGCGCATGGGCCAGCTGCTCGCGCGTCAGCTGCATCGCAAGCTGCCCGTGATCGGCATCGATCGTCGCCGCTTCGAGGGCAAGCCCGAAGACATCGTCCATTACCAGATCGACGTGCGCCGTCGGAAGACCCAGGACATCTTCCGCTCCAGCAAGATCCGCGCCGTGGTGCATCTCGGCGTCATGCACAACCTGCGCGAGAGCGATCGCACGCACCACTCGTGGAACGTGGTCGGCTTCCAGAAGCTGCTCGAGTACGTCACCACGTACAAGGTACCCAAGCTCGTCGTGCTCTCGTCCGCGATGCTCTACGGGCCGAGTCCCGACAACGCGCACTTCCTGAGTGAAGACGCGCCTCTCTTGGGCGCGCAGGAGTTCTTTCAGATCCGCGACCTCATCGACGTCGACATGCTCGCGCAGAGCTTCTTCTGGAAGAACCCGGAAGTGGAGACCGTGATCCTGCGCCCGTGTCACATCCTGGGTCGGGTGCGCAACGCGGCCAGCAACTACCTGCGCATGGAGCGGCCGATCACCGTGCTCGGCTTCGATCCGATGCTGCAGGTGATCCACGAGCGCGACGTGGTCGAGGCGCTGATGATCGCTCTCGAGCCCGGCGCGCGCGGCATCTACAACTTGCGCGGGCCAGGCGAGCTCTCACTTTCGCGCATCCTGCACATGCTCGGCCGCAAGCCGCTGCCGGTGCCCGGTCCGCTGATCAACAGCGTGTTGGGCAGGCTGTGGGACTACAAGGCCACGCGCTTCCCGAAGGAAGAGGTCGACCACCTGCGCTACATCTGTCTCGTCGACGACAGCCGCGCGCGCCAGGAGCTGGGTTTCGTTCCGAAGCACGGCATCGAAGAGACACTGCGCGCCGTGAACTCGCAGTGGTGAGCCTGGGTCGCACGCACGGCTGAGGCTCGTGACGCGCGGCGGTCCGCGGGGTCGATGGCCCCCGCCATGATCGCGCGAGTGGGGGGCCGTGCCCCCGGGTTCCGCTCGCGGGCTCTCGGCGCACGCGGTAAACGCCCTGTTTTCCGCCGCATCTGGGCTGGTCCACAACTTGCTGTTCCAGCAGCCCGGAGGGAGAGACATGCGCAACCCCAAACTAGTGACAGTGCTCGCGGCCGTGCTCGCGGCCTGCCTGATTTCCGCGTGCCAGGGCAGCACCAAGCAAGACAGCGTGCTGCCCGGCGTCGAGGCCATCGTCTTCGCCAAGCGCGCGGTCATCAAGGCCGACGGCAGTGAGAACGTCGCCGGTGGCTCGGGGCGCGTCGTGGACTACCTGCGCTACACGCCGGGCGGTGGCGTGTTCGTGCTCTCGCCTCCCACGCCCGACGGGGTGCTCACCGAGCTCACGGGTCAGTTCAAGGACGTCGACATCGCAGGCCTCGATCTGTCGTTCGATGCCAAGGACCTCGTGTTCTCGATGCGGCACAAGCAGGACGACGGCCACTATCACCTCTACACCGCGAAGGTCGACGGCAGCGCCAGAGTGAAGCAGCTGACCTTCGGCATGTACGACGACGTTCGTCCGGTGTTTGTGCCCGGCAATCGCGTCGCGTTCGTCACGAACCAGAGCTACACGCCGCTCGGCACGCGCGCCGACGAGTACAACCACGGCCGTGAAGTCACCCAGATCGCCACCATCTCCTCCGTCTCCGGTGACGCCGACCGTCGCGTGTGCGCGCAGAGTCTGTCGCACAGCGCCGATCCCTTCCTGCTCAGCAACGGCACGATCGGCTACTCGCGCTGGGAGCACCTGGGACCGGTCAACGACCTGAAGCTCTTCCATATGAACCCCGACTGCACCGACATGCTCGCGATTGCGGGCCAGCACGGCAAGGAGTTCAACAGCCTGGTGCAGGTGCGGCAGAGCGCGCCGGGTGTGTTCGTGGGCATCGCCACCGCGCGCGAAGGCACCATCCAGGCAGGCGCCGTGATGAAGATCGACGCACGTGCACGCAGCGGCTCGGCCACGCTCGACGAGCAGACTGCGACCTTCACCTCGCTCACGCCCAGGGTGCCGACAGACCGCCAGGCCCTGGTGCCCAGTGGCGTCGGCCGCTATCGCACGCCCTTCGTGCTGAGCGACGGCAAGCTGCTCTTGAGCTGGGCCGACGGCGACGTCAGCGATCGCAACGAGCTCTCCGACACGGCGCCGAAGTTCGGCATCTACCTCTACGATCCCAAGACCCAGGAGCGCGTGCGCGTTTACGACGACCCGAAGGTCTGGGACATGTATGCGCTGCCGATCGCCGCGCGCAAGGAGCCGCCGGTGCGCTCGGGGCGTCTCGATCTGCCCACGGGCTCGGCGACCGCAGCGTTTGGCGGCAAGGCTGCGATCATCGGCTCGATCGACGTCACTTCCACCTCGCTCGACGAGAACGTGAGCGGTGGCCAGCTCGCCGACGGCACGCCGCTGTCGGCGGCGCTCGACCAGGCCGAGAAGGTGCGCATCATCGAAGGCTTCTCGTCCGAGGTCGGCTCGGTGCGCGAGTTCGGCCTGACCATGCACGAGGGTGCAGCGATCCTGGCCGAGGTCGACGTGCAGAAGGACAAGTCGTGGGAGGCCGCGGTGATCCCGTACTTGCCCTACCACCTGCAGGCCATCGACCGCTTCGGCCTGTCGATCCGCAGCGAGGGACTGTGGATCCAGGCGATGCCCGGTGAGAACCGCACCTGCGGTGGCTGTCACGAGTCGCGCTCGCAGGCGGCCACCGGCACGGCGGGCGCCACGCTCGCGCAACAGCTCCCGCTCGCCGACAAGGACTACTCGAAGCTCGCGGTCGCCGATCGCACGGAGCTGCCGTGGATGGGCGCCGTGAGCGGGCCCAACGTGCAGGACGTGTTCGATGCGAAGTGCGTGTCGTGTCACGACGGCGGCAGTAAGGATCCCTTTGCCGGCAAGCACTACACCGTGACCATCCCGAGCATGGATCCGATGGCGCAGCCGATGACGTACCAGATCCCGTACCTGCTGCTCTCATCCGCGCCGATCGACACCTACTACGAGCGCCGCGTCGTCTCGTACCCGGCGTCGTACGTCTCGCTGCTGTATCCAACCGCGATGATGGGCGACAGCAAGGTTGTTGGCGAGCTACCTCCGGACTGGGTGGTGCCCGGCTCTGCACGTCAGAGCAAGCTCATCCAGAAGCTCAACGCCACACCGAGCGACGCGCGCGCGGGCAAGGAGTGGGCGTGGAAGACCGCGCCGCATCCCGAGGACGTGGGCGTCACGCTCACGCCTGCGGAACGCCTGACGCTGATCCGGATGGCGGATCTCGGCGGGCAGTACTACAGCCGCCGCAACATCGACAGCTCCGCGAAGTGGCTGGCCGGCGCGTCGGCGCAGGGCGGGGTCGCGGGCACCGGGACGGTGTACCCATGACGCACGGCAGGGGAGGCGAGAGCATGAGGCTTCAAGCATTGGCGTGGCTGTGTCTGTCGTGCCTGCTCCCCAGCGTTGCAGCCGCGGGCGACCCGAAGCAGGTGGTCGTGTACGACAAGCAGCGCGGTGAGCTGTCACCTGGAACGCAGGCCCCGACGCGCGAAGTCATGGTGAACGCCATCAAGAGCGCGCCATCCACCACGCTCTACGCCATGCTCGAGCACGGCGAGCGCGTGGAGTGCTTCGAATGCATCCCACTTTTGGCCGACAAGCTGCTGTCGAGCGGCGACACGCAGGTGCGGGAGATCTCGGCGTGGTGGCTGCGTCAGCGCACGTTTGGGTTTGGCGCCGTCATGGTGCGCATGCAGGATGTGATCAGCAGCGACCAGGATCCCGTGAGGCGGGAGCGCGCGGCGCAGGCGCTCGGCGAGTTCCTCGACCCTCACGGCCTGCCCGCGCTCGCGAAGGCTGCGACCGGCGACACCGAGGTCTCGGTGCGTAGCGCGGCGGTGCGCGCGCTCGGTCGCCTCAACGCGGTCTCCGGCAACGACGTGCTCAGCCAGGCGCTCTCCGACAAGGCCGTCGGCGTGCGGCGCGCGGCGTTGGAGCAGGTGCTGAAGGTGAACTTCTTCAGTGATTCGGCCGCGCTGCTGGGTCGACTCGCCGATTCCGATGCGAGCGTGCGGCGTGCCGCCGCGCAGATCGTGGGCGAGCTGAAGGTCACCGACGCCCGCGACCCGCTGATGGGCCTGCTCATGACAGACGACGACGCGCGCGTCAGGCAAGCGGCGGCCATCGCGCTCGGGCGCATCGGTGGCAGTGATGCCGGCGCGGCTCTGCTCGACGCGAGCAAGCTCGAAAAGGACGACGGCGTGCTCGACGCCATCGAGATCGCGCGGCACATGTGAGCTCGGCGCGTGTTGCGCCGGGTTCACGGCACGGCCGGGTTACCTTACACTGACCAACGTGAAGAAGCGCATGCGCGAAGTGGCGAAGGGCGCAGGGCTGGGCGTGGCGGGCAGGCTCGTGCTCGTCAGTCTCTGCGTGGTTGCTGTGGGCTGCCAGAAGCAGCCCGCGTCTTCGTTCTCGTTCTACGAGCAGCGCATCGCGCCGATCGTCGACGTTGGCTGCCAACGCCAGACCACGGGCTGTCACGTCGACGACGGTCATGGCTTCGCGCTCGGCAACCTCGATCTCAGCTCGTACGACTCGCTCTCGCGACGTGCCGACGTGCTCGACGCCTACGGGCCGTATCCGGTGGGCGTGTTTCTGCTCAAGGCCGGCACGCCCGTGCACATCGACGTCCGCACGATCGATCCGCCCGACCCGATGCATCCGACGCAGCGTCGCGTCGGCATCACCACCGACGTGCGACATGGTGGCGGCGAGGGCGCCATCGCCCAGGGTTCGCGCGACTACGCGATCCTCAAGCAGTGGATCGATGGTGGCCACGCGCGCACGGGCGTGCCGCAGTCGGTGATTCGCACATCGACCGGCGCGTGCGTCCACGGTGTAGGCAGCGCCGCGGGCATCGATCTGTCGAACCCGCCGCAGGATCCGAAGTCGTACGCGCGTTTCGTCGCGCAGGTGCAACCGATGTTGACCCGGCGCTGCGCTGGCTCCGACTGCCACGGCGCGCAGATCGCCGACCTTTATCTCAGCTGCGGCACTAGCGCAGCCGAGCAGCGCTGGAATTACGAGGTCAGCGTTCGCTACCTGGACGAGGTCGCCGCCAGCTCCGAGCTCTTGCGCCGTCCGCTCGCGGTCAGCGCTGGCGGCGCGTACCACGAAGGCGGCGACATCTTCGCGGGCGTGGACGATCCCGACTACCGCCTGCTGCTCGACTGGGCGCAGGACCTGGTCAAGCGCGCCCCGCACTTGCTCGAGCTCGGCGCCGCCGACGAAGGCCTGCGCTTCTTCGCCAACCGCGTCGAGCCGGTGCTCGTGCGCAAGGGCTGCATGTTCCTCAACTGTCACTCGCCGGCGATGTTCCACGACCTGCGCTTGCGCAGCGGCAGCAGCGGCTTCTTTTCGTCCATCGCCATGCAGCGCAACTACGACATGTCGCGGAACATGTTGGCGCTCGACGCCCCCGATCCCAACCAGAGCCGCCTGATCGCCAAGAATCTCTGCCCAGCCACGGTCGGCGGCCACGGTGTTCAGCATCGTGGCGGTGCGCTCTTCGAGGACTTCGGCGGCTGCGCCAAGCTGCAGACGCAGGCGAGCGCGCAGCAGTGCGCAAGCGTCGACGTCGACCACGGTGACCTCGACAAGATCCCGGCGTACTGCGTGCTCGCGCACTGGCACGACCTCGAACGCAACCTGGCCATCAAGCGCGGCGAGCTACCGGCCACGCCGCCGCCCGCCGGAGTCCTGTTCATCACGCGGCCCGACGGTGTCGGCGGCATCCTGGACTTCGAGACCTTCCGGCCGGGCGCCGACCTCGTGCTCGCGGACGCAAGCCAGAACGCGCAGGGCGAGCTCGATCTCGGCGCCACGCGCTCGCTGCTCGCGAGCTGCAAGCTCGGCGCCGGCCTCGATCTGCGCGGCACGGCCATCTCGTGGGACGCTACGACCATCGCGTTCTCCGCCAGGCAGTCAGCCAGCGATGCGTGGCGCATCTACCAGGTGAAGCTCGACGGCACGCAGTGCGCGCCGGTTCCCGGGCTCCCCGCCAAGAGCGCCGAGCAGAACGGCATCACGATCCACGACTTCGATCCGGCCTACGCCCCCGACGGTCGCATCGTCTTCGCCTCGACGCGCGGCAACCTCGACGGCGGCACCGATTACCGGGGCCCCACACTCACGCCCGCCAGTCTCGCCCCCAACGCGAACATCTACATCTACGATCCGAAGACCTCGTCCGTGAGGCAGCTGACGTACCTGCTCAACCAGGAGCTCGCTCCGAGCTTTCTCAGCGATGGTCGGGCCATCTTCACCACCGAGAAGCGCGCTCTGGACTTCCATCAGCTCGCTGCGCGGCGCATCAACCTCGACGGCGGGGACTACCACCCGTTGATCGCGCAGCGTTCCAGCATCGGCTTTGCCTCGGGCACCGAGGTCGTGGAGCTGCCCAATCGCAACCTAGCGCTCGTCGCTGGCCCGCTCGACGCCGTGGATGGCGGCGGAAGCATCGTCGTCGTCAACCGCTCGATCGGCCCCGACCAGCACGATCGCGACCCGCACGACCGCGGCTACGTGCACTCGCTCACCACACCGACCCCGGGCGTCTTCGGTGGCGATACAGGCGTGTTCCGTTCGCCGGCGCCGCTGCCGAGCGGCCGGCTTCTGGCCGCCTGCGATCTCGGCGCGACTGACCTCACGCGTGGCCCACGTCACTACGGCCTGTGCGAGCTCGACTCCGTGCCCGGCGGCAGCCCGCGCATGCTCTGGCAGAGCGCGCAGCAGAGCGCTCTCGAGCCGATGGCCGTGTGGCCACGTTTCGCGCGGCCCGTGTTCCGCTCGCGCAGCGACGAGACCAACGGCCACACCCGCATCGAGCCCGGCCAAGACGACGCCATCATCCACTTCAAAGACCTGCCGATGCTCGCCACGCTGCTCTTCTCCAACACACGCATCGGCCGGCCGATCCCCCAGGCGATGCGCGCCGTCTCGCTCTTCGAATCGCGCCCGCCACCCAGCAACGCGCGCTCGTTCTCCACGCTCGGCAAGGGCGTGGTCTCCGACAAGTTCGGTCAGTTCTTTCAGGACCTGCGGCCCATCGGCACCGCGGATCTGCACGCCGACGGCTCGCTGCAAGTACGCATCGCAGGCGGCATGCCGTTCTCGGTCGAGGCCGCCGACGCATCGGGCAAGGCCCTCGTTTTCGGCAAGGGTGCGCCGTTCACCGGGCCGATACTGCAGCGCGAGGAGCTCCAGTTCTACCCCGGGGAGCGATCGCAGCAGTCCATGCCCCGCCGGCTCTTCAACGGGGTCTGCGCTGGTTGCCACGGCTCGCTGACCGGCCGCGAGCTCGACGTCGTCGTCAATGTGGACGTCCTCACCTCCGCCTCCAAGACGCTGGCAGATGACGATCTCCTCGATCTACGGTAATAGGCTGGAGCGCCGCTTCGTGCGTGTCCTGCTCCGGTCGAGGTGGCCTTGCCTTTCACGACGTTCCTGCTTGCCGCGTTTGCTCTGGGCATCGGTGCCGCGCTCGCGGGCGCTCACGAGCTGCGCCTGAGCCCGCGCCACGCGCTCTTGTCGGGAAGCTTCGGCGTGCTCATGGCCTTCGTGGGCCTTCTGCTCGTGCCCATCTCGGCGTACTTTTACATCTTCCACGGCGACTGGTTCATGCTCTACCTCGTCGAGGTGCGGCGCGTGCCTTCCGCGCTCGCGCTGATCGGCTTCGTGCTGGAAGCACTGCTCGGCGTGCTGGGGTTCATGGTCGGGGCGACGCTGGTGCGTAACCAGCGCAGCCCGTGGGCCATCGGCGCTTTGGTCTGTTCGGTCGTCGCGGCGCTGGCCGTGGTCCCGGCGTGTGCGGAGCGACTGCGCGTGGTCGGCACCTACGGACAGTTCCGCGGCGGCTTCGGTTTGGCCAGCTACGGCGGCGCGCTGATGCAGGGCACGCTCACGATGGGTTTGCTGCTGTGCATCGGCGCTGGCGTGCTCATCTACAGGATCCGCCATGGCGCCGTCCGCTAGATATACCTGTCTGGCGGCTCTGGGCTTGCTCGTCGGTTGCGGGCCCGTCACTTACGCGGTGGACATTGCCGCGGCTGAACGCGCGGTGGTCGTGGCGCGTGCCAGCAACGCGAGCTACTACGCGCCCTACGAGCTCTCGTTCGCCGAGGCGCACTTGGAGAAAGCCCGCGAGGAAGCGGCCGAGGGCGCTTACGAAGACGCGATCGATCTGGCCACCGCCGCAGAGGCCTACGGGCGGCGCGCACTCGACCTCAGCACTCGGCCCGGCAGCACCGATCGATGAGCCCATGGTTCCTGGCAAGAGCACGCAACGCTTGACGGGCTCGCGCTTGGCTCGCGCGACGTTGCCGGCGTGCGTGTGCGCCGGCCTGTCCGTGTTCGTGGCGTGTGCAACGCCCCGGGTCAGCTCGGCGCGCCTCAACGGCTTGCGCCAGGCGATCGACGAAGTCACACGCGCCGGCGCCTATCGCTGTGCCCCGCGCGAGCTGGCGCTGGCGCGGGCGAACCTCGAGTTTGCAACGGTTGAGCTGCGTCAGGGCGACCCGATGCGCGCCGAGGAGCACGTCGTGCTCGCCGAGTCGAACGCCGGCGCCGCGCGTTTGCTCAGCCCAAACGAACGCTGTGGCAAGGCTGCCTCTGCGGCGCCCGAGTTCCCGCGGCCAGGTTCGAAGGACAGCGACCAAGATGGTGTGCCCGACGCCACCGACCGCTGCCCCGACAGTCGCGAGGACTGGGATGGCTACGCCGATAGCGACGGCTGCGCCGATCCCGACAACGATGGCGACGGCATCCCCGATACGCTCGACAAGTGTCCCAACGATCCAGAAGATCGCGACGGCTTCCAGGATCAAGACGGCTGCCCGGATCGCGACAACGACGGCGATGGCTTCGAAGACCCCGCCGACGACTGCCCGGACGTCGCCGGTGTTCCCGAGAATCAGGGCTGTCCACGCAAGGACTACGGGGCGGTGACTGTCACCGAAAAGGAGCTTCGGCTCGCGACTCCCATCGTGTTCGACAAGGCGACGGCCATCATCCGTTCAGTGGCGCTCCCCGCGCTCGAGGTCGTGCGCAAAGTGCTCGCGGAGTGGCCTCGGATCACGCTCGAGATCGGCGGGCACACCGACAGCCAAGGCGACGACGACCGCAACTTGCAGCTCTCGCAGCAGCAGGCCGAGGCGGTGCGACACTACCTCGTGGAGCACGGGGTGGATGGGTCGCGCTTGACGGCGCGGGGTTATGGTGAGACTAGGCCGATTGAGTCGAACAGCACGTCGCAAGGACGTGCTATCAACCGCAGAATCGAGTTCGTACGCACGGATCGAAAGCCGGAATGACCAGCCGGACTGACCAGACTGACTAGCCAGCCTGACCAGCGTAGTACGCATCATCCCCAAATGCGGACCCACCGACAGACGAGCGCAGGAGTTACACGAACCATGACGAGAGGTCAGCGAGCGAAACGATTCTGCAGCGTGTTGCTGTTGTCTCTGTGGATTCCCTTGCTGGCACTCGCGGGGCAGTCGCCCCAGCAGTCCGTGGAAGACCTGAACCACGGGGCGATGGAAGCCTACAACGCGATGGACATCAACAAGGCCGGCTCGATGCTGGAAGATGCCTTGCGCGTTGCAGCTGAGGGCGGCGTCACTGGCGCGCTCCTCGCACAGACCAACCTGAACCTCGCCATCGTGTACGTCGGTGGCCTCGGCGACAACGACGGCGGCGTGAAGTACTTCATGGACGCGCTGTGCGCCGACCCAAGCGTGCAGCTCGACCCGCTCACCAGCTCGCCCGATGTTCAGAGCGTGTTCCAGGTTGCTCAGCAGAAGGTTCAGCAGAGTGGTTGTGCCGGCAAGGGCGCGTCGGCGATCTCGCCAGGCGCTGCGGCTAGCACTCTGCCGATGGGCGCGCCGGTCACGCACTATTCGCCGCCCGAGCAACTCACGCAGACGCCACTGCCGCTGTATGCCGAGATCAGCCCCGCCGTGCACGCGCAGGGCGCGTACCTCTACTACAAGGGCATGGGCATGGATCAGTGGAAGCGTGTCGCCATGCTGTCGTATCAGCGCGGCGTCGCCTACCAGATCAGCTGCAACGCTGTGTGGGAGCCCAAGGTCCAGTACTACATCGAGGCCGTGGGTAGCGATGGCCGCGTCGTCGGTTCGGCCGGCTCCGCGAACCAGCCCATCGAAGTCCCCGTCGTGGCCGCGCGCACGCAGGCCGAGCCCGTGTTGCCCGGCGCTCCGCCGCCCGCGTCCTGCGCGCAGAGCGAGTGCCCGCCCGGCGTGAAGGGCTGCGTCGGTGCCGGTGCCGCTGCGATTGGCGAGCAGTGCTCCGAAGACAAAGACTGCCAGGGCGGCCTCAAGTGCGAGGACGACGTGTGCACGTTGCGCGGTGCAGGTGGCGCCGAGATCAGCGGCGGCGAAGCCGAGGGCGGCGGGCCGAGCCGCGGCGACGACCACGAGCTGCCGCCCGGTTGGGGTGGCGACAGCGGGGGCAAGTCGTCGAACCCGAAAGACTTCAAGCGCGGCTTCTTCCAGCTGGGCTTGGCTGCCAGCGCCACCTACGTGCAGGCCGGCATGATCGCCGATCGTCCGCCCGCGGACCGCCTGGTCTTCATCGACAAGAGCAACCCCAGGCACCCGTACATCGCGAACCCCTTCGACCCGAGCAGCAAGCCCAACAACTTCCTGTTCGCGGGCTCGCAGCAGGACGCGATGGGCAACATCCTGCCCGACTCGGCGACCGAAACCGCCTGGGTTCCGGATGCGGACTCGGCCGACTCGGCAGGTCCGGTCGGCGGCGAGTGCGCCGCGGACGGTTTGGCCACGGGCGTCAACCCCAAGGGCATGAACCTCTACCCCTACCTTCTGCCGTCGCGCTACTGCGTGCGCGTGAAGGCGCCCGGCTTCGTGCCGGGCCTCGCGATGCGTGCAGCCTTCGGCTACTTCGTGTCGCAGCGCCTCTCGCTCGCACTGATCACGCGCTTCCAGTTCTCGGCAGGTGAGGGCTCGCTCGCTCACGTGCTGCTCGGCGGCCGTATCGAATACATGCTCACCACGCCCAAGCCCAAGGGCCTGATGCTCTCGGCCTTCCTGGGCGGCACCTTCGGGCAGATCCAGGCGCAACCGCCGGCCACCGGCAACACGGCCAACGCGCCCTGGATCAAGTCGGGTTTGCAGGGCGCGCACCTCGGCATGAGCATGCGTATCCGCGTCCACAAGCACTTCGGCTTCTACGTCGCTCCCGAGCTGGATCTGCAGTTCCCCACCTTCCTGTGGAACGTGGACTGGCTCTCGGGCGGTTTCGAAGCCGCGTTCTGACCTCAAGCTCGTGGCGCGGCGTCCCGACGCCGACCATCGGTTGACGCGGCGTCCCGACGCCGACCATCGTTTGACGCGGCGTCCCGACGCCGCGTCGCGCTACGCAGCTGTCGGCTGCAGGCTCGCGAGCTGTTTGCGCAGCTTGCGCTTGGCACGCGCTTCGATCTGACGCGCGCGTTCACGCGACACGCCGAGCTGGCGTCCGAGCTCGGCCAGCGATACGTCGTTCTCGCCCATGATGCGCTGCTCGACGATGTAGCGCTCGCGCCGGTCCAGCGCGTCGAGCGCGGTGTCGAGCCGAGTGGACAAGCCTGTGTGCTGCTGCGCGTCTGCGAACACGTCTTCTTGGCTCGGTGAATCGTCGCGCAGGGTTTCGAGCATCGTGAGCGCCGAGCCGGGATGCGCGCTGCCGTCGAGCGAGACGTCCTTGGCGTCGAGCTGCCGCAGCATCTTGCCCATGCGCTCACTGTCCACGTGGAAGCGCTGTGCGAGCTCGTCCACCACCTTGCTCGGGTCGAGCTCGGTGTTGGCCAGCTGCGCGCGCTCGCGACGCAGCCGGAAGAAGAGCTTGGAGCGCAGCACGCCCGTGCCGCCACCGACCATGCTCGCCGACTTCACCACCAGATCCAGCACGTAGGCGCGGATCCAGTAGCCCGCGTACGTGACAAAGCGCGTCCCGCGCTCGGGATCGTACTTCCTGACCGCAAGCAGGAGGCCGATGCTGCCCTCGGCGATCAGCTCCGCCAGCGGGATGCCGTAGCGCCGATACTGCAGCGCCACGGCGACCGCGAAGCGCAAGTTGGCTTCCACCAGCTGATGGGCTGCATGCGTGTCGCCCGCGCGGGCGCGCAGAGCCAGCTCGTGCTCCTCCTCGCGGCTCAGTCGCGGGATGCGTCGCACCCGTGCGATGTACTCGGCCAGAGCGGTGTCGGGGTCGAAGCTCGTGAAGCGCATGGAGGCTCCCTACATTACGTAACGTAACATAGGTATGCCTCCAATGCTGTCAAGGTTCCCAGCTTGCAGCCCTCGCGGGCTCACCGAGCGCCCAACGCGGGCCCGACCAACCCGTGTGCCCAAGCTAGGCGCTGAAGCTCGACCCGCAGCCGCAAGTGCTCTTGGCCACAGGGTTATTGAACTTGAAGCCGGCGCCGTACAGGCCCTCGACGTAGTCGATTTCCGTGCCGGACAGGTACGTGAGGCTCATCTGGTCGACGTACAGCGGGATGCCGCGCGAGTCGAAGGTCTCGTCCATGTCCGTGATTTCGTCGTCGAAGAACAGATCGTAGGTGAAGCCCGAGCAGCCGCCTCCGATTACGCGCAGTCGCAGGCCTTGCCCCTGCAAGCCCTCTGCGGACTGGATTTCCTTCACTTTTTCGGATGCCTTCTCGGTCAGCGTGATCATCATTTTGACTCCTAGGGACGCATTATAGGGACGTTTTGGGGACCCGGCCAGCGCGTCCGCGCCGGCTCTCGATCAGGCCAGCTTGCGCAGCTCGGTGAGCAGCTCGTCGTCGCTGCGGGCGCCGTCGTGCTCCTTCAGCCAGGCCACCTTGCCCTGCTTGTCGATCAGCACGGTCGCTCGCTTGGTGATCCCCTTGTCCTCGAGGAACAGCCCGAAGGTCTTCGCCACTGCGCCGCGCGGCTGGAAGTCGGCCAGGAGTGGGTAGGTGAGCTTGAGCGAGTCGGCGAACGCCTTGTGGCACCAGGCGCTGTCCACGCTGATGCCCAGCACCTGGGCGCCCAGCTTGTTGAATTGATCGAGGTCGTTACGGAAACAGGTGTTTTCGTTGGTGCACACCGGGCTGAAATCGAGCGGGTAGAAGGCCAGCACCACGGGCTTGCCGCGGAAGCTGCTGAGCTTGATCTTCTTGCCGGGGCGACCGTCCGAAAGCTCGCTGGAGGGCAGCTCGAAGTCCGGGGCCACTTCATTCACCGCGATTGCCATTTTCCATGTCTCCTTGTGGACCGAGCTGTCGCCGACCACTGAAGTCGGATCCCTAAGGCGCGGATCGCAGGGTTGCAATAGGCTTGTGCGCGTCGTGACGATCGATTTGGCAGGCAAGCGCGCGCTGGTGACGGGCGCAGGCACGCGAGTGGGCGCGGAGATCGCGCGCGCGCTGGGCGGCTGCGGAATGCGCGTGGCGGTCCACCACCACGGTTCGGCGCAGGGCGCAGGCGAGACCTGCCGCGCCGTCGAGGCCGCCGGCGGTAGCGCTACCACGTTTGCCGCCGACCTCTACGACGAGTCGCAGGCGCGCGGGCTGGTCGATCAGGTGCTCGGGCGCTTCGGCGGTCTCGACCTGCTCGTGTCGAGCGCCGGCAACTTCGACGGCGCGTCGCTCGCCACGGCCAGCAGCACGCACTGGGACCGCGCGCTCGGGCTCAATCTGCGGGCACCCTTTGCGCTCGTGCAGCAAGCGGCGCCTGCGCTCCAGCGCAGCCATGGCAGCGTGGTGCTCGTCACCTGCGCCACACGGCTGTCGCCGCTGCCAGGCTACGTGCCGTATCAAGTCTCCAAGGCGGCGCTGCATCAGCTGATGCGCGTGCTCGCCCTTGAGCTTGCTCCCGCCGTGCGCGTGAACTCGGTTGCGCCGGGCACGGTGCTGCCACCCGCCGGCATGCACGCCGCTGCGCTCGCCGAGCTCGTGCGCCAGATTCCGCTGGGCACGACCGGTGGCGGTGTCAGCATCGCACAGGCGGTGGTCTATCTCGCGCAGGCCAGCTTCGTGACTGGCACCGAGATCGTCGTGGACGGTGGGCGCAGCCTCGCGCTGTGATGCGGCTCAGGCCGCGCTGGGCTGCGCTGCGCTACCGGCCTCGAGCAACACACTGGTGACGTTGAAGCGCGCACGCGTGGGCTCGATGATGCCTGTGATGCGTGGGAAGCGGCGGCCCGCTGAGGGCGCCCCGAGATCGATCTCCTTGGGCTTGCCGAACACCTGGCCCGAGCGATCCGTGATCAGCTTGATGCGTGGCCTCGCCACGGCACCGCGATTGGCAGACGGCCCGACCACGATTCCCCACTCGCCGGTCTCGAACTCGACCACCGTGCCGGTCGGCATCACGCCGACAGCCTGCACGAGCAGCTTGAACACCGTCTCGTCGGTGGTCGGTTGGCGCGAGATGGCGGCCAGCGCGTCCAGCGGCGACAGCGCGCGCGACATGTCGCGCGGCGCCAGCTGATCCAGCAGTGCGCGGATGACGTGCAGGATCTTCGACTGGATCATCGGGGCCATCTGCCGCTTGTACGGCGGACCGAGCAGCGCCTGGCGCTCGAGCCAGGTCGACTCGAACGTGGTCACGGTGCGCAGTGCGTTCTGCACGTTCACGCCTCCGGTGGAGATGCACAGCGCGCTCGTGACCGCGGGTACGGCGCGCTCGACGTCGTCGGCCAGCTGTACGAAACGCTCGGTGGCCGTGGTGCCTGCGATGCGTACGCGGCCCACGTCGGCCATCAGCGCGGCCATCGCGAGCTGCGAGAGCACGATGCGGTTGCTGGTGAGCCGGCGCGCGACCGCCACCGTGAGAATGGCCGCCTGCACCGAGCGACCCGCCTCGTCGCGATGTGCATTCGCCAAGGTCATCAGTGCGAGCAGCGCGCCTTCGTCGCCTTCGGCGAGCGCGACCAGGCGCTGCGCGATGCGCTTGACTCGGTGCGGCAGCACGGTCTTGCCCTTGGCCATCTTGTCGAAGAACTGCCGCATGACGACCAGCGCCGAAGCGTAGGCGCGCAGTGCTTGCTCCATGGCGGGCAGGTCAGAGCCGTCCTCGGTCTTGCTCTGCAGCGAGCTGTCGACCGCGCGCACGGCCACGTTGCTGAGCTTGGCATCGAGTAAGTCGTGCTTGCGCTGCGGATCGCGCGCGGAGATCGAGAACGCGCCGCACATCTCCAGGAGGTCTTGCTCGGTCACGTCGCCGGTGAAGCTCAGCTCGGAAACGCCACAGCCGCCGAGCAGCTTGCCGACCTCCATCGCCGACTCGTAGATGGAGCGCGATGCGCGCAAGAGCTGCCCGCACACGAAGATGGTGTCGTCGACGTAGGTGATGCTCACGTAGCCGCCGACGGTTGCGGCGAAGTCCGTGATGATCTGGTGCGAGTCCTTCACCGTCATCTGTACGGCTTTGTTGTCGATCGCGTGCACCAGCGAATTCTTGAGCATGCGAAAGATGGCCAGGATGACCTCGGCGCCCTTGTCGCGGATCTCTTCCAGCGACTTGTTGCGGGAGTCGCTGGCCTTGCATGCCGCCAGGAAGTCGGTCTTGCTCGCGGTACGCCTCACGTCTCGCTCCTTGCTTCACCTGCAGGCGGTGGCTGGCTCTCGCTGCTCGACGCGGCGGTCTGTGCGCCCGCGCTCTGTGTGCCCGGAGTGGTCGGCGTCTTGGCCCCGGGTGCCGTGCCGGTCATGCTGCGGCGCTTCTTCTTCGCCTCGCCCGCGAGCGTCTTGCGCTCGGCTCGGCGCTTCTCGGCCTCTTGCGCGCGCTCCTTGAGGCGCTGCACCGCAGCGGCCGCGGCGTCACGCACGCGCTTGCTGTTCTTGAGCGCGTTGCTGCCGGCCACCTTCTCCAGCAGGAAGAACGCAGGGTTGCTCGAAGCCACTTCGGCGAGGAACTGCGCGGCCACTTCGCGCGTTTCCTCGAACGCGCTCGAACGCAAGAGCCGCGTCTCGGCCAAGAGGGCCATGCACACTTCTTCACCGCGCTTGGGGCGCAGCTTGCACAGCGTCTGCAGCGCTTGCTTGCGCTCCTCGACGGGCAGCTTGAAGAAACCGGGCTGCTGAATGCGCAGCACCAGGAACGGTCCGGCGATCACGATGTTGTACTTCTCCATGGCGCGTAGCGCCATCAAGCGCACTTCGGGATCGTCGTCCTCCACGAGCTTGCGGACCTCGAGGCGCAAGCGCGGCCCCGACACACCCTCGACGTGGCCCAGCGCTTCGATGCGCACCAGCGCATGCGGGCTGCGCGAGGCCTGCGCGACGGCCTCTTTGGCCTCCGGCGTGTCGATCGAGGTCAAAAGGCGCACCAGCGTGAGACCGAGATCCACGCTCGCGTCCGGGAACAACGCGGCGATCTTCAGCTCGTTGCCTTTGCCAAGGCGCGTGACGAACTCGATCAGGATCTCCTGGACTTTGCCTTCCGGGGCCTCGGGCAGGTACGCGAGCGCCGAGTCGAAGTGTTGGCTCTGGATGCACGCCAGCACCCTCGACATGCCCTTGAGGTACTCGGTCTTGGCGTCGCCCTCGAGCTTGCCCGAACCCTTCAAGATCTCGAGCAGCGTGCCCGGCGACAGGACTTCGCTCGTCATCGTGTCGCGTAGGCTGGCGGTCTCCACCTCTTTGCCTTCGACCTGCACCGTCTCGCGCAGCTCGAGGATCATGTCGATGGCCTTGGTCGGCTCGCCTGACCCAAGGCTGTCGACCGCGCGCCGCAGCGGTGCGGTGACCGCGTTCGACCGTCCCATCTTCGCGGAGGCGACGAAGGCCTCGGCCGCCGCGACCACGAAGCGTTCGCTGGTCGCAGCCACGTCGAGGTCCAGACGCGCCGACAGCAGCGAGCGCGTGCTCTCGTCGATCTGCAGCGCGTCGGCGGCTGCGACTTCGTCGGGCGATTCCTCCATCAGGTTCATGTTGGCCACGCGTGCGGCGGCTTCGGCGTCCATCGACTCGCCACGCGCGATGAGCGCGAACACGTCGCGGCTCTTCTTCGCGGCGTCCTGCACAGGCGCTTGTGCGCCGTGGCCCGACTGCCACGCCTGGGCGAGCCCTTCCTTGTGGTCGACGTGCGCGCCGAGGAGGATCTGTGCGCGCTCGGCTTCGTAACGCGCACGCTGATCCTGGTTGCCTTCGGCGAACGAATCGATGGCCTGGAAGAACACGTGCTCCATGTTCGCGTCCCAGAACATCGTGACGATGTCGTCTTCAGGCGCGAGATCGGTCGTCGGATCCAGCGTGATCAGGCGCAGCCAGTCACGGAACTCGTGCTCGTCCAATCCGGGCGCGAAGCCCATCGTACGCACGCCGTCGGAGAACAGCTGGTAAGGAATGCGGTTCCACGGAGGCTCGGGCTCCCAGACCGCCTTGTCGCGCGCGCTGAACGAGTAGGGCGTGAGGTTCCACGCCAGGGCGATGTCGCAGGTCATCAGCGCCGAGGCGAGCTCGCGGAAGGTCTCCTCGAAGCGACGCTTGGCCTCGGGGTGATCTTTGCTGTACTGCTTGGTCGCAGTCAGCGCTCGCTCGAGCATGGTGAAGCACTTCGCCATGCTCTCGATCTCTTCGTCGCTGTTGCTGCTGGGGTCATACGTGTCGACGCGCTTCTCGTCGTCGTCGTCTTGTTGCGCCGCGCGCGAGGGCGCTTCGTCGCCGACCACGGTGGCCGGCACGATGCGCGCCTGCGGGTTCACCACCGTCTTCGAGATACTCTCGCTGGTCAGCGACGCACGGACCTTGGCGAGTTCGGCGCGGAACGTCGTCGCGTCGGGGAAGCGGTTCTCGCGGTCGTATGCCAGCGCCTTGTCGACCAACGCGACCAGCGCGAACGGAGCGTTGTTGAGCACGCGAGCCAGCGAGCGCGCCGGCCGCGTGGCTGCCGCCACTAGCATCTCGCCCGCGCTCGCCGCTTCGTGCACCGGCAGCCCCGTGAGCAGCGTGAACGTGGTTGCACCCATCGCCCACAGATCGGTGCGCGCGTCCACGTCGTTCCAGCGGCCCATCGCCTGCTCGGGCGCCATGAACGACGGCGTGCCCATGACCATGCCGGTCTGCGTGTGTCGGGCGTTCTTCTCTTCGCGCAGCCGCGCGATGCCGAAGTCGAGCACCTTCACCACGCCCGAGCCCACCATGAACAGGTTCTCGGGCTTGAGGTCGCGGTGGACGATGGTCTGCTTGTGCGCGGCCTCGAGCACGGCCAGCGTTTGATCGAGCACGTCGAGCGCCTCCGTGATCGACAGTCGACCGCCAGCCTTCTGCGCCATCGCGTCGACCGACTCGCCCTGCAAGAGCTCCATCACGATGTACGGCGCGCCGTTTTCGTCCTTGTCATCGTCGAGCACCTTCACGGTGCCCGGATGATTGACCTTGTTGGCGATGTACGCCTCGCGCAGGAAGCGTTCGCGCACCTCGTTGTTGAGCGCGACTTCCTCGTGGAGGATCTTCACCGCAGCCATGCTGCCGTTACGATGCGTAGCCATGTAGACGGCTGCCATGCCGCCCACACCGATCAACGCGTCGAGCCGCCACTTGCCGCCGATCAGTTTCCCGACGCGAATGCGGCATTGAGTGACGAGTGGATCTTCTCCCTCCATCAGTCCCTTCACGCGGATGCACGTTGAACGTGCGCCGTCGCTCCGACACTCGTGGTGCAACGAGCATCATAAAGGTTCTCACGACGCTCACGCACGAGCAATCGGAGCAATACGCGATGACCGTCGCGAGATGAGTGCGGCTGCCCGCACTGTCAGTCGGTGTCGCCAATGCTGCGCACCACCCGCAGCGTGGCGCTCTCGGCGTGGAGCAGCTCGCCGGCGGTTGCGTGCGCGCGTTTCACATACCCGAGCGCGAGCAGGCATCCGTCCTGCGGGTCGCGGACGCAGCTGGTGATCTGACCGCAAGCTTGCCCGTCCGCCGCGAGCAGCGCTGCGCCCACAGCCACGACAGCCCCGGGCTCGCTCTTCAGCAAGCACAGCTTGCGCGTGAGCCGGCCGCGGGTTTCGAGCGTGCACACCACCTCTTGCCCGAGGTAGCAGCCCTTGTTGAACGAGAGCGCATGCTTGAGCCCGGCTTCCTGTGGGTAGGCGCCGTCGTCGAAATCGCGGCCGAAGCGCGGGCGGCCCGCCCGAAGCCGGGCGAGCTCGTAGCCATCCTCCGTGATCGGCAGCGCGCCGAGCGCAGCGCCGTGCTCGAGCAAGGCTTGCAGCAACGCTGGCGCCTGGTCGGCTTGCGCGAGCACGAACACCCCGCCTTCGCCAAGCTCGTCGCACGCGAACGCTCGGGCTTGCGCCGCGGTCACCAGCCGCACGAGCGCATTTGCGCGTGGACCCTGCACCGAGATCACCGTGGTGTCGGGCTCGGCCGTGAGCACCACGTCTTCCATGATGACGTAGCGCTCGAGGCTCTCGAGCAGCGCGTGCGCAGCGCTGGCGGGCACGAGCAGCAGCAGACGCTCGCGATCGGCAAGCACCCACACGTCGGCGAGGATCTTGCCGCGCACGTTGATCGCAAGCGCGTACACGCTGCCTTGTGCCGTGAGGTTGCGCAGGTCACCGGTGATCTGACCGTTGAGCCAGCTCTGACGATCCTCGCCCTCCACGCGCACCACGCGCAGGTCGGCTCGCACCTGCAGGCCCGCGCCTGCGCGCAGGGCGAGGGCTTGTTCACTGTCGCTGCGGGGTGATGGCTGTGCTTGCATGTTCGGGCGTTCTTGCGGGTCTATCTAGGGCCGCGCGCGCAATGCGCAAGCCTCATGCGTCGTCTGCGGCGGTCAGGCGGCCTGCAATCAACTCTTGCAGACCGGTTGCAGTCTCCATGCGCAGCGCGCCCTGCGGGCTCACGCCGCGCACGATCCCTAGCACATCACCGCAGCGCGCTCGCTGACCGCGCAGCAACAGACGCGGTTGCAGCGCCGCGCTGACGGAGGACGCGCCTGCGCTCGTGAAGCGATCGACCCAGCGCTCGACCGAAAGCAGCACGTGGCAGAGCGTGTCTGCACGATCGAGCACAGCGAGCTCCGGTTGGTTCGCGCGCAACGAGGTGGCGCTGTGGCCGAGCTCGTCGGGGAAGGACAGTCGATTGACGTTGAGGCCGATGCCGATGACGACGAAGTCGAGCGTGCTGCCGAGCGCGTTCGCTTCCACGAGGATGCCCGCGCACTTCTTGCCGGCGACCCATACGTCGTTGGGCCACTTCACCTGCGAGCGCGGCAGGCGTGTCGGTGCGCCTAGCAGGTCGTCGACGGCTTCGGCGACTCCGAGGCCGACGGCGAGCGTGAGCGGGGGTAGCTCCGGGAAAGCCACGCTCGGTCGCGCCACGATCGAGAAGTACAGGTCTTCACCCTGCGGCGACGTCCAGGTTCGGCCGTGCGAGCCGCGCCCGGCCTGCTGCATGTCTGCGATCACCACGTGGCCGTCGGGAGCGTGCGCGAGCGCAGCGGCCTTTGCGTCGTCGTTGGTGGAGCCGGTGACCGGCAGAAAGTGCAGCGACCGACCGTAGCGCTGCGTCCGCAGGCGCGGCACCACGCTCTCTGCGGACAGCGGGTGCATCAGCTACCGGCCCAGTCGAGACCGAGGTCCATGGCGCGTGCCGAGTGGGTCAGTGCACCGACGCTGATGATGTCGATGCCCGTCGCCGCGATCAGCGGGACGCGCGCGAGCGTGACGCCGCCGGAGACCTCGAGCAGCGCCCTGCCTGCCACCTTGGCCACCGCGTTCACCAGATCTGTGTCCGCGAAGTTGTCCAGCATGATCACATCGGCGCCTGCAGCCAGCGCCTGATCGAGTTGCTCGAAGCTGTCGACCTCGCACTCGATGCGGCAGGTGTGGGGCGAGCGCGAGCGCGCGCGCTCGATCGCCGTGACCACGCCGCCAGCGGCGGCTACGTGGTTGTCCTTGATCAGCACGGCGGTCGCCAGATCCTCGCGGTGGTTGTGCCCGCCGCCACAGCGCACGGCATAGCGCTCCAGCGCGCGCAGCCCTGGCGTGGTCTTGCGCGTGTCGGTGATCCGAGTCCTGCTACCGTGCGGTAGCGCGTCGACGTGGGCACGCGTCAGTGTGGCGACGCCTGAGAGGCGCTGCGCGAAGTTCAGTGCGACGCGTTCACCTTCGAGCAGCGCGTGCGCCGGGCCCTGCAAGGTCATCACGGCGGTGCCCTTTTCGACGCGCGTGCCGTCGGCCACGTGCGCCTGCATGGTGACCAGCGGGTCGATCTGCGCGAACACCTCGCGCACCACCGGCGCGCCGCAGAACACCATGCTCTCGCGCGCTCGCATGACGGCCTGGCCGCTGGCATGGACGGGGATGCAGGCTTCCGTGGTGATATCGCCGCGCCCCAGGTCTTCTTCCAACGCCAGACCCACGATCTTGACTACGGCTGGGCGGGGTAGGGACATGGCCCGCAGGGATAGCACAATCGCGCGCGATCAGAGAAAGCCGCGCACCAGCAGATCCGACAGCAGATTGCACAGCGCATGCACGAAGATCGCAGCGCCGATCCCACCGCGCAGCGCCGCAAGCCAGCCGAACAGCAAGGCAGGAAAGAAGACCGCCAGGCGCACCGGCTGGAAGTCGACCGCGAAGTGCAGCAACGCAAAGAGCGCCGCCTGGAGCAGCCACGCGCGCCAGCACAGCCAGACACCGAGCACGTGTCTGCGCTCGGGCCACGCCTCGTGCAAGCGCCCCTGCAGGTAGCCGCGAAACAAGGCTTCTTCGGGCAACGCGACCACGATGATCTGCGTCGCGACGTACGAGAGCAGGTCGGACTGCGGCGCGAGCACGAACGGGTGCATCGGCGCGTTCCAGTAATAGAACGCCACGACGAACGGCGGGAACACGACCGCGCACACCGCGATGGCCACGGCAGCCTCGGTGAGTAGCTCGGGCAGCGCACGCCACAGCGCGGTCGCAAGGTCTGCGAGCGCGCCCAGCACACCGCCGGCGCGCGCGTCGTCGTCGGGCGAGAGCACTCCCCCGAGGCGCAGGCCGTAGCGGGCGAGGCCGCCGGGCAAGGCTTCGGCCCGTCGCAGGGCCGTGATCAGGAACAGCGCCCCGACCAGCAGGTGCACGTTGTCGCGAACCAGGGGGACCAGGGGTTCGAGGCGCGTCAGCACGAGCGTCAGCGCCGCGATCATCCCGAAGGTCGAGACGCTCTGCCGCAAGGCCGTGCTGTGTTCCTCGTGCGCCATCGACCGGTGTAGCCGCGCTCCCGCCATGCAGCGTACACGGCGGGCCCCGACGCGGGCACGCTTCCGGCATCTCGGCAAAAGCGCGGCTTCCGGGTCCAGCTGCTTGACCGCGCGTGCCCCCCGCCTACACTCCCTGCCTTCCATCGCCCCGAAGGAGACGTTGCTTCGTTGATTGCGGACGAGCTCATCTCCGAGATCCGTGACCGCACGGATATTGTCGCGCTGATCGGCGAGTACGTCGGTCTCAAGCAGCGTGGCCAGAACTGGGTCGGGCTGTGCCCATTCCACAACGAGAAGTCGCCGTCGTTCAACGTGCGTCGTGACCGGCAGTTCTTCCATTGCTTCGGCTGCAAGGAATCGGGCGACGCGATCGCATTCCTGATGCGCCTGGAGGGCCTGACCTTTCCGCAGGCGGCGCGCTCGCTGGCCGAGCGTGCTGGCATCGAGGTTCGCGACACCGACGATCGCGAGGACGAGCAGAAGCGGCGCGAGCGCGCGCGCCTGGAAACGCTGCACGCCATCATGGAGGCGGCCACCGTCTTCTACCTGGCGCAGCGCAACGACCGCAAAGTGGGTGCGCCCGCGATCGCCGAGCTCGAACGTCGCAGCGTCACGCGCGCGACAGCTGACACCTTTCGGCTGGGCTACGCGCCGGCGAGCTGGGACGCGCTCAGCAACCTGCTCTCACAGAAGGGCTATGCGCTGGCCGACGCGGAAACGCTGGGCTTGGTCGT
This sequence comes from Polyangiales bacterium, assembly GCA_036382515.1. Lineage (GTDB taxonomy): Bacteria > Myxococcota_A > Polyangia > Polyangiales > JAFGIB01 > JADGRF01. Next base: position 24,601 of record DASVHQ010000380.1, on the reverse strand, counting down.
GCGTCGTCGCGAGGGCAGCGGCTACTACGATCGCTTTCGGCACCGCCTCGTCTTCCCGATCTCCGACCTGCACGGCCACGTTGTAGCCTTCAGCGGTCGCATTTTGCCGCAGCCCGATGGGCGCGAGCCGGCCGTACAGGAACCCAAGTACGTGAACAGCCCCGAGGGGCCGCTCTACAAAAAGGGCGAGCTGCTCTACGGACTGCACGAAGCGCGGGTCGAGATCCGGCGCAACGGCTGGGCCGTGTTGTGCGAGGGCAACTTCGACCTCGTTTCGTTGCACCAAGCTGGGGTGCAGAACGTCGTCGCGCCGCTCGGTACCGCCTTCACTCACGCCCAGGCGAAGCTGCTCAAGCGCTTCGCGCAGCGCGTGACGGTGATGTTCGACGGCGACAACGCCGGTCGCAAGGCGGCTGCCGCGGCCTATCCCCTGCTGCGCGAGGCCGACCTCTCGGCCCGTGTCGTCAAGCTGCCGGCCGGCGAAGACCCCGACGCATTCCTGCGCCGGCAGGGCGCTCCGGCACTCACCCGGCTGATCGACGGCGCCACCGGGATGGTCGAGTACCTGATCGACGCCGCGGCCGAGGCCGCCGGAGCCGGAGCCGCCGAGCGAGCCAAGGCGATCGAATCGCTCGGCACCGTGGTGGCTGCCGCCGGTAATCCAGTAGAAATAGAATTGTACATACAACGCATCGCGCAGCGCTTCTCCATCTCGGATCTTCGAGTGGTGAAAGATCAGCTGCGCAGAGGCGTGCGCGCAGCGCCCAGGCCGGGTTCAGCGCCCGAGCAAACAAAAGTGGCGGCCCCGGCGGAGCGTGTTAAGCTGCCGCAATTGCAAACGGAGTTGCTCGGGGCCCTGCTCGACCAGCCGGAGCTCTTTTCCTCTGATCTCGCCGGGAATCTCAACGAGCTTTTGACGCAGGCGGAACTTCGGTCCATCTTTTCCGCCGCCGCGGCCCAGGTCGAAGAATTCGGGGCTCTGGGTGCGACACGTTTGCTCGAAGGATTGGCGGGCAACGCGGCGCTTATGTGGTTGCGCGAGCGTTTGAGCGTCGAGACATATGAGAACCGCGCCAAAGCCGAGGAAGTGTTGCGAAGCGGGCTGCCGCTGCTCGCGAAGCAAAACGTCCTGGAGCGTGAGTTGCCGCTCCTCGAAGAGAACATCCGCCGGGCGCGCGCAAGCGGGGACGAGTCGACCGTGCTCGCACTGATGAAGCGACACGTCGAGCTCACGCGCACCCTCAGCCACAGTCTCAAGAGGTGAAGATGGCGACCAAGAGCACACCACGTTCTGCCCGTACTGCGAAGGTAGCGTCCAAGCCCATGCCCAAGAAGCCTGTTCGCGCGCACGCAAGCTCCGGTAAGCAACCGCCGGCCAAGCGATCGTCGCTCCCACCTGCCAAGGCCGCCAACGGTCGCACGCAAGCGACTCACGCGGCTCACTCGGTTCACAAGGGCAGCAACGGCAAGAAGCTATCGCGTCCGCCGGCGAAGCGTCCCGCCGAGCGCCCCGCGCCGCATGTCGAGACGAAAGCCGCCGAGACGCGTTCGGCCAAGCATGCAGCCAAGCCGGCAGCCAAGCGCGTCGAAGCCAAGCCCGAGCCAGTTGTCGCAGCGCCTGCTCCCGCACGCGCTGCAGGCCGTGCTGTAGCCAAGGCCGCCGCAGCGCCCGCCGCCACCAAGACCAATGGCGCGCGCGTCGAGGCCAAGGCCGACGCGGCTCATGCCGGCGGCAAGGCCAACGGTGCGCGCGTGAGCGAACGCCCCAAGGGCGAGTCTGTCCCGCCGGGCGGCAAGCGCCGCGAGATCCAGAAGCTCATCGACCTCGGTCGCGACAAGGGCTTCCTCACCTACGACGAAGTCAACGACGCACTGCCGCCCGAGATGGTCACCTCCGATCAGATCGATGATCTGATGGAGCTGCTCGAAGGCGAGAGCATCGAAGTCGTGGTGGCGCCGCACCAGGCGCGCAACGACTCGCGCTCGCCCAGCAATCGTCCGCTGCGCGCGGCGAGCGAGCCGGCGCCGCGCAACTCGGAGTTCCCGTCGGTGCCGCCCGCGGCGCTCGAAGAGAGCGACGTCACCAAGTCGAGCGACCCGGTACGCATGTACCTGCGCAAGATGGGCTCCGTCTCGCTGCTCACGCGCGAAGGCGAAGTCGAGATCGCCAAGCGCATCGAAGACGGCGAAGGCACGGTCTTCCAGGTCATCATCAATTCGCGCGTCGGCATCACCGAGATCCTCGACATCGGCGAGAACCTGCGCAAGGGCAAGATCCGCGTCAAGGACGTGGTGCGCGACGTGGAGCCCGTCGAAGAGGGCGCCGAGATCAACGAGGAAGAGATCATCAAGCGCGTCACGCGCTTCCTCGACAAGGTCAAGCGCCTGGAGGCTCAGAACGCCAAGGTGCGTGAAGAGCTGGCCGTCGCGAAGAAGACCAGCGAGAAGGCCCGCAAGGTCGTCGAAGCACAGCTCGAGGCGGGCACCAAAGAGATCGTCCTCACGCTGCTCGAGGCGAAGCTCACCAAGAAGCTGATCGACGAAATTGTCTCGCGCATCAAGAGCTACGCGCGTCGCGTCGAAGCCTGCGAGAACGAGATCAACGACGCCGAGCGTTCGATCGGCAACCTCGCCGCGGCCGAGATGGAGAAGATCCTCGCCGAGTTCGAGACCAACCCGACGCACGAGAAGAAGCTCACCAAGCGCTACGGCAGCCCAGCGCAGATCAAGGCCGCGATGGAGGTCGTGCGTGAAGCGCGCTCCGCCATGCTCAAGGTCGAAGAAGACATGGGGCAGCCGGTCGACGTGCTGCGTCAGACCTATCGCAAGCTGCACAGCGGCGAGCGCGCTGCCGAGCGCGCCAAGGCCGAGCTCGTCGAAGCCAACCTGCGCTTGGTCGTGTCGATCGCGAAGAAGTACACCAACCGCGGCTTGCAGTTCCTGGATCTCATCCAGGAAGGCAACATCGGTCTGATGAAGGCGGTCGACAAGTTCGAGTACCGCCGCGGCTACAAGTTCTCCACGTACGCCACGTGGTGGATTCGCCAGGCGATCACGCGCGCGATCGCCGATCAGGCCCGCACCATCCGTATCCCGGTGCACATGATCGAGACGATCAACAAGCTGATCCGTACCAGCCGTTACTTGGTGCAGGAGCTCGGGCGCGAGCCGAACCCCGAAGAGATCGCGGCCAAGATGGAGATGCCGCTCGACAAGGTTCGCAAGGTGCTGCGCATCGCCAAGGAGCCCATCTCTCTCGAAACGCCGATCGGCGAAGAGGAAGACTCGCATCTTGGCGACTTCATCGAGGACAAGTCGGTGGTGTCTCCGGTCGAGACGGTCATCAACAACAACCTCGAAGACCAGACCCGCCGCGTGCTCAAGACGCTGACGCCGCGCGAAGAGAAAGTTCTGCGCATGCGCTTTGGCATCGGCGAGAAGAGCGATCACACGCTCGAAGAAGTGGGCCAAGACTTCGAAGTCACCCGCGAGCGCATCCGCCAGATCGAGGCCAAGGCGCTGCGCAAGCTGCGCCATCCCAGCCGCAGCAAGCAGCTGCGCAGCTTCGTGGAATAGCGTTCAATTTCAAACAGCGTCGCATGAAGCGCAGTTCGCGCGTCAGGCGATGCTGTTTGGGCCTATAGCTCAATGGTTAGAGTCCCCCGCTCATAACGGGGTTGTTCCTGGTTCGAGCCCAGGTGGGCCCACTGATCTTCCGTCGTCACATTCGCGACTACCGCCGTCCATCGAACGCGGGTTTCGGGGAACGCAGGCTGAGAGAGCAGCTGCAGCGGAGAGCAGAATGAGAACACGAGCGCAGTTGGGACAGGTGTTGGAGCGCATCCCGGTTCATTCGGTGGTTCAGCGCGTGGCCGAGTTGGGGGATATGGCGTGGTTGGCTCTGACGCGGTCACGAGTCTCGCCACTGGCGAGGAAAGTGTGCGGGTCAGGGCGCACGGCGGCTTGCAGTACCGTGGCAGCGGCTGCCGGCGGCAGCGACACCACTCGCCCGTCCCTCGGGCGCCTGTTGCTGCGCTCGCTGTTGCTCCACCGGCAAATGAGCTGGGCCGAAGTCATGAGCGTGGTCGCCCACGGGTCATAGCCGTCGCCCTGCGAACGACCCGCACGCACGGCTTCTGGCACAGCGCGCCCGCGCCGACCTCAGTCGGAATAGCCGATGATCGCGCTCGAAGACGTCAGCCGTGCGTACGTCTCCGGCCACGCGACGCTGCGCGCGTTGCGCGACGTCTCGTTGTGCATCGAGACCGGCACCTTCGTCGCCGTGGTCGGCTCGAGCGGGCTACGTGGCCACGGAAGCAGCCGCGGGCAGTATGCTGGCACTGCTCGTGGGTGCGTTCGTGGTGTACAGCGCCGTGGGTGTGGCGGTCGCGCAACGCCGCCGAGAGGTAGGCGTGCTGCGCGCGCTCGGCGTCACGCGCCGCCTTGCGGTCGCACTGTTCTGCGCCGAGGCCACCGTGCTTGCGCTGCCGGGCATCGTGCTCGGGCTGCTGCTTGGCGGCTTGCTGGCGCGCTACTGCACGGCAAGCACGCTCGACGCCATCGATCGTCTCTACGCCTCGATACCCCAGAGCGCACCGCACCTCGACCCTGCGCTCGTGCTGCGCGCCAGTGCCGCGGGCTTGCTGATGGCTGTGCTGGCGGCGCTGTGGCCGGCGCTGCGGGCCGCACGCGTCGACCCCGCGCTGGTGATCCGCGGTGCAGCGTCCGTCGAGACCTCGGCTCCGCGTCCGCTGCCACTGGGCCCGGCGGGCGCCTCCCTGTTCGGTCTGGCCTGGCTGCCGGAGCTGGGCAGTGGAAAGGGCGGTGGCGCGCTTGCGATCACGAGCACCGTGCTCGGTGCTGCGCTTGCCACGCCGCTGTTCGTGTCCTGGCTACGCGGCGCGACGCTGCGGCCGATCGAGGCGCTGTTCGACATGCCGCGATGCCTTGCCCTGGACTACATGGGCCGTACCCTTGGACGCAGCACAGTCAACGTGCTGCACCGCACGATTGCTTCTTCCCACTCGGTCGAGGTGGTGACCTTGCTCATCGCACTGATGGGTGTGATCGGCACGATGGCTGCTGCCGTGATCGACCGGCGCCGCGAACTGGCGATGCTGCGTGCAAAACGATGCGCAGGCGAAGTCAGCCGGGGCGCGCACGGCAGCAGTGTCTCGTCGGCTCGCGGTCTCGTCACCAAACTGCCCCACCGCGGCGGCCTTCCTGCGCCGGACGACCCTCGAAAGTGCCGGAGCTCGTGCGGCACGGCGCATGCAACGGATAAGCCTCGAGAGCACCGCGTTGAAATCTGGCTCAGAGGTGCGTGCCTCGTAGGACTAGCCAGAAACGGCCCTCACCCGGCGGTCATGGAGCTGCTAGGGCAGGTCGCTCGATTCGGGTTTGGCTTGCTTGGGTTGTCCGCTCGCGACTGGGTTCTTCTTCTGATCACAGATCACGGCTTTGACGGAGCACACGTTGAAGGCTGGACACTTCTTACAACCGACGGCGAGAGCAATCGGGCACAACATCATGAGGAGCCTCTTCTCAGGTTGGTCGATCGAACGGGACACAACAGCCATGGGGGCGCGCTGATGGAACTCTTATCATTCACAGTTCTCGGGTTCGTGGTCGGAATCGCAATCCATGCGTGGCTGCGGCCCGACCGGCACGAGATGGGCACGTTCTCCACCACGGCGCTTGGGCTGGCGGGATCGCTAGCTGGCTGGCTTATCGGCGTGGGGCTGTGCCCCTGCGGGCTGGTCATCTTTCAGCCCGTCGGGCTTGCCGCCGCCGTGATGGGTTCGTGCAGCCTCGTGCTGATAGGCGACTTGCTCGCCACGTTCAGCCAACGCGCGCCGAAGCCAAGTCGCGCGCGCCGCGCAGCCAGCCAGCCGCTGACAAGCGCCCTCAAGGCTTGAGCTGACGTCTGCCGCTCTACACGACTTGGATCAGCACCACGATCACCGCGGCCACGAGCAGGATGTGGATGAAGCCGACCAACGTGTACACGCAGCCTGCTGCCTTCGCCGAGACGCCGTCCGACAGCAGGTCTCAGCTGGCGGCACTAGCCGTTATCGCTTGGCGACCGCGCCCGAGACCAGGTTGATGGCGTACTGATGCGTTCCGTCCAGCGTCAGCTGCGCCGATCCGTCGGTGGCGAACTCGAGGTTGCTCGCGATCCGGAACGATGCGTCCACGTGCTTGTTGGCGCTCGAGACCATGCGCTCCGCGTCGATCGTGTAGCTGACCGTGCCGCCGACGACCTGCAGCGGGACGCGCCGCACCTGCACATCCTGGTAAGCGACCGTGTAACCAAGATGGTAGTCACGCTGCACCTGACGCCATGCGGACTGGAAATGCGTGTCGAATTCGAAATTGCCGTCGCCGGAGACGGAGACAGTGTTGCTTTGAAGCGCGCTCAGCCGCAGCTCGGCTTGGTGCGTGGCGGTCGCGGTGAGGTTCGGGGTGACGAGGTTACCGGACCAGCTGACGGTTACCGTGGCCGCGGCTGTGGTGAGGTCGCAGCTCGACATCGCGTTGCCGCCGCCGTCCTTGCACATGGTCGTGTATTCGTAGGTCAGGCCCGCGTGCTTGCCCTGGAACCGACCCGAAGCACCTGCAGCGAACCCAAGCGCGGGCGTCCCGAGCGCCAGCTGGGTGGCGTCGTAGAACGAGCCGGTCTCACCCCCGTGATCGCCGGTGACCACTACGCTGCTCAGTGCTTGTGCCACGTCGTCGTAGTCGGCATCGGTCGCACGACTGCCGCCACCGCTGCTCGCGCAGCCCATCACCATCAACGCAAGCGAACCAAGATTCAGCCAAAGGGTTTTCATGCACGATTCTCCAGGCGCTCTCGGAGCAAGCCGCAAACCAAACCAGATGGTTTTCCGACTCGCTGTTCCGTGTGTCGGACGGCGCAGCGCGGCCTTGGGCTCGCGCTGCGCCGTCACGGCTGGTCACTTCAGGTGAAGCTTGTCGATCTTCGACTTGATCTGTTCCTTGGTGTCGCCGAACCGCTGCTGGATGGTGCCGTACAGCTTGTCGATCGAGCCCTCGGCCTTCTTGAAGTCGTCGTCCGTGAGCTCGCCCCAAATCCGCTTCGCCTTACCTTTGATCTGGTCCCACGCGCCGCTTGCTTGATCCTTGTTCATGTCTCTCGCTCCCTTGCGTGTGCTGAAACGCGGTCGCTCCACTTCGCGAATCGCGAGTCGTCGTGGCGACTCGTCGGTCCAGCTATGCACGGTTCAGGCCACAGCCTCACAGGCCACACGCCGGGTCCGCGGCGCAGAGCGCGTTGCGCGGCGTAGGGGACGCGCGAACGCGAGGCCCGCGCTGACACACCCCACGTCGAAACACGAGGCCGCTTGGGGCGTTCCTGCGGACGAGCCTGGCGCGCGCCGGGGCGTGCGTGTGCGCTGCGCGCGACCGAAGAGGCTCGACGCGTGCCAGCCTTTCGGCGCGGCACGACCGATGCATGGAGTGCTCGCATGGACATCTCGCATCAACACACGTCGTCGCCGAATCCTCAGATGCCGTTGCTGATGCAGGAGGCCAGCGACTTGCTCAAGCTGCTCGGTGACGAGACCATCTGGCTACGGCTGGTTCACGGCGGGGTGCGCGAGGACGCACGCGACGGTCTCGCCTCTGCACTGGACGCGACTCGCGGCAACTACCGGCGTTGTAGAGACGCGCACGAGCGCAGCCAGCATCCGGATCACTCACTCCCCACCGCGCTCGCTGAGGTTCCGAGGTCGACGACCACCCCGTCCGACGAGCTAGACGGCATCATGAGCTCGATCCGCGTGGCCGGCCGGGACCTGTTTCGAGACACCACGAGCCTGACGCAGCGGTTCACCAGCGTGAGCTTCTGATGCTGCGCCGCTCAGCCGCGGCGTGGCGTGCGCTTCGCTGCGCGTGAGCGATTGACGCGCGCTGGCCGAGCGACGATTGGCGCGTCCTGCGGCTGACGGGTCTCGGTCAGGCGCACGCGATCGAGAAAGAATTCCGCATCCCACCATACCGTGTCGACCGGCAGCGCGGCGCAAGTGGCTTCGCTCGTGCGTGGCGGCGCCTTGGGCACGCTCCACCCGGCAGCCGGCGTAAGGAGCCAGCGCGCGCGGGCGCTGGAGACGGCGTCCGGCGAGTGGCAGGGCGCTTCGAGCACGCGGCTGTCGCAGCCACGGGGCGATCACGCAGAGCGGGGCGTTATGGCGGCGCCGAGCCTGCTGACGGCCTGGCGCCCCCGCCGCATTGCGAACCATGAGCGCGACGCTGCGCGCGCAGCGAGACGTTTGTGTGTGGTTCGTACAGGCCTGAGCAGGTCTGGCTCGATGCTTGCTTTGCGCTGGCTCCACTACACAACGACTCGAGCTCGATGCCCGCGCTGACTCACTCATCGCCGGGTGTTGGTGCGACCGAGTAGGAGAAACTGTCCATGAACTCTTTTCCATATCGGCTTCTGGCCAAGACCGTCGCCGCGGCGACCCTCATGTTGGTGGGCTGCGCGCAAGCGTCACCCTCACCAAGCGTCACCGCCACGCAAGCGCCACTGCTCGACGACCTAGCTGCGCAATGTGGGCTCGCTTGCCCTGCCAAAGGCGTGGCCGATGGCAACGCTCAGATCTCCGGCGTAGCCTCGGTCGATGCGTTCTTCGCGTCCGTGGTGAGCTTTCAAGCCACAGGCGCAGGTGTTGCCGATGATCTGAGCGCGCAGCTCGGGGTGATACGCGCCGACTTCGGGATCGCTCCGAGCGCCGACTTCAGCACGGCGCTGAAGGCGCAGATTGCCGCGAACCTGACGGGTGGTCTCGCTGTGGAATCCGAGCCGGCCCAGTGCTCGGTCGACACGCAAGTGACGCTCGACGCGGCGGCTCGTTGCGACGCATCGGTGGATCCGGGCAAAGCAACCCTGGCCTGCAAAGGCGAGTGCGAGCTGCAGGCGAACGTCGAGGCCAAGTGCGCCACCGACGCTGATCTCGAGTGCACGGTGGCCGCGCCGGCGGTGACATGTGCAGAGCAGTGCAAGGGCAGCTGCAAGCTGCAGCTCGCCACCGCCGCCAAGTGCGACGGGCTATGTGACGGTGCTTGCGACGGCAAGTGCGATGGCTATGCGAGAGACAAGGACGGCAAGTTCCACGCGCATGGTCGTTGCTCCGGCATGTGCACGGGCTCGTGCAAGCGTGAGCTCGCGCTTGCAGCCAAGTGTCAGGGCGAGTGCGAAGGTGAGTGCACGACCCAGAACCCCACGGTCGGCTGCAAGAATCAGCTGCATGCCAGCTGCAGGTCGCGGGCGAATGCCATGGTCAACTGCGAGGGCCGATGCCAGGGCGAGTTCGTGCCGCCGAAGGCGAAGGCCGAATGTGAAGCCAGCGCCACGGCGGATGCGAAGATCAATGTGCTCTGCACACCGCCGCGCCTGGTCATTCGCTACGAGCTGAAGGCGGTCGTGGTGGGCTCGGCCGAGGCCACGGCGCAAGCCAAGTTCGTCGACGCGTTGGGCCACTTGCAGGTGCGTCTGCCAATGCTCTTGGCATCGGCCAAGCGCGCCCACAGCGTGGCGGATGCAGGCGCGGGCCTGATCGTGGCAGCGAACGCTGCCGTGAAGGCCTCGATCAAGCTCACGATCAAGGGTGACCTCAAGCCCAAGCAGGCGATCGGCCTGGCTTGTGCCGTTTCACAGCTCGACGACGTGGACACCGCCGTCTCGGGTACGAACACGAAGCTGACTGCCAGCCTCACTCAATGCACGAGCGTCACGACGGCGTTCGGGCTGACCGGGTGAATCGATTTTATGCATACAGGAGATAGACTCATGAAGACTTTCAATGCGCACTGCTTCGGCCTAATTGCTCTGGGTGCGTTGGCCACCACGCAAGTCGGCTGCAACACCGACCTCAACGCCTTGATCAACAGCACGGATGCGGGCGTGGTCGGCAACGTAGCGACTGGCTTGGCAGAACAGTGCGGCCTCGACTGTCCGAAGGACGGCATCTTGAAAGGCAACGCCGCCATCTCGGGCGTGGCTTCGGTGGATGCCTTTTTCGGAGCCGTGGTCAACTACCAGACGACCTGTGACAGCGTGAGCAGCGGGATCGAGGCCCAGCTCGACGCGATCAAAGCGGACTTCGGCATGGCGTCCGCTGCGAACCTGAAAACCGAGCTGGCCGCTCGGATCAAGGCGAATCTCGATGGCGGCCTCAGTGTGCAGGCCGAGCCGGCGAAGTGCATCGCGGACGTGCAAGCCGTGGTCAAGGCCGAGGCGAGCTGCGACACCAGCATCCAACCGGGCAAGGCCATGGTGGGCTGCAAGGGCGCTTGCACCGGCAGCGCGAGCGCGAGCGTGAAGTGCGAGTCGACCTCGACGCTCAAATGCACGCTGGCGGCTCCGTCGATCACCTGCATGGGTGATTGTCAGGGCACGTGCACGGCCAAGCTCACCGCGGCTGCTAGCTGCACCGGCGTCTGCGAGGGTACGTGCAGCGGCACGTGCTCGAGCTACGTGCAAGACGCGAACGGAGTCTCGTCGTGCAACGGGCAGTGTGACGCCATGTGCACGGGTTCGTGCCGCACGGAGCTGGCCGCGAGCGCCAAGTGCAGCGGCAGCTGCGACGGCGTGTGCACGATCACCGAGGGGATGGCGTCGTGTACGGGCAGCCTGCAGTCGTCGTGCGAAGCCAAGGCTGGCGCGATGGTGATGTGTGACGGCCAGTGCGAGGGAGAGTTGCAGCCGCCGAAGGCCAAGGCGGAGTGCGAGGCGAGCGCGCAGGCGCAAGCCAAGGTGAACGTGCAGTGCACGCCGCCGCGCCTGGCCATGCACTACAAGCTGGCGGCCGTCGCCAGCGCGGACCTCGGGGCTCAAGCCCGCTTCGTCGCCGGGCTCGAGCTGCTGCGCATCAAGCTGCCGGTTTTGCTGGCGTCGCTCAAGCGAGCGAGCAGCGTTGCGAGCGCTGGCGAGCTGTTGAGCAGCTCGGCGACGGGTGCGGTGAAGAGCTCGTTTGCTGCGGCAGCGAGGGGCAAGGTCAGCGTCAAAGAGACGGTCGGTCTCGGCTGCGCGCTCGACCAGCTGCCCGACGTCAACAAGACGATCAGCGCATCGTCGGAGCGCTTGACGGCCGACTTGATGAGCGGTGCTGATTTGAAGGTCACCATCGGCCTGCCGATCTGACGCTAGCGTTCGCACGAGCGAAGAGCCGGGCCCCTGTGTGGGGGTCCGGCTCTCTGCTGTCGTGTCACATGCCCGGTCGACCACTGGCTCGGTTCAAGGTGACTCGGACGAGCGTGCGATGGCTTTGGCTTCTGGGTCGGGTGGCGTGACGGGTCCCGTGGCTGGTCCCAGCACGACCAGCAAGAGCTGTCCGGCAGGAACCCACTCGTGCAGGAAGCCTGCGACCGAGTTCTGCCGCCAACCGAGCGCCGGATCAAGCGTGGCGATGCGCTGGGTGGCAGCATGCAGACCCACGACGACTTCGTAGTGCGCCACCGCACCCCCGACGGTGGGCTTGGCCATACCCACGATCACCGGTCGCTTCTGTTCGAGCTCGTGCACGATGTCCTCTAACGTGCCAGCGACGACGAAGGCCGAGAAGCCCAGGGCGCGTGCGCGGTCGCGGAGCTCCGCAGCCGAGTAGCGTTTGTCGGCGTGGAGATCGAGCACTGCGCGCGCGTCGGGGCGCTGGCGCCAGTAGGCCAGCACCATCGCGAGCGCCGTGGGCCCGCAGTCGTGCTCGGAGCGCTGACGCAGGACGGGCACGTGCGCGATCGAGAGCCAGCCGCGCTCGCTCTCCCAGACGCTGGGCGCGAGTGCGCGGCCGGTCCCCGTATACTGCGCGCACGCGCCCAGCCACGTGCAAACCACACACGCAACGCAAACCCGCAGCCTTGCGGCCTGCGCCAAGCTCATCGGCTCACCTGATGATCAGCACGACCAACAGTACCACCAAGAGGATGAGCAGGAGAGTGCCGGCGCCGATCACGAGCACGTCGCCACCGCGGAAGTTCTGTTGCTTCTCGGACTTCAACTCGCGTGTTGCGTAGCGCTGCGCGTCGGATGACGCGGTTGGCGGGTCCGACACGGCCAGTTGTACGTTGTCCGGCGCCGGAGCGACGCGCTCAGCAGGCAGCGGCGTGGAGGCTTGCGTACGCTGCGCGGGCACCGCGGCACGCGCCACGAGGACGGCCTGCAGCTTCGGGTTCGCTGGCGAGGCATTGGCCAGCGCGACTGGCTTCAGATAGTCGTCGAGCCGCGCTGGATCTTGCGTGCCGTGCTGGCCCAGCGCCACAGGCACGCCGTAGGGCTCCCCGAACGGGCTGCGCATCGCGACCGGAAACGGTGTTCGGAGGTCGAAGCCTCCGGGGGCATGGCGAGGCGCGTGCACGCCGGCCGAGGAAGCACAAGCGGTCGTCAGCGCCAGTGCCGTGCTCAACAGCCATCTCATGGATTGTGTCATGGTCAGCTCACTTTCAGGTTCGTGGTAGTTGCTCGCCGTGCTCCCGCTTGCGCGTGGAGCACGTGACTGTCGTCATCACGCGGCTCAGATCGTCAGACCAGCGCTCGCAAGCAGCGATGCGCTGTCGAATTGTTTGCTCGCCGTGAGCACGTTGTAGCGAAGCTCGACGCCGACGTAGACCAGGAGCAATTTCACGACCAGGCCGATGCCGGGCGCGATATAGAGGCTGCTGTCGTTGGATGACAGCGTGAGCCCGGACGCTTTGATGCTGTTCTCGAGCGTGGCACGACCAACGCTCAGCGACGGTCGCAGCACGAGCGGCCCGAGGATCGCGTCGTAGCCGAGGTCCACGCCGTAGAGCACGTAGTGCCGATTCAGCTCCAGCGCTGCCACGGTGCCGGTGTCGCCAAGGAACCAGAGGAAGCGCGCGCCGAGGTAGATGGGCACGATGGGCAGCGTGAGGCCTGCGCTGGCGCCGATCGCGCCGCCGTAGGCTTCGACGCTCTGGTGCTTCTCGGTCGTGGCCGCGTAGCCGCCGAGCAGGCCGGCGTAAATGCTTTGGGCCTGGGCGGTGGAAGAGAGCATGCACAGCGCGAAAGCCGCGAGCCACAGGGTATGCAGACGCTTGTCCATGAAGCTGAGTTCCTCGCGAGCAGATCGATGTGAAGCAGCCGACGCCAACGCTGAAGGCACAGCGCCGTGGTTGGTTGGCGCGCCGACACAGTGCACGGTCCGTGCCACGGCGCTCACACGGGCGCGCGGGGTGTTTTGTCGCGTAGACTCAGTGCTCGCGTGGCAAGAACGCCCCAAGGGGCCATTTTGGCTGCTGTGATCGTGCGGGCACGAGGCTTGCACTAGGAGCCTGTCGGAGAAACCGCTCCCGTCGGCCGAGAAGGAAAGCGCATGGTCCCCATCAAGCTCGTTCGTGGTGGTGGGCCTCGTCGCTGTCCAGAATGTGACAGCGGCACTCTGATGCGCTCCCACCGGCGAGGCGTGCTCGGATTGCCCGTGCTCCGGCGCCTCGGCCTCAGCTTCTATCGCTGCAGCGACTGCTGGCATCGTTTCATCATGCCGGTGCCACGCTGAGCGTTGCGGGGCGGTCTCGTGCGGTCGCGCACGCGCCGTCGCATTTGCCCCGGGCGCTGAGGGCGTTTGCCATGCGGTTCATCCATTCAAACGTCCATGACAGAGCTCCGCACTCCCGACGACTCCGCCAGCGAGACTCCGCGCTCGTTCGCGATCGAACGGGCGGGGCTGCCGCCCGCCGGCAGCCAGCTGCGCTTGCACGGGACCCTGGCCTTCGCCGACGCCGCAACGATCTGGCGCCAGCTGCGCAGCCACGTCGACGCCGCCGTCAGCGGCAGCACGCTCGATCTGGAAATGAGCGACGTGCAACGTGTGGACGGCGGGATCATGGCGCTGCTGGCTCATCTGCGCGCCGAGCTGCAGCAACGCGGGGTGAAGTCGGAGTTTCTCAGCGCCGCGGCACCGATCCAGGAGATCATTCATCTCTACCGCGGAGACGTCACCGTCGGCCGGCGCAAGTCGCGCAAGGCGCAGGGTACGCTCGACCAACTCGGGCAGGCGACCCTCGCGCTCGTGCGCGAGGCCCAGCGGGTGCTGGCGTTCCTCGGGCAGATGGTGATCGCCGCGCTTGGCGTGCTGCGAGCGCCGCGCTCCGTTCACTGGAAAGACCTCACGCCCACCATGGAACGCGCCGGGGCCGACGCCGTACCGATCGTGCTGCTGATCAACTTCCTGGTCGGTCTCGTCATGGCGTTCCAGGCCTCGGTCCAGCTCAAGCAGTTTGGTGCGAACATCTTCGTCGCGGATCTGATCGGAATTTCCATCACGCGGGAGCTTGGGCCGCTGATGACGGCCATCGTGATCTGCGGTCGCTCGGGCGCAGCGTTCGCCGCTCAGCTGGGCTCGATGACCGTCAACGAGGAAATCGATGCGCTGCGGACCATGGGCTTCGGTCCCATGCGCTTCCTCGTGATGCCGCGCACGCTCGCGTTGATGCTGGTGATGCCGGTGTTGACGCTGCTCGCGGATCTCGTGGGCGTGCTCGGCGGGCTTGTCGTCGGGCTTTCGAGCCTGGAGCTCACCATCTCGGTCTACTTCACCGAGCTGCAGAAGGCCGTGAAGCTCTGGGACGTGTACTCCGGGCTGCTCAAGAGCGTGATCTTCGGCCTGGCTATCGCGCTCATCGCCTGCCAGCAGGGGCTTGCGACCACCGGCGGCGCCGAAGGTGTCGGCCGCCGCACCACCTCGGCGGTCGTGATCACCTTGTTCACGCTGATCCTGATCGACGCCACGTTCACCGTGCTGCTGCGAGCGCTCGACCTATGACCGCATTGCCCACGCGGCCGCTGATCGAAGTGAGCGATCTCAGCATCGGTTGGGGCAGCGTGATCCTGCTCGAGAACGCCAGCTTCCAGGTCGAGCGCGGGGACATCTTCGTGGTCCTCGGCGGCAGCGGCTGCGGCAAGTCGACGCTCCTGCGTTCGCTGATCGGTTTGCAGCAGCCGCTCTCGGGCCAAGTGCTGATCGACGCGGTGCCCCCGAGCCACGTCGAGACCGGACGCCCACCCTTCGGCGTGATGTTTCAATCCGGCGCTCTCTTGGGTTCGATGACGGTGGGAGAGAACATCGCGCTGCCGTTGCAGGAGTGGACCGATCTCCCGCAAGACGCGGTCTATGCCATCGTGCAGGCCAGGCTGCGTCTGGTGGGGCTGCAAGGCAGCGAAGACAAGCTGCCGTCCGAGCTGTCCGGTGGCATGCGCAAGCGGGCGGCCATCGCGCGAGCCATGGCGCTCGAACCCTCTCTGGTGTTCCTGGACGAGCCGTCGGCAGGTCTCGACCCGGTCACCGCGGTCGAGCTCGACGAGCTGATCTTGACCTTGAACACCAAGCTTGGTCTCACGTTGGTGGTGGTCACGCACGATCTCGAGAGCATCTTCAAGATCGCCAAGCACTGCATTATGTTGGACCGCGAGAGCATGAGCATCATCGCGAGTGGCGATCCGCGCGAGCTGCGCGACGCAAGCACGGACCCACGGGTGCACGACTTCTTCAATCGCAGCACGCCGGTGCGGCCATGAGCACACCCACCAATCACTGGAAGCTCGGCCTCTTCGTGATCGTGGGAAGCGTGCTCACGCTGACCGCCGCGGCGTTCTTCGGCACGCGCGGCCTGCGCAAGGAGACCGTCGACTACACCTCGTATTTCGACGAGTCGGTGACCGGGCTCGAGGTCGGCTCACCGGTGAAGTTTCGTGGCGTGACGATCGGTAACGTGTCGTCGATCGACGTCGCGCCCGATCGCCGGCACGTCCAGGTGAGCTATGAGTTGGGAGTTTCCGTGCTGGGCCGGCTCGGTCTGGCGGCTGGTCACGGGCAAAACACCAGGTTGCCTGCCCCGCCCGATCTGCGCGCACAGCTTGGTTCCACGGGTGTCACAGGGGTGAAGTACATCTTGATCGATTTCTTCGACATTCGAACCAACCCCGCGCCGATTCTGCCATTCGCCGTGGCTCGCAACTGCATTCCGGCGGCCCCTTCGACCCTGAAGAGTCTCGAAGATTCCGTGGTGCGAGCCGTGGACCAGTTCCCCAAGCTGGCCAGCGACCTCGGCAAAGTGCTCGATCACATCGATCACCTGCTGGGCGGCTTCGACGAACAGAAGCTACCCTCCAAGATGAGCAGCGTGCTCGCCAACGCCGAACGCACGCTCGACCTGCTGCATACGAAGCTGGGTCAAGTGAAGGCCAAAGAGCTTTCGAACGATGCGCAGGCGGCGATGGCGCAGCTGACTCTGGCCCTGGCGAAGCTGCAGAAGGTCATGGAGCACATCGACGGAGAGCGCGGCGTGCTGACCAGCGTGCAACGCGCCTCCGACAGCCTGGGTGACGTCGCGGCCAGCGCGCGCGGCTTCGGCCCGGAGCTCGGCGCCACGATGCGTGAGCTGCGCGAGGCGGCGGACTCCGTGACGCGCCTCGCCGACGCGCTGGAGCTGGACTCGGACATGCTCGTCAAGGGGCGGGCGAAGGGGCGCGCGCCATGAATTCCCGTTCCCTCACAGCGTGGCTCGGTTTGGCGGCGTGCAGCTTGCTCGCGGCTTGCGCGCTGTTCAGCAAAGCGGCGCCGCTCGAACCGCGGTATTTCACGCCCGAGGACGGCGCCACGGCCGCTGTGCAGCGCGTTGCCGCGCAGCCTGCCAGCAGCGAAAACAGACAGCTGCGCCTGGGCAGCGTGCGGGGCAGCTCACAGCTGCGTGAGCGGATCGTGTTCCGCGACTCGGCTCATGAGCGCGGCTACTACGAGGACCGCCGCTGGACCGAGCGGCCCGAGGCCTACCTGCGGCGAGCACTCGCGCGGGCGTTGTTCGAAGAGCGCGGCTTGGTTCGTGTGGTGTCGGGCGTGGGCCCCACGCTGGAAGCGGAGCTCGTGGCCTTCGAGGAGCTGCGCGCGCCCGAGCACAGCGTGCGCGTGCAAGTGATCATCACGCTGGATGACGATCGCACGGCAAGCCTGGAAGAAACGATCAGCGTCGAGCAGCGCGTGAGCCCCAACGCCCAGGACGACGCGGAGGCCACGGTCGCTGCGCTGGCGAGCGCGCTGCAGAAGTGCGTGGCTCAGATCGCCGAGCGCGTGGTGCTGCAGCTCGGCGCGGCCGCGGTCGGACGAGCTCCAGCACCGAGCGAGGTGCAGCCATGACGCCGGAGTCGAGGCCAGTCAACGGCGCGTCGCAGGTCACACTGAAGACGGTCTTCACCGTCTGTTTCGGCGTGCTCAGCGTGACGGTCCTGGTGGCGGCCGTATGGAAGGCCTTGCTGGTGGTGCTGCTCATCGCCACCGCCGTCCTGCTCGCGGCCTCGTTGAATCACCTGGTGTGCGTGCTCGCGCCGCGGCGGATGCCGCGCTGGGCGGCCATCGGTCTGGTGCTCACGGCCGGGGTGGTGATGCTCGGTGCGTTTGGCTGGCTGCTCATTCCGCCAGCGGTCGATCAAGTCATCCAGCTGATCCAGCGCTTCCCCGCGTTCATGCACCGGCTGGAGCAGACCGCCGTGTTTCACCGCTACGGGGCGCGGCTGGGCCTGACCGAGTGGCTCTCCGGCATCAAAGGTCGGGTGCCGGAGCTCGTCAGCGGTGCCGCATCGCCGCTCTTGGTCGTGCTCGGCGGGGTGGTCCGCTTCGTCGGAGCCACGCTCACTGTCATCTTCCTGACCATCTTCATGCTCGTCTTCGGCAGGCCAGTGGTGCAAGCCGCGCTCGATGAAGCGCTGCCCGAACGGCGCGCGAAGTACGAAGAGCTACTCGAGAAGATCTACGCGTCGCTTGGCGGCTACGTGGCCGGGCTCGCGGTGATCTGCACCATGAACGCCACCATCACCACCGCGTTCCTGGCGCTCAACGACATGCCGTTCTTCTTGCCGCTTGGCATTCTCAGTGGCTTTTCGAGCCTGGTGCCTTATGCCGGCCCTCTGGTCGTGGGCGCGTCGATTGCGCTTTTGTCGCTGATCAGCGGCGGGCTAGGGCACGGCCTGGCCACTGTGTTCTTCTTCCTCGTCTACGGGCAGCTCGAAGGCAATCTGATCGCTCCACTGGTGTTTCGGCGCACCGTGCACGTGAACCCGCTGATGGTGCTGCTGTCCGTCGTGCTCTTTGGCGAGATCGCAGGCGTGCTCGGCGCGCTGGCTGCAGTTCCTGCAGCGGCCACGCTCCAGATCGTGTTGCGAGAGCTCTTGCGGGTGCGGCGCGCACAACTGGCGGCACTGCGTTCGCTCGAAGTGGGCTGAGGTCGCACGGAGCGAAGCGCGACAGCGCACGCTTCCTGCAAGCGGGTGCACCGCCAGCACTGCGCGACAAGCTCGTCTCGCTCGACATTCTCGCCCCAGCCCAGCCTGGCCAGGCCGCTGTGGACGCTCCCGAGGCTCCTCGGGGCGCTCACGACCTTGGCTCGGCGCTTGCAACTCCGGCTCACGGAAGAAACCGATGCCAGTTGTATGTCAGCAAGCATGCTGACCAAGGAGATACCGTAATGAACCGTCTTCAGAGCATTCTCATCGTCCTCGCGCTTTGTGGTGGCACCTTCGCCATGAGCGCCTGCGATCGCACGCCGGAGCAGGCACACGAGCAGGCCGTGGACACGCAGCACGAAGCTGCGCAGGACATCCACGACAACAACCAGAAGGCGCTGCACACCATCGCCGAGGCCGAGCACGAGGCAGCAAAGACGGCGGCCACGGCTACCCGAGCCACCGACGAGGCAGCCACAGAGGCCAACAAGAAGGTCGACGAAGCCAAGCAGCAAGCGCGCGCGGACAACGCGCAGGTGCAGGCGACCGCAAACAAAGAAATTCGCGCAGACAACGTGGTCGCGGAGGGCGACAAGTCCGATCTCCGGCTGTGGGGCCAGAAGAAGCTCGACGGCCTCAGCAACATGATCGACGAAGCACGCGTCAACGCGCAGAAAGCACCGGCCAAGGTTCCGGCCAACTTCGAAGGCGGCCTCAAAGAAGTGCAGACCAAGCGCGACGAGCTCAGCACCGAGCTGGCGTCGATCGAGACGCAAGGCGCGCAGAAGAGCTCGGCCTTCAAGACACGCATGAACAGCGAGGTGGATCAGCTCAAGACGCGCATCGAGACGCTCGACCGCTCGTTGCGCTGAAGCGGGGGGGCCACGCCTGCCGGGGGGGGCGGCATACGCGCGCCGAATCGTGGGATGCGTTTTACGCAGGCGTGAGCCCTGGCACGGTGGTAACTCTGGGCACGAGAACTGACCGGTCGCTTGCCCTCGAATGTGCTCGGGGGCAGCGACCCGTCGCAGGAGACCGAATCATGATCATCCCAGGCACCAAGCTTCCCGAGTTCAAGGCCACCGCATGCGTCAGCCTCGAACCCGGCAAGGAATTCAAAGACATCAGCTCGAAGGATTTTCCCGGTAAGTGGATCGTGCTCTACACGTATCCCAAGGACTTCACCTTCGTGTGTCCGACCGAGATCGTCGACTTCGACAACAAGCTCGCTGCGTTCGCGGAGCGCGAGGCAGTGGTTCTCGGAGGCTCGACCGACAACGAACACTCGCACCTGGCGTGGCGCAAGTCACATCCGGACCTCAAGGGGCTGCACCACCCGCTACTCTTCGTGTCACCGGTGCTCGCGCAGACGCTGGGCGTTTTGCATCCCACCGCGGGCGTGGCGTTGCGTGCAACCATCGTGGCCGATCCGGACGGGATCGTGCGCTACGTATCCGCCAACGATCTCTCGGTCGGCCGCAATGTCGACGAGATCTTGCGCGTGCTCGATGGCTTCAAGACCGGTGAGCTGTGCGCAGTCAACTGGCAGCGCGGCAAAGAGACCCTGACGCAGCAGATGAAGCAGAAGGGCTGACCGGCGGCGCGGCCCGCAGCGCCTCGAGTGGGGGGTCACTCGAGGCGCATTTGCGCCCCGCACGAGCCACGGCTGCTGCAATTCTCGCTCCGTGCGGCCGTGGTCCACGCGTCGAGCCTGGCGTAGCTCGAGAGCACCGCCCGTCTCCAGCTCGCGCGACCGTCAAGCGGCAGCCGTGCGCGGCAGATCTGGCTCGCTGCGGCCGTAACGTCTCGTCCGCTGGGCGCAACGGACCCGCGTTCTCGCACGAAATTCGGTTGGGCGCGGTTCATGCATAGCAACCGCATGGCGCAGGAGACCGCGCCGCGACCATGCCCAACGTCATTGCCATTTCGAATCTCTCCTCTCGCCCCAAGCCCGGAGCGCAGTACGTCCCGGGCGCGCTGCTCGCTGACAAGTATCGGCTGGAGAGGCCTCTGGCCATCGGCGGCATGGGAACGGTCTGGCTCGCTCGCAACGAGCAGCTCGACCTGCCCGTCGCCCTGAAGCTGATCTTGCCGGAGATCCAGGACCAGGAGACCGCAGCTCGGCTCCTGCTCGAAGCGCGCGCGACAGCCAGGTTGCAGCATCCGAGCATCGTGCGTGTGCTCGACTTCGGAGCAAGCGCCGAGGGCGATCCGTTCATCGTCATGGAGCTGCTCGAGGGCTGCAGCTTCGCGGTCGTGCTGGCGGAGCAGGCCTGCAATCCAGTGCTTTGCGTGCAGACGCTGCTGCCAGTGGTCGATGCGCTGTGCCATGCGCACGCTCACGGAATCGTTCACCGTGATCTGAAGCCGGACAACATCTTCCTGGTTCCAGAAGAACACGGCATGCGCCCGAAGCTCCTGGACTTTGGGATCGCAAAGGTGGCTGAGCACGCAACGGCGGGGATCGTGACCGGTCGACACCTGGTGTTTGGCAGTCCGGCGTACATGTCACCGGAGCAAGCATGCGGCTCGTCCGACGTCGATCATCGCGCGGACATCTGGTCGGTCTGCGTGGTTCTGTACGAAGCGGTCTCAGGCCGGGCGCCGTTCGTCGGAAGCAACGCCCACGCGGTGATGAACGCCGTGATCGAAAGCGATGTCGCGCCGCTCGTCGACAGCGAGACCGAGCGCAGTCTGTGGCCAATCCTGTCGCGTGGTTTGGCCAAGCAGCCGGCCAACCGCTATCAGTCGATGAGCGAGCTCGGCAACGCGCTGGCGAGCTGGCTTTCCGCGCACGGCGTGAACGACGACGTGTGCGGCGAGCCGCTGCTGCGCAGCTGGCAGCTCGCGGTCACGCCGTTCGACGAGGCGATCACGCAGGCGATCACGCAGGCTATCCCGGAGCATCGCATGCCTGCGCCTGCGCAGCGCGACATGGACGACTCCGATACGCCCAAGGTACCCAAGCAGTTTGCGCGCCTGCGCGCCTCGTGGCTGGCACGCGCCGCGCTCACGCTCGGCGTCGGCTTCGTTCTTTCCGCCTTCGGCTCGACGCTGACGGATCTCGGGCCAGAGCGGAGCGCGTCGGCGGGCCCGCAGATCGTGTTCACCGCGCCGCAACCCGCACCCGCAGCGCGCGTCGCGACCAATGCTCGTCAGCCGATTGCGCCGCCTCCCCAAGCCCCGCCCGAGCTCGTTGCGACACGGGAGCTTGCGCAGAGTTCATTGCCGGTCGAGGCCAACGAGGCGAAGCCCGCTGGGACGACGCACACAACACCTGAGCCACGCAGCCAGCGTGCGCAGTCTCGCCTCGCGGAAGCTCGACTCGGCTTGAAAGACCCGTACCGATGATCGCGCGCAGGCTCACGTCTTGGCTGCTGGTCGCGGCCGTTGCCAGCCTGCTTGCGACCCAAGCGTCGTCGCTTGCGCAGGATCGCGAGACCGCCGCCGTGGCGGGTGTGGACGGAAAGCTCACAGCCAAGCGCTGGCATCGCGCAGGCGTGAAGGCCTACGCACAGCGCCGATACCAACAGGCGATCGAGTGCTTCGAGCAGGCGGACCACGCGCAACCCAGCGCCGCGCTCTCGTACAACGTGGCGCGGGCATATGAGGCGCTGGGCGACGACGCGCGCGCCGTGAAATGGTATCGCGACTACCTGTCGCGTTCGGGACACCCCGAGGACTTGCGGCAGGTGCAGCGTCGCATCGGGCTCCTTGCCAAACAGCTTCGTGCGCACGGCATGCAAGAGCTCTCGGTCGGCTCCGTTCCGGAGGCGGCGAGCGTGCTCGTGGACGGTTTGGTCGTTGGGGTGTCGCCTTGGACGGGCCATCTGCTAATCGGGCCGCACAGTGTGGTGCTCCAGAAGACCAGCTACGTCGAGAGCTCCAGAGACATCATCCTGTCGCCCGACGCAGCGCTGACAGTCGAGGTGGCGCTCGACCCGGAGCCCAAGCCGGAGGTCATCGCAGTCGGGCCATCGGCTGCACCACCGGCTGCGCCACTGCCCGCGCCACCGAAGCTGCGGCTGCTCGTGTCGGAGGCCCAACCTCCACCGCCAGAGGTCTCGCCGATCGCCCGTCCGCGCTTGCTGACCACAAAACATAGCTCGGTCGTCAAGGTGACCGGCATCGTCGCGGCGGCCACCGGCGTGGCCGCGCTTTCTGGCGCACTGACCTTCGAGCTGCTGCGGCGCTCCGCCGAGACGGCCGCAATCAAGGAAACACGCCAGATTCAGTACGCGCACGACCTCGAGCTGGAGCAGTCGCGACAGCTGATCGCGCGTGTGCTTGCGGGTGCTGGCGCAGGCTTGACGCTCACCGGCGTGGTGCTCGTGCTGCTGGCGCCGACCCACGTCGAGCGCGATCCGGCCGCAGAAATCGCTCTCGGCTGCAGTGCGCGCGGCTGTGGTTTGAGCATGCGGGGTAGGTACTAAGCGTGACCAACGCCCGCAGCGAATGCGCCGCCGGCTGGGGGCTGGCCGTCTGCGTGCTCGTGCTGGGGTGCGACAGCACGTTGGCCAGGGGCCTGAGCGGTAAGCGCTGCGGAGCGGCGAACGAATGCCTGCCGCACTACGTGTGCAGCGCGCAGCACGTTTGCCTTCCGGAGCAACGATCGAGCATGCCGCGCGATTCAGGCGCGAGTGCGCGTGCGAGCGCCAGCGCGGGCGCGAGTGCGAGTGCGCCTGATGCAGCCGCTGTGCTGGTCGTGCACCAACCGGCCGCCGCGGATTCGGGTGCGCCGCAAGGTTCCGACTCGGGGTGGCCAGCAACGGCTCCGGACGCCGGTGCCTGCAGCCGCCGCGAGCTGCAGTGCGCGCGCACGTGCGTGGACCCGCAGTCGAGTGTCGACCACTGCGGCGGCTGCGACCAAGCTTGCGTGGGGATCGCGCACGGTCGAGCCGTGTGTCAGGCCGGAGCCTGCCGGACCGACTGCGACCAGGGTTTCGTGCTGTGCGCGGGTACGTGCGTCGACCTCGCAAGCGATCCGAACGACTGCGGCAGCTGCAGTCAGGCGTGCGATGTGCCGGCGTTTGGCGTTCCGAGCTGCTCAAACGGCGGCTGTGATTTCGGCTGCCAAGCCGGCTTCAGCAAGTGCGGTGGCGCCTGCATCGATCCGCACACCCATCCTGACAACTGCGGCGGCTGCAACATCCAGTGTACCGCCACCGAAGCTTGCGCCAATGGGCAATGTGTCGGGGTGTGTCCCGCGGGTACCACGGCCTGCTCATCCGCCTGCGTGAACACGGCCACGAACGTCGCGAACTGCGGTGGCTGCGGCAGCGCGTGTCCGGTTCCAGCGAACGCAGGCGCGAGCTGCAACCAGGGCACGTGCGCTCTGTCGTGCAACGCCGGCTACACCCTGTGTGCGCAGAGCTGCCTGCGGCTGGCCGACGATGTCGGGCACTGCGGTAGTTGCACGAGCAGCTGCGCTGCGCCGGCCAATGGCACGGCAACGTGCAGCGCGGGTCAGTGCGGCATCTCCTGCAACGCCGGGTACGCGTTGTGTGCCGGACAGTGCGTAAGCTTGGCGTCCGACCCGGCAAATTGCGGCGCCTGCGCAACGATCTGTGGTCTCGGCTCCCTGTGCTCGCAGGGCAAGTGCACCCTGGTGTGCGCGGCGGGTGCGGTCGGTTGCGGCGGTTCGTGCGTGGACCTGAGCAGCGACCCCAAGAACTGCGGTGCCTGCAGCGTCAGCTGCGTCGCACCCGCCAGCGCCACTCCGACATGCAATGCTGGCACCTGCGGCTTCGCCTGCGCCTCCGGCCTGACCCGGTGTGTGGGCCAATGCGTCAATACGGTGACGGACCCAGTCAACTGTGGCCGATGCGGCATGGGCTGCTCGGCGCCGCAAGCCGGCGCGGCGAGCTGCACCAACGGTCAATGCGTGATCTCCTGCAGCGCAGGGCTGTCGTTGTGCAGTGAGCAGTGCGTCGATACCAACACCGACGCTCATCACTGCGGGTCGTGCGCCACCAAGTGCAAGAGCCCCAGCGCGTGCCTCGCCGGCAAGTGCACGTGAGTCACGTGCGGGTCGCGATGGGCGTAGCGTGATCGCGCGCGTAGCCGTCGGTGTGCACCCGGCGCGCGTCATGCGCGCGCTCTGCGTCGTGGTCGGTGCCAGCTACACTGCCACGCACGTCGCCTCCGTGCAGGATGCGCCGGGACTGCTCGTACGCGGCAATCGCGAACCGGCCGTGGGATGTCGGCGAGACCTGCACCACCTCGCAGTACAGGTCCTCGCGCGGTGCCCAGCGCGTCTTGGACACGTCGTTGCCGCTCGAGAGATTCGCGCTGCGTAGACCCAGCGAAATCGCATGCTTCAGGGCCTCGGCGACGGTCGTGGTCATCACGCTG
>DASVHQ010000379.1:0-5273 GCA_036382515.1 Polyangiales bacterium | reverse complement strand
CGACCTGAGCGCCGCGCTCGACGCACCGCTCACGCTGGCGCCGGGAGAGCGGGTCGCGGTTCCCACGGGCCTGGCCATCGCCTTGCCCGCGGGCCACGAAGGGCAGGTGCGCCCGCGCTCGGGCCTGGCGATCAAGCACGGCGTCACCGTGGCCAACGCGCCGGGCACCATCGACGAGGACTATCGCGGCGAGGTGAAAGTGCTGCTGGTGAACCTGAGTCGGCAAGTCTACGTGATCAACCCACGCGATCGGATCGCCCAGCTGGTCGTGGCGCCCGTCACGCGCGTGAGCGTGCAGACGGTGGGCAGCGAAGCCGAGCTCGGCTCTACCACGCGCGCTGCAGGCGGATTCGGCAGCACGGGGCACTGAACGGGGCCGAGGCGAGCTGCTACTGCCACCGCATCGGAGCAAGCTGACGCAGCAGCACTGTGGGCTGCAGCGAGCGACCGAAAGTGCGCACAACGGCGGCGCCGCAGGCGCGAGGCGTGCGCGGGCTCGGAGCGTGCGCGGATACTAGCCTGAAGTTCCTGGCCCAAGCGCGAAGAATCCCGAACAATTTCGCAGGATCTTGAAGCGAAGGCCGACGGCGCTCTGTCTACATCTTGTCGATGGTTCCGATCAACTCCAAAGCCCGCTCTTGCAGGGGTGAAGGTTTGGTGAACAGAATGAACAAGGCCTCTTGAGCGACGGCGCCGTAGCGACGGCAGGTGCTCTTGGTGATGGTCGCAAGGTTGGCCAGCGGGGTCGCGAGACTGTGGACAGGACGGCCGTCTTGGGTGCGCTTGGTGCGCGCTTTTTCGATGGCTTGCTCAGAGCGACGAGCCGGTGCGACGGGGTCGCGGTCTTGCTCGGGAGACTCGTCGCTGAATAGCAGTTGCCGCCACGCCTGCTTCATGTGCCGCTCGAGGTAGTAGGCGAGCATGGTGAGGAAGATACGAAAGGATGCCCCATGAAGATTCGATTCTTGTCCTCTCTTGCGAGTGGTCTCGCGATCGCACTGATTGCTTCCAACGCCTTCGCCGACGTCACGATCGACCGCACGAAGAAGTATCAGACCATCGAAGGCTTCGGCTTTTTTGGCGGTGCCGACGTGTGGTGGAACGGACCCTCGGCGGTCCTCGACGACGCATGGAGCGCGATGGTGATCGATGATCTCGGGATGACCATGTGGCGCAACGAGTACTACCCGACAGCGACCAGCGCAGCCCCGCAAGATGCCCAGTGGACGGATCAAAAACCGGTCGTGCAATCGCTCTATTCTCACGCCCATGCGAGCAAGGTGCCGCTCAAGGCAATCCTCACGATTTGGTCGCCACCGGCGAACGACAAGTGCATCGTCGTCAAGGGCGGGGTGCCCGATTACGGGACGTGCGCGACGCCCTTGCAGCGCCCGACGGATACCAAGGGTGGCAACATCTTGGACCCCTCGCAAGCCACCGCATTGGCGAACTGGCTCGTTGCGGGCCTGCAGATGTACAAGGACGCTGGCGTCGATGTGTACGCTCTGAGCATGCAGAACGAACCGATGTTTTGGCAGGGATACAACTCCTGTTTCTACGAGCAATCGTTCTATGCGAAGCACCTTTCGGAGATCGGAGCGATGGTCAAAGCGAGCTTTCCCCACGTGAAGCTATTCGGCTCGGAAAACATGCTGGGGATCGAGTGTGGTGCGGGCTCCAACGGTACGAACTTCGATCCTTACTTCTACACGCAGGCGATCATGGACAATGCAGGCGCGCGCTCGGCGATCGATCGCTTTGCGGTCCACGGCTACACAGACGGCGTCTCGGCGACGGCGACGAGCAAACTCGCGACGCTCTGGACGTCCCTTCGCACGGGGACTGCATCGGCGAACAAGCCGCTCTGGATGACAGAGACATCAGGCTACAACCACTCGTGGACGAGCGGGCAGCCATGCATGTCGGACGGAAAAAAAACGTGCCCAGGCGCGATCGACCTCGGGCAGGCGATCTACGCCGCCCTCTACTACGGGCATGCGTCGGCGTGGACGTACTGGCAAGGGAGCGGCAAGAGTGGTCTGAGCGAGTACAGCCTGATGGCGGGCACCTCGCCTGGCAAAAACTACTACGTTTCCAAGCAGTTCTACCGATACATCCGCCCCGGCGCGCAGATGGTGGACGTACAGAGCACGGATGCCGAGGTCATGGTCGCTGCGTTTGACAACCCCGCGATGAACGCAGTCACCGTCGTCGCGATCAACACGGGTGCGGCGACAAAGACGCTCACACTCAGTGGCGCAAACTTGCCTTCGACATTTCACGCGTTTCGCACGTCTGCAAACGAGGATGCAAAGGATTTGGGCAGCGTAAACGTCGGCGGGCTCACGCTACCTGCGAGTTCGATCACCACGTTCGTGAGCGGCAACTATCTCGAATCAGCGGTCACAGGCACCGATGCAGGTGTGGATTCCGGCGCGCCGATCGATTCCGGTGCCGGCCATGACACGGGAGCATCGAGCGATACGCGCTCCGCGACGGACGCGAGTGCCACGACGACAACGACGTCCACCACGACCAATGCAGATGCAGCGACCGATTCGGCCGGCGATAGCGGCACTCCGGGCACCAAGAGCACCGGCGGATGCGGATGCAGCGTGGGTCAAGAGGATTCGCGATCGAGTGGTGCGATGCTCGCCATGTGGGCAGCGGCCACCGCGTGGATGTTCCGGCGCCGCAAATCGTCGGTCGCTACGCGGCGGTAGTCCAAATGAACGCTGGCCCTCCGCGCGATCTGCGCCGCGCGCAGAGGGCCAGCATCTATTTGGACGTGATGCCTGGAGCAATCCATGGGACCATAACGCTAGCCGCTCACGAAGCCGAGCCGGTTGGAGGTTCACATGCGGTACCGACAAAATTTCGTTGTAGCACTGGTGGCTGCTCTGGCCGCGCTCGTCTCGAGCACCGCGCATGCGGGGACGCAGGGGGCCGCGTGCACCGCGGACAAGGACTGCGACAAGGGTTTCAACTGTCAGGTGGTCGGTTCCACCGCGTGTCCCGGCATCGCTTGCACGCCCGGGCAGACCTGCCCGGCGGCGCCAGCCTGCACGCCGACCGACGTGAAGGCGTGTGAGCCCGGCCCGTGCAGCACGGACGCCGATTGCGCGACGGACATGCTTTGCTACGCGACCAACACCAGCAAGTGCGCCGTGCCCCCTGTGGCGCCGTGCACGCAGGACCCGTGTCCCAAGCCCGAGCCCACGACCTGCACCCCCACCACCATGAACCTGTGCACGCCGCGCTACCTCGTGCCCTGCAAGCTCGACGCGGACTGCGGCGCGCACTTCACCTGTGTCGCAAGCCAGGAATGCAACTGCACGGCCAGCAGCGGCAGCAGCAGCGGCTCGGGCGGAAGCGCGACGCCGGGTGCTGGCGCAGGCAGCAGCCCCGTGCCGCCACCCGCTGCGCTTGATGCGGGTTCGGGCAAGCCGCTCGACGCCGGAGTCACGG
This sequence comes from Polyangiales bacterium, assembly GCA_036382515.1. Taxonomy (GTDB): domain Bacteria; phylum Myxococcota_A; class Polyangia; order Polyangiales; family JAFGIB01; genus JADGRF01. The sequence continues at coordinate 1,805 of DASVHQ010000379.1, read as the reverse complement.
CCACGACGGATGCCGGCCCGAGCTGCGAGTGCAAGCCAAGCGACACCAAGCGCTGCAAGCTCGAGCAGATCCCGTGCACGGGCAGCGCGCAGTGTCCGACCAGTTGGAGCTGCGTCCGGGACGTCGCCACCACGGACGTCGCCTGCGTGGGGCCTGCAGGCGTCGATGCCAGCGCGTGCGCGCAGCAGCCCACGACTACCACGCCGAACCCGGGTGTCTGCGCGCCGCCCTACGCGCCGCTCCCGGGCGCGGCCAAGGCCGGCGCGGCGCCGACCAACGATACCGCCATCGGCCAGACAGCAAACTCCGGCCACGCCATCGGGGACGCCGGAGCAAGCACCTCACCGGAGGCGGGAACCGGCAGGTCGAAGTCGAGTGGAGGCATCTGCAGTGTGACGCGCGTCGGCCCCCGGGCTGCGTCCCACGTGCGGTCAGTGCTCTGGCTACTCGCGCTCAGCGGTCTCGTGCTCGCCCGCCGGCGCCGCAGTCCGCGGCGCTAGCCGCCACGCTCGTCTCCAGCGCAACCAACCACCGACACCGTTCGGCGAGCCGCCCGGCCGAGGTGGTGTCGGCGGCACCGGCTACATCAGCGGCGAATACATGATCGAACGCATGTGGCGCGACCTGCGCATCGCGCGCGTCTACGACGGCTCGAGCGAGGTACAACAAATCGTGATTGCCGCGCAGCTGCGCAAGGGCGACGTACAGACAGCTTGGTAGCGGGTGAAAGTGGCGGCGAGAGGCCGCCGCCGTGAGCTGCAGGACGCTGCGCGGTTTGGGCCGCGCGGCGTGCTCAGGCCTCTTCTTCGTCGTCGTCTTTATCTTCCTCGTCCTCGGGCGGCGGCTCGGTGCCACCGCTCGGGTCGGCGAGCTTGCGGGTCCAGAGGATGGCGTCGGAGCGCTTGTCGCCCAGGAGCGCGCCCTTGGCGAGTAGACCCGTCTTGCGGAAGCCGCACGAGAGAAACACGGTGGCGAGCTCGAGGCTATCGACCGGCGCGAAGGCGAACGCCGAGACGATCTCCTTGGCCTTGAGGTGCTCGTTGAGCCAGCGCAGACCTGCGATGACCGTGTGGATCTCGTGGTCGGTCTTGGGCGCGCGCAGGATCTCGATCAGCGCGTGACCGAAGCAGTCCTGGAACTCGGCCGAGAGGTAGTTCGGCTTGGTACGGCGGCCGGTGACCTCGATGAAGATCCGCGCCGCATCGCGACCGAACGGGTCGAACGCGCCGTAGGCTTCGCCGCGCTGCTGCCACACGCCATCGCGTGCTTCTTCAGCGCTCTCCTTGTCGACTTCCTTCACGGTCACGTTCTTGACCGGATCCTCGATCGCTTCGCCGGCCTTCTTGGCCGCGTTGATCGTACGCTCGGCGATCTTCTGGGCGTCGTCGGACACCTCCACGGAAGCCGTACGCTGACCGATCACGCAACCCACGAGGTGGCCGTCGCTACGCTTGTAGAAGCCGGGCACGGTGCCTTCGCGTACGAAACCAACGCGCGTCCAGGAGGAAACCTCGTCCTTCTCGACGAGCAAGATCACCTTCTCGACGCCCTCACGCTGGGCCACCGACTGGATGAACAGGCGCTTGGCCGGCAACGCGCCCGCGCGGAAGTCGATCACGCGGATCGCCTTGGTGCGGCGGTTGAGCAGGAGGCAGAGGAACGCGTTGTCGGAGCGGAAATGCAGCTCCTCGGTGACGGGCTCGGGTTCCTTGAGTGCGGCGGCGCTTCGTGCCTTGGCCATGTGCGGGACCTCAGGGGTGTACGGCGCGGCCGGCACGAGCTGCGGGCGGCAGCCGTTGCCGGGG
>DASVHQ010000378.1:0-17380 GCA_036382515.1 Polyangiales bacterium | reverse complement strand
CGCGACCGCCACCATCGACCTCTACGAGCGCGACCGGCCGGCGTGCGAGCGACACCAGAGAGACCTGGACGAGTTCTTGCGCGCACCGTTCGCTTTCGTGCCGGTGTGGCGCAGCCACGTGCTCTTGCTGCGCGCGTTGTGTGCTCTGTGTGCCGCCGAGCAGAGGCCTGCGCGCGAAGCCTTGCTGGCGCAGGCGGCGACCGACCTCGACGCCGTACAGGCGCTCGGCTTGCGCTGTTTCGTGGATGCCGTGTGTCTTGCGCGGGCGGGGCTTGCAGCGCTACGGCAGGAGCGCGTGCGAGCGCTCGAGCTGCTGGACGACGTCATCGGTTCCGCGGAGGCTCAGGCTCAGCCCTTGCTCGTCGCCAGCGCGCTGCGGCGCCGCGGTGAGCTGATGGGTGGCCGCCACGACCCGCTCACCACGCGCGCCGACGACTTGATGCGCGAGCGCGGCGTGCTCCATCCGGAGCGTATGGCTCGGATCTTCTCGCCGGGTTTCGGCGAACCGAGCTGATCTGGCGCGCTCGCTACGCGCGTCCGCCGCCGCTAGCGTCATCACAACGACGCGGGTTTGTGCAGCTGTCCCCACGTCCGGCGATATCGTCGCGCCGGCTGTCGCAACACAATTGTTACGGGGCTGTTTGGCCGTGTGATAACGTTTTGGTCGCTCGCAGGGTCCGCGAGGACTGGCGGCGTGTCTGGCCGACCTCGGTGCATGCGCAGAGGGTCTACGATCCGGCCGGTGAGCGCAGCTGATGGCGGCATGGGCCGCAGGCTTCTGGCGAGAATAGATCGGCTCGCTAACGGAACAACCGGGGAAAGAGGGAAGATGCAAAGCTTGGCACGTCCAATTCTTACATTAGTGTTGACCACCTTGTTGGCAGCGCCCGCGTTCGCACAAAAGGCTGCGGCACCGGCTGCACCTGCGGCGGCGCCCGCCGCTGCACCGGCTGCAGCAGCCCCTGCGCCCGCTGCACCTGCGGCGGCGCCGGCCGCTGCGCCCGAGGCCGCCCCCATGGCAGCCCCTGCCTCCGACGCGGCAGCGCCCGCGCCTACCGCCGCGCCGGCTCCTGCACCCGAGGCTGCGCTGGCTCCTGCACCCGAGGCTGCGCCGGCCCCTGCACCCGAGGCTGCGCCGGCTGCTGCGCCTACCGCCACACCCGCGCCTCCGCCACCTCCTGCCGAGGACGAGGAGGACAAGTGCGAGCTCGGTAGCCTGTGCTTTGGTCCCGTGCTCACCGGCGGTCTGTTCAACATCATCGGCGTCGGCATTCACGCGCGCTACGGCGACTACCTGGGCTTCGGCATCGACTACCAGTTCTTCAATCTGAGCGTGTCGTCTGCCTCGCTCGGCCTGAGCCTGATCACGCTCGACGGTCGCCTCTATCCGTTCGGCGGCTCGTTCTTCTTGAGCGGTGGTTTCGCGTACCAGAGCATCAGCCTGAAGGCGACCGAGGCGGCACAGACCGTCAAGGCCAGCATCAGCGTGCCGCTCTTCAAGCTGGGCCTTGGTTTCATGGGCCGCAGCGGCTTCGTGATGGGTATCGACCTCGCGCTCGAGCTGCCGCTCGGCAGTGCCCACGCCAAGTTCGACACGCCGATGCCGGGCAGCGGCGCGACGACGGCCGAGATCGACGCGTACAACAAGGCGCACAAGTCGATCAACGACGCGGGTAGCGTCGTGGCTACAGCGCTGCCGTTCCTCATCCAGCTGAACTTGCTGCGCATCGGCTACCTGTTCTAGCCGAGCCTGCCGCAAGGCACTCTCACGCCGCGGAGCGTGGCCCACGGGCCCGCGCTTCGCGGCGTCTTCGTTCCGTCAGACCGGCAGCAGCAAGAGCTCGTCCACCAGCTGCGCCACGCCGCGCACGCGCGCCAGTTCGGGCCGGTCGGCGTAGTGATCGAAGGCATCGACCAGCACGCCGTGCATGCCGGCGCGCGCGGCACCTTGCACGTCGACTTCGGGAATGTCGCCTGCGTAGAGCGCGTCCTCGGGCGCCACGTTCATGCGCGCCAGCGCGCGCCGAAAGATCTCCGGGTTCGGCTTGCTCACGCCTTCCAGTTGCGAGTCCACGACCAGCTCGAACGGTGCGCGCAGTCCGACGCGGCTGAGCACCGCTTCGAGCCGACCTTCGGAGTTGGAGATCACACCCAGCCGTATGCCGGCTTGCCGCGCGCGCTCGAGCGCAGCCGGTAGCTCAGCCGGCACCTTGCGCCAGAAGTAGAAGTCGTCGTGCACGCGTCGCAGCGGTGGCAAGTGCAGCTCCGCGCGCGCGGGGGTCACGCCCGACGTGACGAGCAGCGCACGCACCAGCACCGACCAGCCATCTTCGTGACGCTCGCTCTTCTGCAGCACGTCCTGGTAGGCGCGCTTGGCCGCGAACATCGACGCGCTGATGCGAGCCTCGGCCACGGGCTCTCCGAGCTCGGCCAGGGCGCGCACCAGGGCGGCCTCGTCCATGAACAGCAGGGTGTCGCCGGCATCGAGCAGCAGTGCGGCAGGTCGTTTGCGCAAGGTCGGGGGGAGCATGGTGCGTCGCAGCATAGACCAAGTCCGCGCACCCTGCGCGCGGGCACGACGGTGACCACGCTCGGGCCCGTTGCGCGTGCGCTCAGGGCAGGTAGCGCAGGCCGACGAACACCTGGTCGACGTTGTCGTCGACGTGGCCGAGCGAGATCGTGGAGCTGCCGATCGCCGGCGCAGACCCTTCCACGAAGAGCGCGCCCAGCTCGACATCGAAGTTGTCGAGGATCGAGTAGGCCACGCGCGGCGAGACCACGAGGCTCGGGCCGCTGAGCAGCCCTGCGCCGAGCTCGAGGTGAATCGGGACCGCATCGGGTGCGTAGCTGACCAGCGCGCCCACGCCGCGCGCGAAGCGACCCTCTTCCATCAGCAGATAGTGGTGCGGTCCGGGGCCGGCCGGGCTGAGCGTGTACGCGAAGAAGGCCTCGGCCGCCACGAGCCACTCGGTGCCGCGGATGTACTCGGCGCGTGCCCCCACTTGCAGCACATCGGTGGACGCAGGCGTGGCAATGCCCGGCATGCTGCCCGAGCCCGTGGTCGCAGCCACCTGCGTCTCGGCCATCAGCGTGCGATGCACCATGTACGCGCCTTCGAGCCCGACCGAGACCGGGCCGATGTCGGTCACGGCGTCGGCGGACAGCACGGCGAAGCGGTTGTACTCCGGAACGAGCGGGCGGTTGTCTGCCGCCAGCCGCGCCTGCGCATCGAGCGAGGACGGATCTCTCACGTAGTCCTTCAGCGTTTGGCTCGCGCGCAGCGCCGGCAGATGCTCGAGCGCGGTGGCGGCGGTGAGCGCCACTTCGCCCGAGGCGCTGTGTGCCATCGCGCGCAGTGCGCCCTGCGGCTGTGCGAACGTCGGATCGGGCCCGAGCGCCGCGAGTCCGCTCTGCGCGATGCTGTCCCGATCTCCACGCGTGAGGTTGTGCAGCAACAGACCCTGCAAGCGCGCGCCTTGATCGCCCGAGTTGCGAAACGCGGCGTCGGTCCCCGCCTGCGTCGCGCGCACCAGCGCGTAGTCGCTCTGCACGACCGAGATCACATGCGCCGTGAAGAACGGCACGTAGATCGCGCGAAACGACAGCCAGCTGCTCACGTCGTAGTCGGCCAGCGCCGAGATCTGTGCGACCTCCGCGGCCTCGGCCATGGTCGCGGCGCCATCACGCAGGTCGTGCACGGCGAGCACGTCGGTTGCCGAAAAAATGTCGAAGCGCCCCAGATGCACGGGCTGATAACCGAGCTGCAGGTGCAGCCCGTCCGCCAGCTTGCTGTCGACGTAGCCGGCCGTCGGCAGCACGTCGAGCTCGGCATGGCTCGCCACGGCATCGGCGGTGTTCGCCGCCATCGACGCGAAGCGGTAGCGCGCGCGCAGGCCCACAACGAAGCGCAGCGACTCAGAACGCCGGACGGTCGCATCGAAGGTCGCGAGCGTGGTGCTCTGATAGATGTCTTGCCCAGGATCGTTGCGCTGCGTCTTTGTCGCGGCGCGCGTGTGCAGCACCACCCGGGCCTCGGCCGCATTCGCGCTCGGTGTGGTGTTCTTGTCGCTTGCACCGGTCGTCACGGCGATCACCGCCGGCGTTGCAGGCGACGCCGTGCCCGCCAGCTCGGGATCGAGGATCACGTCTTCGCCGGAGGCGCTTGCCTGCGGCGTTTGGCCCGCATCCCGTGAGGCCGCTGCGACGCTGCTAGGCGTGGGCGCGAAGGAAGCGGGCGGTGCATCGGCTTGCGCGGGTGCCCCGCGCGCCGGTGGGTCATGCGCCACGGGCGGCTGGCTGGCTGGCTCGCTCGCAGCCGCGGTTGCAGGCGGCTTCGGCGCTCGCGCTCGCGCTTGCGCTCTCGCGCTGCCCTGCCATGCAGCCAAGAGTGACACCGTCAAGAGCGCACGCGCGAAGAGCGGGGGTCTCATTTCCGGCAGACTCTATCAGGCTCCGCGCCCGCTCGCGCGGCTCCATGCATCAAGCTCGCAGCCCGCGGCGTGTGCGGCCGGGTTGGTTCGTCGTCGGCGCGACCCGGCGCCGCTCGTTCACGCTCGGCATGCTCGCACCGCAGCCGCTCTCAGGGTTGCGGCCACTTGTAGCGGTGCTGGGTCTCCGGCAGGTCGGTCTTGTTCGCGACCCACCAGGTGCCCAGCAGCATGCACATCTCGTCGTTCGCCGTGGGCCCAAAGCGAATGTAACGGTCGGTCGTGTTTTCGTAGTTGCACACGAACGTCAGGCCCTCGCCCTTGTGGAAGAGCATGGGCTCCGGGAAGCGAAAGCCTGCGCCCAGCTCGTAGTCGGGGCTCTTGAAGATCAGCTGCCCGTCCTTGGGCCCCTTGTAGTACGAGATCGGCACGTCGCGGCCCCGGCGGTGCGTGTGGCGGAACAGATCATAGACGTACACGTCCTGGGTGAACGTGCCGCTCATCGAGGTGGCTTGCTTGCCGTTCGGCGGTACCGCGATGTCCTGGTTGTAGAAGCCGAACTGCTGCATCTCCACCAGGCCAGCACACGAGCCGCCGTGGAAGTTGAGCATGGTGACGCCGATGATGTCTTTGCTCGTGGTGTTCAGGTAGTGGTAGTTCACGCTGAGCTTCTGACCGGGCGTGAACTTCTCGCCGATACCCTTGTAGTACGGCACGTCGGCGTAGGCGCCCTGCGGCAGCGGAATCGGCAACAGATCGGTGCCATACGCAATGTGCGCGCCGCCCACGCAGCGCACCCGCTTGCCGACTTCCATCAGGCTCTCGCTCTTGGAGCCAACGGGTGCCTTCGCCACGAACAGGTGGTGATAGCCCTTGGTCATTGCGACCTCGAAGCGCGTGATGCACCAGGAGCCATCCTTGGTGTCCGGGTTCTTGGGGATCTCGAACGCCTCGCACCACTCGTCGTCTTCGCTGGGCCCGAGCTTGATGCCCTGCGTGGTGATCTGGAAGCCGTCCGTCGGCACGCTGAAGTCGATGTTCTGGTTCTTCTTCAGGTCCGCCACGATGTTCACATCGGTCGGCTTGAAGTCGAAGCGGATCGGATTGACGCAGTCGCTGCCGGGCGTGCTCGCGCTCGAGCAAGCGCCATCGCTACTGGCGCCGCCGTCAGCTGCGCTCCCGGCCTTGCCGCTGGCGCAGCCGGTGATCAGTAGCAAGCCCGTCGCGATGGCCCAGCCACCGCGCTGCATCCGTGGAGCAATACCCATCTAGTTCGCTCCTGCGTCGGCGCCTGCGGCCGAGCCTGCGTCAGAGCCGTTGTCGGGTTCCTGGCAGAACACACCGGTCTGCGCCGTGATCCAGTCGGTGACCGATTCCACGAGCACGCTGTCGGCGTCTTTCGCCTTCCAGCCCGACTCGGGCAGGTGCTGATTGCAGACCAACGTGGGGTGCGTGATGCGCAGCACGTACTTGCCAGCAGGCACGTTGCCAAAGGCACCCACCCCCCAGTGCGACGACTTGGTCAGCGTGGGATCCGCCGTGCCCGTGTCATCGAGATACACCGGCCTGCACGCGCTCGTGCCGCCCTTGATGGCGCAGATGGCCTGCGTGCCGTCGACGTTCTCGAGCTTGGCCGTGTAGCCCTCGAGCGTGGCGACTTGCAACACACCGTTGGCCGGGTTCGCGGCGAAAAACTGGATCGCGCCGCCCGAGACGTCGGCGGCCGTGTAGTCGAAGTGCTTGAGCTGCGAGACGCCGTAGTCGATCGAGCCGAGCACGGTCTCGGCCAGGATGGCGTAGTCCTCCTGGCGCGTGCTCAGCATGCGCAGCGCCTGCGCGTAGCCGTCTTTCTTGAACGACAAGAGCAACTCCGAGTTGGCCGGCACGCCGCACATCGAGTAGGTCCCGGCGCTGCTGGTCTTCACGCACGGCGTCTGCGGGTGCTCGTAGACGCACACCTCGACGTCCTGCAGCGTGGGGTACTTCTGACGCTCGATTCCGGGCTTCAGCTCCTTCACTACGCCGGTGACTGTCACGCCGCTGCTGCTGCACGAAGTCGTCGCTGCGGCAGGGTCACTGCCGCAGGCCGCGAGCACGCACGCACAGGACGCAAAAAGCGCGAGCAACGACGCCCGCGCAGCTCTCGAGCTTGGAACAACAGCGGATCTGAACATCACCGGCAATACCTCTCGGCAGACATTATATGCTGCCTGCGCAGCACGTGCGCCAGCTTCGGGCAGGTGGGCACCTGTATGCTCAGCGAGCCAACTCGATCTATGCGTCTGGCCGGACGATCCGTCACGTCCCCGGCTTGGTAGGTGCGGAATTCGCCATGCAGCAGGTTCGCACCCCGGGCGTCGTTTGGCGTAGGCTGCGTCTTGCCCATGCCGTACTGCAACATTTGCCGCAAAGACCAGCCAGAAACCGTTGAACGTGCGTCGGTGCGCAGCAACGTTCGCAAGTTCAAGAGCGAGCAGTTTCGGCTCTGGCGCTGCGGGGAATGCGGCAGTCTCCACGCCGCGGACGACGTCGACCTTGCTCACTACTACCGCGAGTACCCGTTCCACCATCTGGTCGACACGAAGGTCGACTGGATGCTGCGCGCGATGTACCGCAAGCAAGTCTCGCGACTAGAGGCGGCCGGCCTTCGCCCCGAGCATCGCGTGCTGGACTACGGCTGCGGCGCGGGGGCGCTCGTGCGCTTCCTGCGCGCCAGTGGTTACCCCAACACCCACGGTTTCGACGAGTACTCCGAGAGCTTCGCGGACCGCAGCGTGCTAGGCGAACGCTACGACCTGATCGTGACGCAGGACGTGCTCGAGCACGTGCCCGAGCCGTGGGACTTCCTGGGCACGTTGCAGGGCCTCGTGAAACCCGGTGGCGCCGTCGCGATCGGCACGCCGAACGCCAGCGCCATCGACCTGCAGCACCCCGAGCTGCGCGTGCACACGCTGCACCAGCCCTATCACCGCCACATCTTCAGTAAGCGCATGCTGCACACGCTCGGTGACCCGCTGGGTTGGAAGCTGGAACGCTACTACCCAACGATGTACGCCAACACGCTCGTGCCGTTCGTGAACTCGCGCTTCCTCACCCACTACTTCCAGGCGCACGACAACACGGTTGACCTCGCGCTCGAGCCGATTCGCCTGAGCTGGAAGCTCCTCACCCCGCTCACCCTCTTCTGGGGCTTCTTCGGCTACTTCTTCGCGCCCGAGACCGACGTGATGGCGGTCTACCGCGCCTAGCGCGCTGCGCAAACAGGGCGCCTGGAACACGACGCAGGTCGCGCTCCAGCCGGCGCTGTTTCAGTAGTGGCGTTCGAGCACGTACCAACCGAACGCCCGCAGCATCATCTTCGCCAGCGAGTCGTCGATCAGCGGTGCGATTTTGGTCCAGCCGCCCTCGACCAGGCTGCGCGCCTGATCGACACACGCGTCGACCGCGCCGCAGCTCTCGAGCTTCTGCACGACGCTCTCGACCACACGCATGTCTTCGGGCTTGGTGCGCAGCGTCTCGTACATCCACTTGCGATCCGCGGGCCCGAGACGCGACATGGCCTTGGCCACTGGCAAGGTGATCTTGCCTTGCTGCACGTCTTCGGCCTTCGCCTTGAGGTTGCCCTTGAACCCGCGCAGGTTGAGCACGTCGTCGATGATCTGGAACGCGAGGCCCAGGTCTTCGAAGAAACGCCCGAGCCCTTCGACCTGAGCCTTGCTACCGCCGCCGCCGATCGCGCCCATGCGCGCCAAGCAACCCGCGGGTGCCGCCGTCTTCAGGCGATGCACGGCGAGCACACGGCTCTCCAGCACATCGCTCTTGCCGGTCTCGACCACGGCTGGCATCAGCGACTCGAAGCCGTCGATGTCGAGCGCCTGGCCGGCGTGACCGGCGCGCAGCGCGTCGAAGTACAGCTCGTAGAGCTTGAGCTGATCGCTGTCGGACACGTGCTCGCTGGTCAGCAAGCGGTGACCGATGAAGTAGGCTGCCGTGCCCGAGTTGATGGCCTGTGCCTCGCCGTAGATCATGTGTGCCGTCGGGCCGCCACGACGCGTGACCGACTTGTCCTGTACGTCGTCGACGATCAGCGAGCCCACGTGCATGAGCTCCGGCATCGCCAGCCACTGCACGAACTTGCGCGAGTCGCCGCCGACGATGTCGCAGCAGGTGATGGCAGCATACGACCGCCAACCCTTGCCGCCGCGGTCGACGATGTCGCGAATCGGATGGATGTGCGTGCGCGCGTACTGCTCGATGTCGACGCCCTCCATGTAGTGCTCTTTGTCCTTCGACGCGAGCAGATCGCGCGCTTGCGTGAACGTCGGGTGCTTGGGCACCACGTTCTCGACCGAGCGCCGCACGGTCTTGCCGACTTGCTCGAAGAAACCGTCCAGGTCTTCGAACGGCGCAAACCCGCTGCGCTCCACGTAACCAAGGCCTGAAACCGGCTTGCCTTCGCGCGTGCCCTTGACCTCGACGCGACCTTCCCAGAACGAAGGCTTCGAGATCAGCGTGATGAACTCCTGGTCATCGAACGCCGCGCTCACCTCGACGTCGAGACCTGCCGTGGGGATCTGCAGCCGCCAACGGATCGGGTAGTCGAAAAAGGTCTGCGTGCTCTGCCACATCTCGAGTGGCTCGAAGCTCGCGCCTTCCCAAGTCTTGCGCTCGCCATCTTTGCCGATCGTGATGGCATGCGTGCCGGCGCTCTTGCCGCTGTGCACGTAGAGCTCGGGATAGACCGTGAGCTCGCTGCCGTCGTCGAGCTGGGCCGAGACCCAGTTCCAGCCGACCTGGCGTTCGTCGATGCGCTTCTTGCGCTCGGCCTGGATGCGCTGGCGCTCGGCGGCGGGCAGTTTCGCCTCGGCCGCGTCGTCGACGACGTCGTCACCGCGCTCGCCGAAGCCGAACTCGTGATCGTACCAGCCCTGGCCCTGCTTGAGCTCGTGCTCGACGCCACGGTGCGTGATCGTTCCCGTCAGCTCGCAGCGCGGGATGAAGTAGTAGAACATCGTCTCGTCGTCGGAGCCGCGCACCACGCCGTCGTGGCCGTGGCGGGTCGCTGGCTTCCTCGGCGTGAACTTGAGCTCGCAGCCCAGCGCCTGGCGCCGATCGAAGAGCTTGAGCGAATACGTGCCGTCGTCGTTCTTGCGGAACGTGTCACCGGCGTAGTCGAGTTCGAGGCGCCGCTGGTTCACGAACACGCGGCCGCCGAACACGCGGTCGGGCGTGGGTACCTGGCCGCGCTCCAGGATCTCGCGCAGTGCACGGTTGAGGCGCTCGTCCTTGGAGCCGAGGCCCCGATTCATGCGCTTCAAGCCTTCTTGCGCCGCGTTCTCGTCAACCCGCGAGACGTGCGGGAAGGTTTCGCCTTCGACGTCGCAGATCGCCCAGGTCAGCGAGTGAGCGTAGAGCGGTTGCTGCGTCTTGGGATCGCGCCCCTTTTCCTTGCGGAAGAACGCCGCGAACAGTGAATAACGCTCTCCACTTTCGATGACGCAGTGACCGTTCATGTACCACCATTCGGTGGTCGACGAGTCATGCGGGAGATCGTGGACCGTCAGGTCGACTGGCGCGGCTGTATTCAGCTCGGGCCAGTCAGCTGGGAATTTCATCACGAGTGCGCCTCACTTACATCATTCCCCGTAACTCTTGCTACCAGCGCGTGTAGAATGGTGTCAACCGAGGTGAGCACCGCTTGCGCAATCGCACAGATTCTTGGGTGAATCCGCAAGACTGAACGCGCGTCGGCACGAGACAATGGCATATTCGGAGCACGAAGTGGGTCATGTGGGTATGGACGACCAACATCAAGCACTGAGCGCAACTCACCGCCTGGTTCGCAGACTGGTTCGCAAGTCGGCAAGCGCGTGCGCAGCGTGGCATGCGGTGGCGCAAGCCGGGCTGTGTCTGCTGCTCGTCGTCACGGCTTTTGCGCAGGCTGGGGAGCCCACGGCCGACGAAATCGCCCGGCGCCTGGTGCGCAGCGACGCCTTCTCCTGGGAGGGCGCCCGCACCCACGTGCGCATGCTGCTGAACGAGGAGAACGGCCAGAGCCGCGAGCGCGTGATGGACATCCTGGGCCGCCGCAAGAACGGCTTGTTCCAGACGCTCGTGCGCTTTCTTTCGCCGCAGGACATCGCGGGCACGGCGTTCTTGATGCTCGAGCGCGACAAGGAAACCTCCGAGCAGTACATCTACTTGCCCGGCCTCAAGCGCACTCGCCGTATCGTGGGACGCGAGCGTGAAGGCAGCTTCATGGGCAGCGACTTCACGTACACCGACATGCAGCGTATCGACTCGCGCTACGCCACCAACAAGCGTCTGCCCGACGAGGCGCTGTCCGGAGAGGCTGCTTACGTGCTCGAGTCCACGCTGCACGCCGACGCTCCGTCCAGCTACGGCCGCGTCATGACGTGGGTGCGCAAGAGCGACTACGTGGCGCTGCGCACGCGCTTCTACGACAAGCAAGACAAGCTCGTGAAGACGCTGTACACGCGCAAGGTCAAGCAGATCGACGGCAAGCCCGTGGTGGTCGACGCGCGCATGCAGAGCCAGCTCAGCAAGCACTCCACCGATCTTTTCATCGAGTCGGTCGAGCGCCGCGACGACCTGTCCGACGCGAGCTTCACGCCCGCCGCGCTCGAGCACCTCTGACGCGCGCATGATCGTCCTCGACAACGTCAGCCGCACCTACGGTCACGCAGCCGCAGCGGTGCATGCGCTGATCGACGTGTCAGTCTCCATCGAGGCGGGCGCGTTCGTCACCGTGGTGGGCGCCAGCGGCTCGGGCAAGAGCACGCTGCTCAACCTGATCGGCGCGCTCGATCATCCCAGCAGCGGCCGCATCCGGCTCGCGGGCCAGGACATCTACGGCATGGACGACGATGCGCGCACCAAGCTGCGTCGCGACAAGATCGGCTTCGTGTTCCAGTTCTTCAACCTGCTGCCCACGCTCACGGCGCTCGAGAACGTGGCGCTCGCGGCACGGTTGTCGGGGCAGGGCGGGCGCGGCGTGACCGAGCGCGCGGCGGGGCTCTTGGCGCGCGTGGGCCTGGCGGCGCGCGCCGATCACAAGCCCGAGGAGCTGTCGGGCGGCGAGATGCAGCGCGTGGCGATCGCGCGCGCCTTGATGATGGATCCTCCGGTGCTCTTGGCCGACGAACCCACCGGCAATCTCGACTCCGACTCGGGGCGCAACATCCTGGGCCTCTTGCGTGGAGCGACCTCCGAGCGCCGCACCGTGGTGCTGGTGACGCACGACCCCAAGCTGGCGGCCGAGGGCGACCGCATTCTGACGATGGCCGACGGGCGGCTCGCCAACGACGAGCGACGCCGCGCGCCAGCCGTCGAGGCTCTCGCCGCTAGCTCACAGAACGGTTAGCAAGTGCGCAGGCGGCTGCGCGTACGCGCGCGCTGGCCGCGTTCCGTCAGCCTTTGGCATAGCCGCTGGCGCGCAGCGCGGCGTCGATCTCGTTCAGCACGCTGGGGTCATCGATCGTGGCCGGCATCTTGTAGGGCTGGCTGTCGGCGATCTTCTTCATCGTGCCGCGCAGGATCTTGCCCGAGCGCGTCTTGGGCAGGCGCTTCACGACGATGGCGTGCTTGAACGCGGCCACCGGGCCGATCATGTCGCGCACGCGGTGCACGACCTCTTGCACCACTTGTTCGGGAGCGTGCGCCGCGCCATCGCGCAGCACGAGCAGGCCGAGCGGCACCTCGCCCTTCAGCTCGTCGGCCACGCCGATCACTGCGCACTCGGCGACATCGGGATGGCCCGCCAGCACTTCTTCCATGGCACCGGTCGAGAGCCTGTGGCCCGCAACGTTGATGATGTCGTCGGTGCGCGCCATCACGTAAACGTAACCGTCGTGGTCGATGTAGCCGGCGTCGGCGGTCTTGTAGAAGCCGGGGAACTCGTGCAGATACGCATCGAAGTAGCGTTGATCTGCGTTCCACAGCGTGAGCAGCGCGCCCGGCGGCAGCGGCAGCTTCACGACCAGCGCGCCCGTGGCGCCAGCGGGCATTTCGTGTCCGCCCTCGTCGAGCACGCGTACGTCCCAACCCGGCACCGCGACGGTCGGCGAGCCGTGCTTGACCGGCAGCGGCTCGATGCCCATGCAGTTGGCCGCGATCGCCCAGCCGGTCTCGGTTTGCCACCAGTGGTCGATCACCGGCACGTGCAGCTGCTGCTCGGCCCACTGCAACGTCGCGGGATCGGAGCGTTCGCCAGCCAGAAAGAGCGTGCGCAGGCAGCGCAGGTCGAAGTCGCGGATGTGCGTGCCTTCGGGGTCTTCCTTCTTGATCGCACGAAACGCGGTGGGTGCAGTGAAGAGCGCGCACACCCGGTGTTCGGCGATCACACGCCAGAAGCTGCCCGCGTTGGGCGTGCCCACGGGCTTGCCCTCGAACAGTACAGTGGTGTTGCCGTTGAGCAGTGGCCCGTAGACGATGTAGCTGTGGCCGACGACCCAGCCCACGTCGGAAGCGGCCCAGAACACTTCGCCCGGCTGCACCCCGTAGACGTTCTGCATGCTCCACTGCAGCGCCACCGCGTGGCCGCCGTTGTCGCGGACCACGCCCTTGGGCGGGCCGGTGGTGCCGGACGTGTAGAGGATGTAGAGCGGGTCGGTGGCTGCGACAGGCACGCAGGCGGCATCGCATGCACTCGCCGTGCAGGCGTCCCAGTCGAGATCGCGGCCCGCCACGAGCGCCGCCGTCAGCTGCGGTCGTTGCTTGACGATACAGGCCTTGGGCTTGTGTGACGCGAGCGCGATGGCTTCATCGAGCAGCGTTTTGTACGGGATGATGCGCGCGCCCTCGATGCCGCACGAGGCACAGACCAGCAGCTTCGGCTGCGCGTCGTCGATGCGTGTGGCGAGCTCGTGGGCGGCAAAGCCACCGAAGACCACCGAGTGCACCGCGCCCAGGCGCGCGCAGGCGAGCATGGCGACTACGGCTTCCGGGATCATGGGCATGTAAAGGATCACGCGATCGCCCTTGACCACGCCCTGCGCGGCCAGGGCTCCGGCGAAGCGCGCGACTAGATCGCGTAGCGCGCGGAACGTGAAGCGCTCGACGTGGCCGGTGACGGGGCTGTCGTAGATCAGCGCGAGCTGCTCGGCGCGGCCGCTCTCGACGTGGCGATCGAGCGCGTTGTAGCAGGTGTTGAGCTCGCCATCGGGGTACCAGCGATAGAAGGGCGCACGGCTGTCGTCCAGCGTGCGCTGTGGGGGCTTCGTCCAGTGGATGGCTTGTGCGGCTTGCCCCCAGAAAGCCTGCGGGTCAGCGAGGGACATGCGGTGCGCGTCGGCGATGCGAGTGGGCATGGCGGAGCCTTTCGAGGCCACTAGCGGGCGAACAGGCGGCCCAGGTGGAATGCAACGCTCTGTTGTGCGTAGAGCAGGTAGCCAGTGGCGCGTGAGCGTGGCCCGCGATCCTCGGTGCCTTCGCGGAAGATGGCCTGTAGCTGCGCGAAGCGCTCGCCCGAGCGCGTGGCCAGGATCATCTCGCAGGAGGTGGGGAGCCACAGACAACGAAAGCCGGCGCGCTTGGCCTCGGCCACGGCCTGCGGCACGCCCGCGATCCACGAGTCGTGGAAGACCACCACGGTCTGGGGGCTCGAGTAGGGCAGCACACCCTGAAAGTCGCGCGTCACCTGCGGGTGGCGATGCTGCCCATCGATGAAGATCAGGTCGTAGAGCTTCTCCTCGACGCTCTTGGCGATGTCGGCGGGCGAGGCGCCGCGCTTGTTCTTGAGGATCGCGTCGAGGCCGAGCGAGAGGGCAAGCTCGCGCGCGATCGCGGCGGCGCGCTGTCCGTCGCCCTCCGAGTGATCGTCGAGCGAGATCACACTCAGGCCGCCGTGCTTCTGCATCACGTCGGCGATGTAGCTCGACGAGAAGCCGAAGGCGTTGCCGATGATGAACGCATGGGCAGGTCGCAGCGCCGCGACCAGGCGGCCGAACGCGGCGCACTCGTCTTCGCCGATCGAGATGGGATCGTGGTGGCCCTTCAGGCGGCGGTGCGGTCCGCCCGGGTTGAGCATGCCCTGTGGCCACACCAGGCTCGTATCGGCGATGCGATTGAGCGTCGTGATCACGCGTAGCAGCGATTCGTCCACGGGCGCGAGGTTAGCGTGCGGCGCGCGACGGCGGCAAACCTGGATGCCAAAAGGAGAGCGCATGTACAGTGATCGCGGGCAGGCCGTGGCGGGCGAGCGCTGCGCTGTCCTCATCTGGGAAGCCTCGTGAGCACGCGGCTTGTGGTCTGCTGCGCTAAGATGAGGCCCTTGACCCAGGAACCCGCGCGCTTGGCTCGTCTGTTGCGCTCGCTGCAAGAGCCGCGCGCGCGCGTGGCCGTCGCGGTCGTGGCGCTCGTGCTCATGCTGCCGTCGGTGGCCGATCGCTTCGCGCTCGACGATCACGTGCTCGCGCTCAAGGCGCGCGCGCACACCGGCGTGCAAGGCCTCGCGAGCGAGCCTCTGTGGCTCTTCACCTTCACGACCGGCAGGCCTGCAGACAACCAGGCGCTGATGGATCAGGGCGTGCTCTTGCCGTGGTGGAGCGACCCACAGCACCTGAACGCGTTCTTCCGTCCGCTGTCCAGCCTGACACACCTGCTCGACTTCCAGCTGTGGCCGCACGCACCGCGCCTCATGCACGTGCACTCGCTCTTGTGGTTTGCGGTGCTGCTCGTTGTGATCTTGCACTTGTACCGGCGGCTGTCGCCCGAGCCGGCGTGGCTGCCGGGCTTCGCGTTCCTGCTCTATGCACTCGACGCTGCGCACGGCACCACGGTCGGCTGGATCTCCAACCGCAATGCGCTCGTGTCTGCGGCGTTCGCACTGCCCGCGGTATTTGCGCATCATCGCGTGCGCCGCCACGGCGGTCGGCTCGCGGGCGTTGTGGGCCCCCTGTGCTTTGCACTGGGCCTTTGTGCAGGCGAGACGGCGCTCGCGGTGCTCGGCTACCTCGTCGCGTATGCCGTGTGCCTTGACCGTGACGCGTTGCGAGCGCGTCTGATGGCGCTGGCACCTTACCTCGTGCTCTTGCTCGCTCACCGCGCGTTGTATCACTTCCTGGGCCTCGGATCGTTCGGTTCGGCGGGCTACCACGATCCGTTGCATGAGCCGTGGGCGTTCGCGCGGGCGCTCGCGTACAACCTACCGGTGCTCCTGTCGGCGCAGCTCGGTGCTCCCACCGCTGACGTCGCGTTCTGGGGCAGCCTCGCCGAGCGACAGCAGTTGTACGTGCTGTCGTGGCTCACGCTCGGAGCGCTCGGTTGGCTCGCAGCGCCGCTCTTGCGTCGCTCGGCACAGGCGCGCTTCTGGGCGCTGGGGATGCTGCTGGCCGCCGTGCCCGTGAGCGCCTCGATACCGGGCGAGCGGCTGCTGCTGGTGGTGGGCGTGGGGGCGGCGGCGCTGGTCGCGCTCTTGATCGCCGCGCCGCTTCGCGAGCACGCAGGCCAGGCACGGCTGCAGGGCTTGCTCCTGGCCGGGCTTGTCGCAGCGCACCTTTTGGCGGCGCCACTGGGTCTAGTGTTGCAGGCCAACTCGATGAACCTCGTGGCTGCTGCGGTCGACCGTGTCGACGCGAGCTTGGGTGACGCCCCGGACCTCGCCGACAAGAGCCTGGTCGTCGTGAATGCACCCGTGAACATCCTGCTGAGCTACCTGCAGCTCGCGCGTCTGCACCGGGGTGCACCGCACCCGGCCCACGTCTACTGGCTCGCGTCGGCGAGCTCGCAGATCTCGGTGATGCGCAGCGCGGAACGCACGCTGCGCGTGAGCCTGTCTCGGGGGTTTCTCGAGCAGCCGGAACAAACCCACTACCGCAGCGACCCAAGCGCGCTCGGCGTGGGCAACGAGGTCCAGCTGTCGGAGCTGGCTGTGAAGGTCGTCGAAGTCACCGCCGACGCGCGCCCAAAGACCGTCGATTTCAGCTTCGCGCACCGGCTCGATTCGCCACGCTATCTGCTGCGGCAGTATCGCGACGGCAAGCTGTGGCCGTGGCAGCCGCCGACGCTCGGGGCCAGCGAGCGCTTTTCGGCCGAGGACTTCTTTCGCGTGGTAGTGTCGGAGCCGTTCCGGTGAGTGAAGTCAGCCGCACCCCTGCCACCGAGCGGCAGAGTTGGATCACGAAGCGCTTCTATCCGTGGCTGGTGCGCAGGCTTTCGCACGCGCACGCCCAGACGCATATCCTGCTACTGAGCCTCTTGCTGATGCTCGCGTCCCTCGACACGGGCCTGGCTGCGGACGACTACATCCACCAGATCATGCTCGACGGCTCGCAGGCCATTGCCGGCTTCGTGCGCCCACCGCTCGACATCTTTCGCTTCTGTGGGCCGCGCTTCTCGCCGCTCTTGGTGCGCGAGGGCATCTTCACCTGGTGGGACAACCCGAGCACCAAGCTCGCCTTCATGCGCCCCGTCTCGGCGCTCACGCACCTCGTCGACCACGCGCTGTGGCGCGACTCGCCCTGGCTCATGCACTTGCACTGCTGGGTGTGGGGCGCCGTGCTGCTTTTCGGCGTGCGCGCCTTGTATCGCGAGCTCATCGCCGACCGCTTCGTCGCCACACTGGCTCTGGCGCTCTACGCACTCGACGACGCGCGCGGTTGGTTCGTGTCGTGGGTGGCGGCGCGTAATGCCGTCGTCGCCACCGCGTTCTCGGTGTGGGCGCTCGTCTTCTACCATCGCCAGAGAAACGGTAAGTCCAACGTCGGAGTCGTACTATCCCTGCTGCTGCTCAGCTTCGGCTTGCTCGCGGGGGAGGGCGCGATCGCCACCTACGGCTACATCTTCGCGTCTGCGTTCTTTCTGGAGAGCGGGCCGCTCGCCAAGCGCCTCTTGCGCTTGTGGCCGTACGCTCTGCTGTTCGTGGTCTGGCGCGTCGCCTATCGCGCGCTCGACTACGGCGTGTCGGGCTCGAGCCTGTATGCCGATCCGCAGAA
>DASVHQ010000377.1:0-5603 GCA_036382515.1 Polyangiales bacterium | reverse complement strand
CCGCAGCTGATGGCGGCCAGGTCGCGTGCCGTTGGCGCTAGCCAAGCCGGCTACGATTTCGGGGCATCCGGCTGGTTCTCGGGTCGCGCGCGCTGTGCGTGCGGCATCAGCATCGCGGCGTCGAACGCTGCGTTCACGCGCGGCATCGCCGAGAGATCCGCGTTGAAGCGCCGCGCGCTCCACACCTGCGTCACGAGCAGGATGTCCGCCGCCGTGAACTCATCGCCCACGCAGAAGCGGCCGCCGCCGGTCTCGTGGGCGATCACCTCGAGCATCTTCTCGAACGCCAAGAGGCCCCGCTCGTTGAAGTAGCGAGACCACTCGGTTCGCTCCTCGGGCTTCTCGCGTGCGCGAGTCACACAGGCCGGGCACTGCATCGGCTGGATCCCGGAGTTCACGTACTCCACGAGCTGTCGAGTGCGCGCGCGTAGCCACACGTCCCCGGGATACAGGCGCGGCTCGGGCGTGGTCTCCTCGAGGTACTCGAGGATAGCCACTGATTCAGCGAGACAGGCACGGCGCTCGGGCAACCACAGCGCGGGCACACGGCCCAGCGGGTTGCGTTCGAGATGCGAAGCTTGCAGCTGCTCGCCCGCGCCGAGATCGACCGCGACCGTCTCGAAGTCAATGCCTTTCCACATCAGCGCCCAACGAATCCGCCACGACGAAGACGAGCGCCAGAACTGGTAGAGGATCGGTTTCATCGCGGCAGCGTCTCATCTCGCACGCAGCACGTTATTGGGCGCGATCAAAGCGAGCTCGAACGACGCAAGCCGCCGACTTATTGTGCGCTGCTTGACAGATCGCAATTGCGGGCGCCGCAACTGGGCGCATAGTGCTTCTGCCACGTGGGCAAAGTCTGGGAGCGGGTTACTGCAAGGGCGTCTGCTCTCCTGAAAATCCACGTGCAACCCAAAAAGAGACGCCGACTTGCGCTGCCCGCGCAAACCACGGCGCCTGAGCGACTGAAGAACAAAACATCGCGATGAAGCCCCCGCGCAGTCCCCTAACCAGTGCGCTTGTTCACACTGGGGGGCTGCGGGCGGGGGCAGCTAATTCGTGGCCCGTGCGCCACATGCCGAAGCTCTCGCGTCGCGAGTTCATGGCGTACCTGGCCAGCTCCGGGCTCTTGGTCGGCTGCAAGGGTGGGGCGAAGAAACGCGTGCTCGTCGTGGGTGCTGGTCTCGGCGGTCTGTCCGCCGCGATCCACCTGCTCGAGGAGGCCGGCGACAGCGTGCACGTCGACCTGATCCATCAGGGCCATCTGCTCGGCGGCAAAGCCACCTCGTGGATGGAGGGCGACTATCGCGTCGGTCACGGCTTCCACGTGCTCTTCGGCTTCTACGAGGAGATGCTGGGGCTGCTCGAGCGCTGCGGCATGAACTTCGACGATCACTTGCTGAAGAACGCCGGCAAGCTGTTCTTCTACGAAGATCGCGACCAGAAGGTCTACATGGCCGGTGGTGACGTCGCGCACTATCCGGGCTTCACGGCGGCCGAGCGCTCCAACCTCACCACCTGGCTCTTGCACAACTTCGGTACGATTTCGAACATCGAAGAGTACCCAG
The DNA here is from genome assembly GCA_036382515.1 of Polyangiales bacterium. Lineage (GTDB taxonomy): Bacteria > Myxococcota_A > Polyangia > Polyangiales > JAFGIB01 > JADGRF01. The sequence continues at coordinate 4,035 of DASVHQ010000377.1, read as the reverse complement.
AGCTCGACGAGATCTCGTTCGACGACTGGGCGCTCAAGACGGGCATGCACGCCTCGCTGCTCGCGACCAACTTCTTTCGCTACGCGCGCGACGTCATCTTCAACTACCCGGAGCCGATCTCTGCCTACATCGTCGCCGAGTTCATGCGCACCGGCTTTCAGCTCCACGGCACGCACAACCCCGCCGACGTCTACTACGCCAACGGCGACATGGTGGAGAGCTTCATCAAGCCGCTGGCCACGTACTTCAAGAAGCTCGGCGGAAACCTCACGCCGAGGCTCAAGGTGCGTCGCTTGCTCCACTCGGGCTCGCGCGTCACAGGTGTAGAAGTGGCGGAGCCGGATCCGCCGAGCACGCACTGCGCCACAGGAGACTGGCCTGGCGGTGCGGTCAGTGTGAACGAGGACACCAGCCACGTGCTCGACGACTACGACGCCTACGTGGTCGCCATGCCCTACGAGGCCTTCCTGGAGCTGAACCCCGGAGACAAAGACTTCTGGAGCGACTCGGTGTTCTCGAAGTTCCACAACCTGCGCGGTGCAGCGTCGCTGTCGTGTCGCTTCTGGTGCAACTCGCCGGTCGGCACCGAGCGCTACGCAGGTGTGCTCAACGGCATGCCCGAGCCTGTGCCCACGGTGATGGATTGGCGTCACGTGCTCAAGGATGCCGACTCACGCTGGGCCGCCACGCTCGACTGCTGTGGCCCGCTGGCAGGCTACGAGCACATGGACGACGACACGCTGATCAGCTTGATCGGCGAGCGCCTCGGCAAGGTGCCGGGGCTCAAGAATCCCCTCGAGTGCGACCTCGATCGCGTGTGGTTTCGTCGCAACGACAGCAAGCACGGCCGCCTGCTCATCCCCGTGCCCGGTGGCCTGAAGTACAGGCCGTATCCAGCCACGTCACTCGACAACCTGTGGTTGGCCGGCGACTGGGTGCGTAACAGCTTCGAGATCCCCACGATGGAAGGCGCGGCACGCTCCGGCAAGGACGCGGCGTTGCAGCTGTTGCGCCGGATCGGTTGAGCGCGGATTGGTCTCGGGTTGGTCTCCGTCCGGGCCTTGGCCGAACCACCGATCGTGCTTATAGACTTCATTGAGGGTTTATGGCCACCTGGATTCTTGTCGCGCACCGCGCCGGTGCACGGGTTTTTGAACACAACAATTCCCAACCAGGGCTGCAACTGGTGTCGACGTTGCAGAACGAGGCGGGTCGGCTGAAAAGCGGAGCCTTGGAGTCCGACAAGCCGGGCAGCTCGTTCTCGACGGGTGCGGTGCACGGTGGGCACCCGATGGGTCACGAAGACCTCGCACACGAGCGCGTGGCCGACGCGTTCGCAAAGGAGCTTTGCGAGCTTCTGGCCAAGGGCCGCAGCGACAAGCGCTACGACAGCTTGGTGCTCGTGGCCGAGCCGCATTTCGTTGGCATCCTGCGTGCCAAGCTCGACCATCAGACCGCGCAGCTCGTGACGGCCACCGTGAGCAAGGATCTCGGACACGTGCCAGCCCACGAGCTGAGCGGGCATCTGCGCGGCATCGCGATGTGACCGGCTGAACCGGCCAGCACACGTCCGGAAACGCCGGCACGGTGGTTACCGTGGCAGCATGCAAGGACCTGAACGGAGCGGCAGAAGCCTGCACAAGCTCTTGATCGCCAACCGTGGCGAGATCGCGATTCGCATCGCACGCGCGGCCGACGAGCTGGGTATCGCCAGCGTGGCCGTGTTCTCGCAGGCTGATGGAGCAAGCGCCGGATGGCGTGGTTGCCGTGCGCTCGCCGCTGCGCGGTCGCGTGGTTGGCTTCGACGTGCAAGCCGGCGACCGCGTGCGCGCGGGCCAGCAGGCCGCGGTGATCGAGGCCATGAAGATGGAGAGCGCGGTGCTGGCGTCGTGCGCGGGCGTCGTGCAGCGAATGAAGGCGCGCGTTGGGGAGAGCTTGATCGAGGGCCCTCGGCTTGGCCGGCCCGGTGATGAGCGCTACGCGCAGCGCACGCAGGCCGGCTCGCCGCGCTCAGCCGGCCGGCAACGAGCCCGGCAAGCCCTGCGCACGCTGCGTGATCACGCGCGCAGCATCGAGCAACCTGTTGACGGGTCGCACGCGTTCAGCGGTGCGGCGTGCGATCTCCCTGAGATCTTCGGTGAGCACCTGCAGCGGAGCCGTGTTCAGACCCCCTTGCAGCCTGAGCACGTGCGAGGTGTGGCGACTTGCGTCGGCGCCGTGCATGCGATGCTCGGTGCGCAAGAGGCCTGGCTGCTGGAACACACCGGCAGCGCGCGCACCCTGCGTGACCAGGTGCAGGAGCGGGGAAGCGGTTTCCATCGCGCGCTCCTTGAGCGTGAGCTCGCCCGTGGCCTGGATGATGTCACGACGCAGCGCGATCGCACGGTCGCGCACGGCCGGGCTCGGCGCGAAGGCGATCGTCGCTGACAGCGCAGGCAAGACGCCGCGCAGATCGTGGCCGTGGCGCTCGGCGCGCTTGCGCAACAAGGGATTGGGATCGTTGCGCAGGTTCAGGTGGCCCGTGAGCCACACGCGGCCGAGGCGCATCACGCTGGGACCCAGGCGTTCGAAGTCCTTACGGTACAGCTCGCGCTGGATCTCCTCGACGCGCTCGGGCCGATCGATCTTGGGGTGCGTGAAGTGCATCGAGAAGCCGTCCCAGCGCCGCAGGTCGGGCTGTTCTTCGTAGCGCGGCAGGTAGCGCTTCTCCTTGATGACTTGCTCGTGGAACGGCGTGCCCGGGAAGGCGAAGTAGATGAGGCACTGCGTGAGTGCGGGCTCGAGCGCCATCAACGCCTCGAACTCGTCGCGGATGGTCTGCTCGTCCTGGTACGGAAAGCCGATGATCATCGACGTGAGCTGCGACACGCCGACCGACTTGAGGTCGGCATAGAGCTCGGGCAGTGAGCGGCCCTTCTGTTTCAGGTAGCCCGACTCGCGGCCCTCGAAGGCGTTCCAGATGACGTCGAAGCCCATCTCGGAGATCTCGCGCGCCGTGAACTGCGACAGGCCGCGCACGCTGCCGAAGCCCATGAGCGAGAGTGCTTCGCCGTTCTCACGCACGCAGTCCAGGAATTCACGCGCGCGCTTCTGGTGCAGGAAGAAATCCTCGTCGATGACGATGAAGCCGTTCATCTCCACGCCGTCGGCGCGCGAACGTTCGCGCGTCTTCATGAGCGCCTCGAAGATGTCGCGGCCGCCCTCGGAGTAGGGCACGTACTTCTGCTTGAAGAAGTGTGAGGTGCAGCAGAAGTCGCAGCCGTTGGTGCAGCCGAGGCCTGCGGTGACGTGTCCGACCACGGCGTCGCGCTGGTAGCCGAGCACGCGCGTTGCGGGGATGGGCGCGTGCGGATGCTTGAACGGCGCGTCAGGCTCGTTGAAGAGGCGTCGCAGGAACTTCACGCCTTCTTCGCGGCACATGAAGTCTCCGTAGGGCTGCAGCACCGAGTCGGGCAGCACGGTGCCGTAGCCGCCGAGGATGATCTTCGCGTCGGGCGCGTGCTTGCGGATCAACGCCGCCATCGCGCGCACCTTGTGGAAGGTGGCGACCACGAAGTTGATGCCGATGTGCGTGTACTGGTTCTTCGAGATCTCTTCGATGAGCTCGCGCTCGGACGGGTAGTGCAGCGTGACAGTGGGCGCCTGGATGTTCTCGGCGAGGTAGTCGATCGCCCAGACGCGAATCACCTGGCGCAGCGAGAACGGGCCCTGTGCCCGGGTGACCTGAGCGTGGAAGAGTTCGGCCCCGACAGAATCGCCTTCACCGGGCCCGCCAAAAGGCCTGCAAACGCTCGTGAGTAGCAAGTGAGGTGATCGGGTGGCGGTAGGCGGAGTCATGGGGCAAGACTTTGGCCGAGTCGGCGCCGCTGTACGTTGCGTTCGGTCAATTGACATGGTGCGAGGTACTTGCACAGCGCTTCGCGGGGTGAGCGTTCGGTGCGATGCTACTCGGCTCCGCTGCGCCCGATTGCGCGGCTGCGCGACCGTAGCGCCGGTGCGCGCGGCATGGCTCCGCGCGCACCGGCTCGTGATGCT
>DASVHQ010000376.1:0-17277 GCA_036382515.1 Polyangiales bacterium | reverse complement strand
TGAGCCGCCATCAGCGGCAGAGCCTGAGCCGGTCCCCGCGCCCGCCGCGGCACCGAGCGAACCCGAGCCTGCCGCTGCGCAGCCAACGGCGGCGGCTGAGCCTGCTGCAGCACCGCCCGCAGCAGCGGTTGCCGAGCCTGCTGCAGCTCCGCCTGCGCAAGAGCCGCCCGCGCGACCCGCCCTCGCGGCCGCCGCGCGGCCCGCGGTTGCACCCGCAGTGGCGGCCGTCACAGCAGGCCCCCCGGCCGACGTGAACATCACTTCGTGGCCGCGTGCCGCCGAGGTGGTGATCGATGGCAAGCTCTCCGGTGTGACGCCGGCCACCGTGTCGCTGCCCTCGGTCAAGCCCGTGGAGATCACCGTGCGCATGACCGGCTACGCGTCAATCACGCGCAGCGTCGTGCCGGTGGCGCACATGGATCCCGTGCGCTTCAAGCTCGAGCCGCTGTTGTACGTGCTCGTGGTCAACACCACACCGCCCGGTGCCACCGTCACGCTCGGCACCAAGAGTGTGGTCGCACCCGCACCGCTCGACCTCGGCCACCTCGAAGGCATGGTCACCGTGTCGATCGAGAAAGACGGCTTTCAGCGCACCTCGCGTGTGGTGCGCCTCGACGAGTTCCAGGACAAGAGCGGTGTGATGCGCGCCGACGTCGTGCTCAACCTGAGCCCGCTGCCGCAGCTCGACAAGCCCGGCGCCGGGAAGTCGCATGCCAAGCTGGCTGCACCGCGACCCGTGGCGGCGCCCAGCGCGCCGGTGCTGTCGGTGACTCCCGCGCCGAAGCCGGTCGAGAAGCCGGTCGAGAAGCCCGCAGAGAAGCCTGCGGTCCCACCACCGCCCAAGCCCGCGCCAGCGGCATTGCCAGACAACCCGTTCTGACGGTTGGCAGCTGGCTCGCGCGCACCCACGCGCGAGCCGCTGTGCCGTCGGTTTGACGTGGACTCTGGGCGCTCTTAGGTTGCCAGCGTGCTGCCGCTCCGCAACCTCAACCCCACGCGCTCCACGCCTGTGCTCACGTACCTCTTGATCGCCGCGAACACGGCGGTCTTCCTGTACGAATACTCACTCGGCCCCGAGGGTGCAGAGCTCTTCGTGCGGCGCTTTGGGCTGATCCCCTCGATGATCGCGGTGCACCACCACGTGGGCTCGTTGATCACGCCGCTGAGCAGCATGTTCATGCACGGCAGCTGGCTGCACCTTTTGGGCAACATGTGGTTTCTGCACATCTTCGGCGACAACGTCGAGGACGCGCTCGGCAAGCCGCGCTTCGCGCTCTTCTATCTGTGCGCGGGCCTGGGCGCGGCGGCCGGCCAGGTGGCGATCGACCCGAGCAACACCGTGCCGATGGTGGGCGCCTCGGGCGCGATCGCGGGCGTGCTCGCCGCGTACGTGCGGCTCTTTCCCCGCGCGCGCGTGCTGACGCTGATCCCGCAGCTGCCCTGGGGACTGATCTTTCCGTTCCTGTACGTGGCGCGCGAGCTGCCGGCCACGCTGCTCATCCTGCTGTGGTTCGGTTTGCAGCTGCTCGAGGGCGTGGGCACGCTCGGCGTTCCGCAGCCGGGTGGAGTGGCGTTCTTCGCGCACATCGGTGGCTTCGTTTCGGGCCTTGTGCTGGTCGGTTTCTTCACCAAGCGGCGCAACGTGACGCGCGGTTTCCGCAGGCCCGAGCGTTACGGGTATTGATCGGGGCGGCTGGTCGTCGCCGGGTTGCAGCTGACGTGCGCGACCTGACTCGCGCGCGGAGGCGCCCACTTGCTGCAGCACGAACGGGTAGCTGACGGCCACGAGGCTCCCAGCTTCGGGCGCAGGGAACAGCCAGCGTTGCACGGCGTCGGCGACGCAGCGCTCGGTGGGCTCGGCTCGAAGCTCCCTGCTGGCCACGACGCCTGCAGCAACGTGCCGCTGGGGCCTATAACAAAGCGCACGCCCACACGCCTCGGAAGTTCCCGCGCCGGCCGCCGCCACGCGTCGCGCGATCTGTGCTATCGAAGTCCACGATGAGCGTCGCGGACTGGCTCGGCCCCACGGGGCCACTTGCACGCAGCTTGCCCGGTTACGAGCCGCGGCAGGCGCAGCTCGACATGGCCACTGCGGTGGAGCGCGCGCTCGCCCACGACAGCACGCTCTTGGTCGAGGCCGGCACGGGCACCGGCAAGACGCTCGCGTACCTCTTGCCCGCGCTGCGCAGTGGCAAGAAGGTCGTGATCTCCACCGGCACCAAAACGTTGCAGGACCAGATCCTTCAGCATGATCTGCCGCTCTTGCAGAGCGTGCTCGGAAAGCCGGTGTCCGCCGCGTGCATGAAGGGCCTGGGCAACTACCTGTGTCTGCGCCGCTACGAGGAGTTTCGCGGCAGCGCCGCGTCGGTTTCGGGCCCGCTCGCGCGGCAGCTGCCGGTGCTCGACCGTTTTCGCCAGACCACGCTCAGCGGTGATCGCGCGGAGCTGGCCGAGCTCGGCGAGAACCCCGCGATCTGGCACGAGGTGCAGAGCGGCTCGGACACGCGCATCGGCCCGCGCTGCCGGCACTACGAAGACTGCTTCGTCACGCGCATGCGGCGGCAAGCCGAGGCTGCACAGCTGGTGATCGTGAATCACCATTTGTTCTTCGCTGATCTCGCACTGCGCGCTGCGCAGGGTGGCCAGGCGGGCGTGATCCCGCAGCACGACGCGGTGATCTTCGACGAAGCGCACATGATCGAGGACGTCGCCACCGAGTTTTTCGGCGTGTCGGTCTCCACCACCAAGATCGACGTCTTCGTGCGTGACGCGCTGCGCACGCTCGCGGTGGCGCGGCTCTTGCCCGAGGCTGAGCGGCTGGTCTCGGCCGTAGTGCTCACGGCGGCCACGTTTTTCCAAACACTGCCGCGGCCGCGCGTCGGCGAGAGCGGGCGGGTGCCACTCTTGCCGGAGGTGTTCGTGTCGCGGCTGCAAGAGCCGATGTTCGCGCTCGACAACGCGCTCGATGCTCTGGGCAGCTACTGCAAGCGTAACGTCTCGGAGAGCGAGGCGGTCGCGCAGATCGCGCGCCGCGCCGAGCAGCTGCGCACCGACGTGGCCGTCGTGGCCGAGGGCGGCGCCGGCAACCAAGTCACCTGGACACTCGCGCGCGCTCGCAGCGTGAGCATCGGCGCAAGCCCGGTCGAGATCTCGCCGATCCTGCGCGAGGGGCTCTTTCAGCGCGGCGGCAGCGTGGTGCTCACCAGTGCCACGCTCTCGGCTGCAGGTTCGTTCGACTACGTGAAGAACCGCCTGGGCATCGACTTCGAGCTCGACGAGCTGATGCTGCCGTCGCCGTTCGACTACGAAACCCAGGCCGCGCTCTACCTGCCGACCGAGATCGGTGACCCGCGCGATGCCGCGACTCTGCCGCGGGCAGTGCAGGAGATTCTCGCGCTGGTGAAGCTCACCGGCGGTGGCGCGTTCGTGCTGTGCACTTCGCTGCGCGCGATGCACGAGCTGTCCGAACGCTGCCGCCCTCAGCTGCGCTCGTTGCGGGTGCTGGTGCAGGGCGAGGCACCCAACGCGACGCTGCTGGACAGCTTCCGCGAGGACGGCAACGCCGTGCTCTTCGCCACTGCGAGCTTCTGGCAAGGTGTGGACGTGCCGGGCCACGCACTGCGCCTCGTGATCATCGACAAGCTGCCCTTCGACGTGCCGAGCGATCCGCTGGTGCAGGCGCGCTGCGAGAAGCTCAAGGAGCGCGGCATCGAGCCTTTCATGAAGTACCTCGTGCCGTCGGCGGCGCTGGCGCTCAAGCAAGGCTTCGGGCGCTTGATCCGCGCGCGGTCCGATCGCGGCATCGTGGCGCTGCTCGACGGCCGCGTCTCCAAGAAGGGCTACGGCAAGGTGTTCTTGCGCAGTCTGCCCGCGGCTCGGCGCTGTCACACGCTCGCCGAGGTCGCGGCGTTCTGGCAGCCTTCCATGGTGGTTGCCCCAGGTCTCGAGGTCCGTGATGCGCCTTGAAGCACCGCTCGTGCTTGCTGCGCTGCTGTGCGCTGCTGCGGTCGCGTGCAGCGGCGCCTCGCGCGGCGCCACGGATTCACCCGTGCGCGCGGACTCGCCCGTCGTCCAGGCGCCATCGGGCCCGCCGCCGACAGCAGCAACGGCCACTGCGCCCGGCGCTGCTCCCGCGGTCGCGGCCAACACGGCGCAGCTCGCAGAGCCGCCAGCCGTCGCCGCTGCCCCCGGCGCACCGTCCCCCGTGCCGCCCACGGCGGCGGCCACCGAGCCCACTGCGCCCACCCCCGAGCAAGCCCGCGTCGCGCAGGTGCTCCACTACGACGACAAGGACCCGCTGGCGGATCTCGAGCAGGCCGACGAGCTCGATCGCAGCGCGGGGAAGATCCATACCGTCGACGTCACCCCGCCTGCGCGCGGTTGCGCCGTGCAGAGCGAGCCGCGGCGTCTGTGGTCTGCACCCGGCATCGCCAGCGTCGCAGCCATCGGCGGCGGCTTCGTGATCGCCGGCTACGCGCAAGCCGACCACGCCGAGCGCCTCTTCATCCTGCACTTGCCCGTCAGTGGCTTGGCCGAGCCGATCGCGACCCTGCGTGTGGAGCCGCCGCATCCCACGCCGCGAGTGGCGCCGCCCGGGCTCGCGGCCGAGCTCTCCCAGGGCGCCACGCTGGCCTACACCGATGGCGCCGGCGTGCTCTTCATGCAGCACGTGCAGGTCGGCAGCGCGCATGGCGGCGCCGCCCGAACCGAGCTGGCCAAGGGCGTGGACACGCGCTTCGCACCGGCGGTTGCGTATGGCAAGCGCGGCCCGCTGATCGCCTATACGCTGGGCACCACGCCCATGCGCACCAGGCTCTTGCGCCTCGGTGCGCGTGGCGAGCTACTGACGACGCATGACGTCACCCCGACGGCCATGGGTGCCGCCGCGCCCGCGTTCGTCGCAGGCGCCGTGCCGCCCGTGCTGGTCACGGCCGATGCGCGCAACGGGATGTCGCCGATCGCACGCATTCCGCTCGCCGAAGACGGTCAGCCTGCGCCCGGGCAAGCCACCATCCCGGTCGGCATGATGTCCACGCCGGCGCAGCTGACGGCGGCGCAAGCCAGCTTCGGAGCCTTCGTCGGTTACACGGGCCTGGGCAGCGCGGCCACCAGCGCCGTGGGCCTTTTGCAGCTCACGCCCAAGCCCGGCGCGCCGTCTGCGCTGGTGAAGGGCACGGCCTATGGACCGCTGCATGTCGCTGCCGTCGCGAGCCGAAACGCGCTGGTGTTCGCGGCCGACGCGCCGCTCGGCCCCGGCAAGGCACCGGCGCACGAGATCCAACTCACGCGCATCGACGCCCAGGGCCCCGGCCCCGTGCTGCACATCCCGGGTCCCGGTGGCGACGCTACCTGTGTGAGCCTCGCGCGCGGCGACGACGGTCGCATCGCGGTGGTGTTCACCGGCAAGGACGGCGTGTACCTGGCGACGGTGCGCTGCGAGTAGCTGCTTGCCGACACCGCGTTAGCAGCGAACCCGTGCGAGCAACGTGCTCGGAGCGCGGCGCCGTGCAGCGCGACGGGCCTTGACAGAGCGCGCTTTCGCGGAGACGTTTCGGGCCGCATTGCAGCAGCGGGTCCGGGCGATTCCATGAACAGCAAAGCAGCATGGCTCGCCGCGACTGTCGTCTCGCTCGTCGTCATGGCCGCTGGCTACTGGATGTGGCAGGACCACGTCGTAGTCTTCGACGACTCGTACATCTCGTACCGCTACGCCGACAATCTCGTGGCCGGACACGGTCTGGTCTACAACGTCGGTGAGAACGTCCAAGGCTACACCAACTTCCTGTGGACGTTGATCGCAGCGGCTGCGATCCGCTCTGGAATCGATCCGCTCAGTGCGACACGCGCGCTGGGCGTGGCGTCACATCTCTTCGTGCTCGGCGCGCTCTCTTTTTTCGGTTTCGTGCTCTGGTTTGGGCGTGGGGGCTGGCTACTGGCACTTGTGCTGGCTCCGATGCTCGGCGTGCTCGTCGTGCCCGAGGGCTTCGCCGCGATCGCAGGCTCGGGGCTCGAGTGCTCGTTTGTCGGGATGCTCGTGCTGGCCGCTGGACTGATCCTTCACCGTGCGAAACCGTCGAGCGCGGCAAGCGACAGCGTCCTCGTACTGCTGCTGACAGCGGCGTGCTTGACTCGCCTCGACTGCGTGCTGGCAGTCGGGGCTGCCGGGCTGGCCACGCTGGTCGGTGCGCGCATGACCGGTCACTCATTGCGCGACGCCCTGTTGTCGGCCGTCAAGGTTGTCGCCCCTGTGGCGATCGTGGTCGCACTGTTCATCGGTTGGAGCTACGCGGTCTACGGGTACATCTTCCCGAACACCTATTACGCGAAGGCAGCCGACCTACCGCACGTGCGTGAGGGCTTCACGTACCTGGTTGCCTTCGCGCGTTGCCAGCCGCAGGCCGTGCCACTCTTCTTGCTAACGCTCGTGGCAGCGCTGCTCCCCGGCGATGTGCAGCGTCGTCGCGTCGGGATCTACGCGGCTGTCACGTTGCTCGCCGAGCTCGCGCACATCGTGCGTGTTGGCGGCGACTTCATGGAGTACCGCTTCATGTGGCAGGTCTACGGCCTGCTCGTGCTCGGCGGCATCCTGGGCCTGCTCACCGTCGCTGACCGCAGCGCCGCGGGCGCGCTCGTGCTGTCATGGACGATGTTGTCGCTGTCGTTTCAACCGATCGCGCTCGAGAAGCAGTACGGAATGCAGTCGCTCCAGGAGATGGATGGCTATGCCCAGCTCGGGGAGAGCGTCGGCAAGAGGCTGGGGGAGGTCTTGCCGCAGCCCATCGTTTTGGCCACGACGCTCGCCGGCACGATCGCCTTCTACGGCAAGCGCACCGTCATCGATCAGTGGGGCTTGAACGACCGCTACGTCGCACACCGCCCGTTCAAAGGCTTTCCACTCACGCGCGGCCACGTGAAGTTCGCCCCGTTGGCCTACCTGCGCTCACGGCACGTGAACTTGTACATCGAGCACCCGGTGGTCTGCTCGTGCGCCTCCCCGTGCCGTGAGTCCAAGCCCAACGTCTTCGTTCGCCTCGGGCCGGGGACCGACCGGTGTTTGCGCACGTGGTATCTGGAAGAGACACCGCGGCTCACTGAGTATTTTTGCGCCCACCCGGAGTTCTTCGTCCTCAACCGGGTCTATTGCAGCAAGCCGCCGCGTGCAGCCGCAGCCGCCGCAGCGCCCGCGCCGTCGGTCGCGCCCGCGCCGTCGGTCGCGCCCGCCAAGGCCATGGCGCATTGATCCGGCCGGCTCGCATGCCGGTCGCGCCGGGCCCGGCGCGCCCCGATGGCCACTTGGCGCGAGCGTGCAATCGTGGTCGCCGTGCGGGGTTTCTGGCAAGCTGTGCATGTGTCCGCTGAAGATCGGCGCCAGACCCTGCCTCGGCGCTCGCGTGCTCACGACCAGCGGCTGACCCAGATGCCGTCGTACCCGATGGCGTCGGTGCTGGCCCTGCTGCTCTCGTGCGCGATCGAGCTGTTGTTCGTGCCCGCGCCCATCGACCCGCTCGGGATGACGCTTCTGGTGTGTCTATGCGTGCCGATGGGCATGTTGCACGGCTTGGGTTGGCAGCTGCTGTTCTCGGCGCTGCGCAGGCTTCCGCGCTGGTCGCAGATCATCTTCTGGTGCGGCGTCGGCGTCGGTGCCGGCGCGTGGCTCTCCTTCATGCTTGGTGCCTTCTACCGTCTGAACGGCCCCTATCGCGCGCTCGCGCTGCAGGTCCTCGGCGGGAGCGCGCTGGTTGCGGCTGGGCTGTCACTCATCAGCAACGCCCTGCAGCCCACCCAGGACCAGCCCGCCGGTGTGATCTTCGGTCAACCAGCCTGGCTGCGTCGGCTGCTCGTGCCGCTGCTGTTGGCGGCGGCCGTGGGCTGTCTGTATGCCGACAGCCACTACTACGTCACGCTCTATCCACGCGCGCACGACGTACTGCGCTGGGCAGACTGGTGGGCGATGATGTTCGCTGCGGTGCTCGTGCCCGAGTGGCTCCCGCTGCCGCGGCTCTCGCGCAAGCGTGCGGTGCTGGTGTTCGGTCTCGCGGCTGCGGCCGTGCCGGTGGTTGCGAGCATCCACCCGCGCGGTCCTGCGAGCCTGATGATGCGTCCCTGGTCGGCCAGCATCATGCACGCAGCCCGCGTGGCCCTCGATTTCGATCACGACGGCTACGCCGCGCTCCTCGGCGGTGGCGACTGCGACGAGTTCGACCCGCACGTGAATCCCGGCGCGCGCGAGATCCCCGGCAACGGCATTGACGACAACTGCATGCTGGGCGATGCGAAGCCGGTCAAGAAGTCCACCGCGCGCCCACTAGCCGCAACCGAGCCGGCGCCCTTCGACGTGGTGTTCGTCACCATCGACTCGCTGCGCCCCGATCACATGGGCCTGTACAATCCGAAGTACGGGCCCTCCGGGCGCAACACCTGCCCCAATCTCGACGCGTTCGCCCAGCGCTCCGTCGTCTTCGATCACGCCTACGCGCCCGGCGCCTGGACCAGCATCGCCATCGCATCGATCATGCGCGGCCTGTACCCGCGCCGGCTTTCGTGGACCAGCTACTACGAAACCAACTCGATGCGCCTGTTGCGCAAGCGAGCGTTGCAGCACTTGCCTCGCTACGAGCAGGCGCACCAGATGTTCCCGCTGGCCTTCACCGACCCGCACCCCACACTCGCAGCGCTCTTTCATGCACACGGCATGCGCACTGCGGCGGTGGTGCACGACGGCTTCTCACGCATGCTCACGCACGGAGTCGGCGTCGAGCGCGACTTCGACAACTACTGGGAAGTGGAGACCTGGGAGAGCAACCACGCCGACGACAGTGGCACGACGAGCCTGGCCATCCGCGAGCTCTCGCGCGCTCCCAAGGACCGACACCTGTTCCTGTGGGTACACTTCTTCGGGCCACACAGTCCGAACCAGACGCATCCGGACGTGCCGCAATACGGCCCAACGCTGATCGACGGCTACGACCACGAGATCCGCTACATGGACGCGCAGCTTCCGCCGCTGTGGCAAGCCATCGAGCGGCGCGGCAAGCCCACGATCATCGTCGTGACCGGCGACCACGGCGAGGTGTTCGGTGACACGGTGCGCATGCACGGCTTCTCCATCAGCGAGCAAGACATCCGCGTCCCGCTGCTCGTGAGTGTGCCGGGTTGGTCGCCGCGCCGCGTGACGCAGCTGGTGAGCACCCTCGACATCTTCCCGACGCTGCTGGCGCTCACTCACACGCCGGCGCCGCCCGGTGGCGACGGCGTCGACCTGTCCGCCTGGGCGCGCGGCGTTGCCAAGACCGTGCCGAGGATGCTGATCTCCGAAACCTGGCGCTTCGAGCGCGATGGCAGCCCGATCGTCGATCTGATCGCGGCGTTCGATGGGTTCCAGAAGATTGTCCTCGACACCGTCGATCACTCGCTGCGCGCCTACGATCAGCGGGCGCCGGTCGAACGGCCCTCGTGGGTGGATGCGCGCCAGCCGAGCCCTCTTGCCCGCTTCTTGTTACAGTACGCCGAAGACACGGGCGGCCCGCTCGCACCTGGCGAGTGAGCGTTCGCGGTACAGCTGGCTGCGCGACTTCTCCCGAGTACTTCCCTCTGCTATGGCGCACCGATGATCAGCCCCGCTGCTCCAAGCCGTTGGTGGTCGCGGGTCGGCCCTCGACTCGTGCAGGGCCTGCGCCTGGGGCTATTTCTCGCGGCGTCCTATTACGTCTTCGCCTACTTGCGCGTGGCAGGCTCGCGTCTGGCCTACCCGTACGATGTCGAGTGGATGGAAGGCGGCACGCTCGAACACGTCGCGCGCGTGCTGCGCGGCGCGCCGCTGTACGTGGCGCCCACGATCGACTTCGTGCCGTACATCTACACCCCGCTCTACTACTGGGTGTGCGCACCCTTCGCGGCTGTCATGGGTCTGGGTCTGCCGACCTTGCGCCTGGTCTCTGTGCTCGCATCCCTCGGCACCTTCTTCTTTCTGTATCGGCTGGTCTGGGACAGCACCAGAGATCGCCTCGCGGGCTGGGTTGCAGTGGGTTTGTTCGCGGCCATGTTCGTGGTGGGTGGCGCGTGGCTCGACCTGGCGCGCGTCGACGCACTCTTCCTGTGCTTGACGATGGCAGGCGTCTGGCTGCTCTTGCGCGTCGAGCCCAATGATCTGCTGGCCGGCCTGGTGTTCGGAGCCGCGTTCCTCACCAAGCAGACCGCCCTCGCGATCGTCGCGCCACTGTGCGCCGCACGTGCGCTCAGCGCGCGCGGCTGGCAGCGCTGGCAGTGCAGCGCGGCCTTCGCCAGCGTCGTGATCGCCAGCACGGCACTGCTCGATCTACGCAGCGACGGCTGGTATCGCTACTACGTGTTCGAGCTGCCGCGCGGCCACGGCATCGACCTGCCAAACAAGTTTGCGTTCTGGCGCAACGACCTCTTGCCCAGCATCCCCTTCGCCATGGCGGCCACGCTGCTGCGCGTGACACAGCCGGCGAGTCTGCGCACGCTCATCATGCGTTGGGGCGCGGCCGTCGGCTTCGTCGGAGCCGCCTGGGCTTCGCGCCTGCATTCCGGTGGCTGGCAGAACGTGCTGATGCCCGCGCTCCTGTTCGCGGCGTGGATGACAGGCGAGGCCCTCGGCAGCACCTGCCCGCCTGTACCCTCGACGCCCGCCAGCGAGACCGTGCAGGCTCAGCCAACTGGGCCCTTCTTCGTCGCCGTGCTTTGCGCGATGCAGTTCGTGTTGCTTCAGTACCCGGTCTCCGCGCACATCCCCACGGACGCGGACCGCGCCACGGGTGACGCACTGGTGCGCCGCATCGCCAGCTTCGAGGGCCCCGTGCTGATCCCGTCGCACGGTCACCTGGCGCGCCTCGCGGGCAAGCCCAGCAGCGGTCAGGAGATGGCTTTCAAGGACGTGCTGCGTGGGCGCAACGCGCGCGCGTCAGCGCAGCTGAGCAGCAGCATCCGCACGGCGTTGCGCGATCGTCGCTACGCCGCGATCATCGTCGACCAGCAGTGGTGGTATCAGGACGTGACGCGTACCTATCAGCGTCAGCCCGTGCCACTCATCCCTGACACCACCACCTTCTGGCCACGTTCCGGCTGGCGCACGCGCCCCACCGATCTCTACCTGCCGACCGCTGCACCGCCGCGGCACGTCGACCGCCCTGCGACCCGATGAGCTCGGCCTGGAGCGAGCGATGAGCCCCCGCGCCCGTCCGCCACGACCTGCACGAAGTGCAACCTGATGTGGGATGCCAATAGCGCAGCTGGCATCACCGGGTTGGAGGCGGGCTTCCGTCGCAACGGAGTTGTGTACGCATCGTTGACGAAGGCGAATGCGGATGCCTGTCGAGCTACGTGCAACGCGGACGCGGCCTGTAACTCGTTCCGTTCGCTCGGCCAGCTGCTCCTGGACTCGCGCCTCAGTCGACGCTTCTCCTGGAAAGACATCGCGCGCATTTGCCTCGGCGTTTCCGACGACGACGGCAGCGCTGAGCTCGATCGAGAAGCCGCCAGGCTTCGCAAGAGGTTCCAGCTCATGCGGGATCGGCTGCGCGAGATGGCAGCGGCGCAGGGCTTGCTGTCGGGTTCTGGCGACACATAGCCCGTGCCCGGTTCGGGTCGCTGGTGCATTCCAGTGGGTGGCGCACGGTCAGACGCTCGCCGCTCTTGAGGCCAGTGCCGCACCGCTGCTGGGTGGTGAGCCGTCGCAATACCGGCTCCTCCCGGGCGATGATCAGCTCACGCTGATATGCTATCTGACACGCGCAGCGGTTGGTCGCTTGGCCAGCGGCCGGCGGTCCCATCTGCGGCATCGACCGCATCGTGAGTCCGTGGGGCCCAGCCGATGAAAACGCCACGGACGCAAAGCTTGATCGCCGACCTGCCCGCGTGGCTCGCATTCATCGCGTGCTTCAGCGTGCTCTCGTGGGCGCATTGGTTCTTTCTCACGCCGCCCACACTGCTGCATCCGATCGACGAGGGCTACATCAACGCCGTCGCGTGGCGCATGGCGGACGGGCGAATGTTGCCTTTCGTCGACGGCGTTACGCATCGCGGCCCGCTCATGTACTGGGTCGTTGCGCTCGCAGTCAAACTCAGCTCACCGCTCAGCTGGCTGCCGATTCGCGCGGTATCGATGCTCTGCGGCATCGGCTCGGTCGCGCTTACCTTCTTCGTGGCTCGTCGCGCTGGCTACCTGCTTGCTGGCGCGCTCGCCGCGCTTGCCAGCGTCGGAGCCTACGTGCTCGACATGTGGCCCATTGATGGCTTTGCATACAGCGGTGAGCACCTCGCGAACGTGTTCTCGGTCGCCGCTCTTGGCTGCTTGGTGGTCGGGCTGGACCAGTCTCGTGCGACCCCGTCCCGCGCTTGGGTTGCCGCGGCCGGGGCCATCGCCATGCTCGGCGCGCTGTCCAAGCAGACCAACGCCGTCTCGCTCGGCCCCCTCGGGCTGTGGGTGCTGGCCGCGGCGCACTCGCGCCCGGGCCTCTCACGTCGCGCGCGCTTCGCGCTCGTGGGGGTGTTCGCGGGTGCCGCTGTCGTTCCGGTCGCCATCACCATCGCGCGCTACGCGCTGGCCGGCGAGCTCAGAGCGCTCGTCTACTACACGCTCACGTACAACTCGAAGGTGTACCTCGGTCCGTTCACCGCCGCGGCCAGAGGCGTCGCCGTGCAAGACTGGTTCGCGAACCACGCGATCATGCTCGGACTGCTACTCACCACGGGGGGCTGGGCGGCCAGTCGCTCGCTCGCCACGGCACCGGCGTTGCGACAGCTGCCACGCCACCACGACCAGCATGGTTTCGTAGCTACCGTCGGTCTTGGCGCGCTCTCGCTGTCGTTGACCTCGAACGCTGCCCTTCGCGACTTCATGCACTACTACATCCAGGCGGTGCCGTGGTGTGGCTTGCTGCTCGGCGTCCTCGTCGAGCATGCGCTCGGCTCGCCGCTCACGCTCAGTGGTCCGCGCCGCGCCGCCATTCACGGCCTGATCTTGCTGCCCGCGCTGTATCTGCTCTACATCGGTACACAGCAGCGCTTCGAGCACTACGACGCCGATCGTCGCAGCGGTCGCGCTTTCCGCGACCCGCACGAGCAAGCCGTCTGCGCCTACGTGCACGCCCACTCCCGCCCCGATCAAACGCTCTTCATCTGGGGTTTCTGGCCGCAGCTCTACACCGAGTGCCAGCGCAAGCCCGCCTCGCGCTACGTCTTCACCACGTTCGTCTCGGGCTTCGTCCCGTGGTTCGAGAGCGCCACGCTCGCCGAGGACGACGCGCGTGCCGTTCCCGGCTCGCGCGCGCTGCTCATCGCAGATCTCGAAGACTCCCAGCCACCGATCCTGATCGACGCCCCGCAGACGCTCGGTCACCGCAGCATGCGTCGTTACCACGTGCTCGCGACGTACCTCGATCAACACTACTGTTCCGTCGGCATCTACAGCGACTTCGAGCTGTTCCAGCGCCGCGACGCCAGCGGCCAGTGCGCCTCCGTCACGGCGCATGCACGCTGAACGTCGCCCGCAGGCTCACGCGCCGGTCTGTGGCGCTACGGGGCGGACGTCGACGCTACCCGCGGTCGCGATTGTCCAGGACCCGCAACGCCTCGTAGCTGCGCCCCGCCACAGCCTGCGTCTGCGTGGGCAGCCCCGCCCCCTGCCACCCCACTTCCACCACCCGGCCGAACGCATCGCGCGCCCCTGCAAACCCGGCGCGCTGCTCCACCACGCTCACATAGCCCGCCGCCAACAGCTGCACGCAAGCCCGCTGCGAGCGATTGCCTGCCTGGCACCCCACCACCAGCTTGGCCTCCACGCCGAAGCTCGCCTGCACCACGCGCAAGAACTCCGCGTTGGGCTGCATCCCGCTGCTACCGAGCAGCATCAACGGAACGTTGTAAGCCCCCTGCGGATGCCCCAGCCCAAACTCCTCGGGCGCGCGCACGTCTAGGTACACATACCCTTCCGCCGCCATGAGCTGCGCTGCTTCCTGCGCTGAAATGCGTGCGTGTGTCATAACTTCGAATCCTCCCTCCGGCCCTTGCGCCGGGCGAGCTCCGGTACTCGGCGCTCGCCCGCGCCCTAGCACGCGTGCCCTGGTTGGGCGAGCCGGCAACGCCGGTCCCACTCGTGGCTCAGTCGGCATCCTGATCGTGTCCGGCGTCGAGCTCGACGCCACCGTCACGGCTCGACTGGCAGGGCTCGGGGCCGATCGACGGACACACAGTGCCGGCCCACTGGTCAGCGCATGCGCCACCCGTGTCGTTGCGTCCATCGAACCCGGCAATTGCAGCTCCGGCGGCATCGAAGTCGCACGAGAATCCCAGGCCCAGTGCGTCGGCATAGTCGAGGTGCGTGCCTCCGCACGAAGTGCAGTAGAGTCTGGGTGCGTCGTAGCCGGGCCTGAGTATGCGGAGCTGACTGAGGGCGCGTCCAAGGTCCCCGGGCTTACCCGCACCGCACAGTTCCTGTATGGTCGCGCGTGAACACAGCGGTAGATTCGGACGGATCTGGGGCGCCCCTGCGTCTTTTGGGGCCTGACCAATATGTTCGTGGGCGGCAATCATTCCGGAGTCGTGGTGGGTGTCCGGAGCGGGTTGACCCCGACATCCCGCGCACATGACAACGGTTGACGTGAGGGCGACGAGTGAAGCGGCATATCGGTGTCTCATGCACGACCGCGCATCAATCCTCGTGCCAGCAGCTGCACAGCCCATGCCGTCAGAAACAGGCTGACAGTGTGCCATACTGTGCCGCCGCCAGTGCGACGCGTTGCACCGACACCTCGTCCGCCCAACGGGATTGGGCGTCAGCTGGGAAGACCTGCGCGCGCCGGTAGGTTGCGCGTCAGCCGGTTGCCGTCGCGTACTCGGTGCGTGGCGTGGCACGCCTCTCGCTTCTCCGACAACTGAATGTGCTCGAACCCCGCTCCTGTCGCAAAGCATAACCGAATGCATCCGGCCACCGACCCCGACACGCACGACGCGTCCGCCGAACGCCGCTGGGCCTTGGCCTCCGGCATCGCCTTCGCGCTGCTCGCCGCCTGGTTTTCGCAACAGTACTTCCACAACGTGGTCGACGACGCGCTGATCTCGGTGCGCTACGCCGAGAACCTGGCGCAGGGCCGCGGTGTCGTGTTCAACCCGGGCGAGCGAGTCGAGGGCTACACCAACTTCCTGTGGATGTCGGTGATTGCGGGTCTGTACTGGCCCACGCGAGCGCTGGGCATCGATCTCGTCCACGCGCTCATCGCCACCAACGTGCTCGTGGCGGCGGCTGTCGTGGCCAGCGTGCTCTCGCTCGCACGCCGGCTGTGGCCGGGACGTCTCGCACCCGCGCTGGCGGCCGCCGGGCTGACGGCACTGGACGGCGGCTTCGGTGTGTGGTCCGTGCTGGGGCTGGAGCAGCACTTCGTCGCGCTGTGGGCGCTGCTCGCGCTGCACCTCGCCATCGGTCGGCGCCAGCGCGCGTGGCCGCTCATCGGTGTGTGCATGGCAGGCATCATGCTCACGCGGCCCGACGGCGGGCTATTCGTGGTGGCGCTGCTCGGCTCGAGCGCGCTCGCGCTGCTACTGCGCGGGCGCGACTCGGCCCCTCAACTCGGCGCTCCACCCTCGTGGCGCGCACTGCTCACGGCCGCCGGCGTCTGGCTCGGGATCTACGCGCTCTACTTCGCGTGGCGCTACGGCTACTACGGGTACGCGCTGCCCAACACGTTCTATCTCAAGGTCGGCGGCGGCAAGCTCGACGCCTGGAAGCGCGGCGTCGACTATTTGCACTCGTTTCTGGTGGAACGCTGGTACGTGCCGGTGCTCGCGCCGCTCGCGATCCTGGCGGTGCAGCGTCCCGTGCAGCGCACGCTGCTGCTCTGGGTCAGCGCGCACGTTCTCTACATCACGTACGTGGGCGGCGATTTCTATCCTGGCCATCGCTTCTTCGTGGCGATCGTACCGGCGCTCGCGCTGCTGATCGGCGGGGTCGTCGCGCAGCTCGAACGAGCCGCGCAGCGCATCACGCCCCGGGCGCAGCTTGTCACACTGCCGCTGGCGGCGGCGCTGATCGGCGCCGTCGCAGTGCGGGCGTTCGAGGTCGGCCCGTACCGCACGGAGATCGAGCGCTGGGGTCCGGCGGTCGAGAGAGCGCGCCGCTACATGCTCTGGCTGCGCGCGCACGCCGCCGAGGATACGAGCATGGTGGTGGGCGAGATCGGAACCGCCGGGCACTACGCGGGTCTGCGGGTGTACGACTACTACGGTGTCATCGACCCGGTGATCGCGCACCAGCGCGTCGAGACCCTGGGGCACGCCAAGCCCGGGCACGAGAAGTACGGCTCCAAGGAATACTTCTTGGGCAAGCACCCGACCTGGATCAAGTGGGGCTACCTGCCCGGAGACCTGTACGCGTCGGGCTACTACGTGCGTGGCGACATGCCGCTGTCACTCGAAGTGACGGGACTGTGGGAGCTCGATCCGCTGCGCAGCAGCGGGCGTTTCGACGAAGCCAGCGCGCTGCACTTCGACCAGCCGGACCCAGCGTGCGAAACCACCGGCGAAGCGTTTCGCGATTGGCCGCGCCACGGCGCTGCGCGCTTCCAGGACCCGGTGGAGGGCCAGCACGCGGGCTACGTGTCGAGCTTCGACTGGAAGCTCGGCGATGCAGCGACCGGCACGTTTCGCACGCCGCCGTTCACCGCGGTGGGCGACCAGCTCACGCTGCGCGTCGCGGGCGGCCACGATCCGGCGCGCCTGACCGTCGAGCTGTCGGTCGACGGCCAGCGCATCGCGAGCTTCACGGGCCGCAACAGCGAGGTGTTCACGCGCTCGATCGTCGACATCCGCCCCTACCGAGGTAAGCAGATCGTATTACAGGCGCATGACTTCGCCACGGGCGCCTGGGGACACATCATGTTCGACGAAGTCGAGCAGTGGATCGCCGACGCGCGCTGAAGGCCTGCACTGGTCGAGCCCAGCGCGTACCTGCGCACCGAGGGCAGCGCGCAACGCGACTTCCAAGGCGGCGCCACGGCCAATAGGCACGAGGGCGCCATCGAGTGGTGCGTTGAGGGGCAAACGACGGGAACGCCCCGGTCTTGCGTGCATCATGGGCCCTCGTGTACTTCCGTCACGGCCTTGCGCACGAACAGGTCTTCCAAGGTCTCGCGGTGCGGCGTCACCGCCAGCACGCGCGCTCCGCCGTCCATCGAGAGCTTGAGTAGCGCAGGCACGCTCTGGTCGCCCTCGACCACCACGATCAGCTGCGTGTGCACGCTGCGCACTTGCGCTGCGGCCTTCTCG
>DASVHQ010000375.1:0-1673 GCA_036382515.1 Polyangiales bacterium | reverse complement strand
TGCGCACAGTAGCTGGCCGCGTTCGCCCAGCTATACGACTTCGAGTCGATCGGCTGCTGCCACTGCAGGTGCGTCACCTCGTCGGTGACCAGCCCGCTCACGTCGGCGCTGTAGACTTGAGCGTTCGCCAGGCTCGTCGAGACCGGATTCGGCATCGGCCAGGCGGCCCAGGCGTGCAGCGCAGGCGGCAGGTCGGCCCCGACCGCGGCCTCGAGCCCGCTGGCGTCGTCCGCCGGGACTGCGGCGTCGAAGCTGCGCTCTGCGCCGCCGTTGGCAGCAACGGTCAGTGTCCCTCCGTCGAGTAGCGTCGGCGCGGGCGCGCGAATCCCAAGCACGGCGTTGCAGCCCAGCAGCGCGAAGACGCAAGCCGCCGCGAGCCCCGAAATCCGCCGCGCGCCGCAGCCCAGCTCCGCCGCACCGGCCTGCATCAGAACGCTCCCTGAGCCACCGCGCCCAGGCTGCGTCCGCCGATCCACGGTGCAAGCGCGACGCCATGCACGCGTTGCTCGGCCGTCGCCGCAACCGACGGTGTGCGCCCGCCGAGCAGACACATCAGCAGTCCCGCAGCCGTGGCCACGCTGCCGAGCGCGAAGGTCACGGTCGCGATGTCCCCGGCCTGCCGCGCCTGCAGACGCTGCGCGCGCGCCGCGGCGGTGCACACGTCCGCGTTGCAGCCCGCTGCGGAGGCATCATCATAGCGGACCGCGCTCAACGTGAACACGCTGGCGGTCACGAGGCCGGCCAGGCCGGTGCCCAGCACGAGCAGGCCCGCAGTCTGCACGCCCGACAATCCGCGCGCGTCTGCGAGTGGACGCGACGGGTTCGCCAGCGGCGCCCGTGTCGTCTGCGGGGCCGTCTCCGCTGCAACGGCCACGGCGGCGGGGCTCGCTTCGCTCGTCGTTCTTGCTGGGGCCGCGAGCGTGCTCGCGACGGGTGATTCGCGCATGGGAGCGAGCGCCTGGGCGGCCAGGGTCTTGTCGTCGTGCGAGTCCGCGAGTGCGATGGTCGAGCGCCAGCTCTGCATCCCGGGCGCCGACAGCTCGACCGTGTGCTCGCCGCCGTCCACCGGCAGCGCGCGATCCAGTCGGTTCGCGGAGACGAGCTCACCATCGACGCGCACCGCGAGACCGTCCGTGGCCCCCGCAGCGCCAAGCTCGATGCGCAGGTGCGACAGCTGTGGCTCCAGCACGGCTACCCTGTCGGCCGCGGCCTTCGCGCGGTCGGGTCGCTCCTCCTGTTCGGAGCGCACGACCACATCGTTGTACGCCGCAAACGCCGAGGCGAGCTTGCCCGCGCGCTCGTGACAGATCGCCAGCGCCAGGAGCGTGCCGGTCGCCGGCTCGACCTGAAAGCTCTGCGCGAGCAAGGGGCAGGCCTGCGCGTAGTCTTTCTCCGCGAGCTTGGCTTTGCCGGCCATGAACAGCGCGTCGGCATCGCCTCCGCTGGACTGCTGCGCCGAGGCGATCGGGCATGACGTGACCACCACGAGGGCCGCACAGCCGAGTAGCGCGTGGCGAACCATGTGAGACAGCTGGCCCACGGTCATCTCCGACTGTCGATGAGATCATCGAGTGAGCCGCCGCCGACAGCTGCGGCGGGCGCGAGTGGTGCGGGTGCGCTTGCGGGGCTGTCCGCGGTCACGTCCGCACGGTGGCGGCCGTGGCGTCGGCTCG
>DASVHQ010000374.1:0-44800 GCA_036382515.1 Polyangiales bacterium | reverse complement strand
GCCAAGGAGTCTTGCGACGCGATCCTGGCTGGCTACCTCGAAGGGCTCGAATGTGGTGGCCGGCCGTTCGTGCTCGCCGAGCGCAACACCTGGCTCTGGCAGCTCGCGGTGAACGAGCTGCGGGATCCAAAGCGCTTCTGGCGCGACCAGGAGACCAAGTGCGCGCCGCCCAAGAAGCCGCCGCCCGCGGCGCTGGCCAGCTACGTCCGGGGTCTCTTGCCGAAGGGCAGCACGGCCGTGAGCGTCGTGCACCGCAGCGCGGGCAAGGGCAGCCTCGGACGCCAACGCTTCCTCTTCAAGGGCGAATGGAGCGGCGGCATCACGGCCCGTGAAGCCAAGGCCGTCGTTCCCTCCGCGTGCGTGTGGGCCGCAGGCAAGCCTGCCGTGCGCGTCCACTACGGCGAGATCCTCGAGCACGCCGTGCGCGCCGCGGATCCGGCCCTGCGCTTGCGCGGCTCCTGGGTGATTCGCCGGCTTGCGCCCGACTGCTCGAAGATCGATCTGGCTCACCTGCCGAGCGGCCACGACGAGTCCAAGCTGCTGTGGGCCATGGGCTTCGAAACGGCGAACATCCATCTCGGATCGCGCGGCGCCCGCGCGCGTATTCGGGCGTCGCTGCGCTCGCTGCCGCCGCACTGGTTGCACCAGGCCAGCAAGCTGATGGCGCAAGCCCTGCGGGACGACTGGGAGCAGTGGCGCGCCGCTTCGCGCTGAGCTGCGCCGCCGCCACCGCGAGGCACCCCTGCTGCGGCTTGCGTGCAGCGTGCCTCTGCTATCCTGCGCGCCCATGACGCACGTTCTGCGAAAGCCGGCGCCGGCCTTCACTGCACCCTCGAGCCTCGGGCGCCCGGTCAGTCTGGCGGACTACCGCGGCAAGTACCTGGTGCTCTACTTCTATCCCCAGTCGTTCACGC
This sequence comes from Polyangiales bacterium, assembly GCA_036382515.1. GTDB lineage: Bacteria > Myxococcota_A > Polyangia > Polyangiales > JAFGIB01 > JADGRF01. Next base: position 43,886 of record DASVHQ010000374.1, on the reverse strand, counting down.
TCGGCTGCACGCGCGAGACCATCGGGTTTCGCGACGCCGCGGTCGAGCTGCGCGCGCTCGGCGCCGAGATCCTCGGCATCAGCCGCGACCCCCAGGACGTGCAGTGCAAGTTCGCCGAGCACTACCAGACCGGCTTCGCCATCGCGTCCGACGAGAGCGGCGAAGTCAGCTCGGCCTATGGCGTGATGTTCCGCATCCTGCCGCGCATCAAGCGCGTGACCTTCGTGATCGATCCCGAGGGCCAGATCGTGGCGCGCTTCCACCACGAGCTGCTGGTCGACAAGCACATCCACGACGTGGTGGCTTGCTTGAAGGCGCAGCGCCGCTGACCGAGCCGCGGGCTTGCACCGCTCACGCAACACCGCAGTAGCCCACAGACACCGATCTGGATATGCTCTGCCTCTTTGGAGCAAGAGCCTGCTGATGTCGGCTTCCGAGGGAACACCCAAACGCCTTGACCAGACCGCGGCTGCGCCAGCCGCAAATGCCGGCACCGAAGGGGCGCCGCAGCCTGGTCCAAACTTCATCCACGAGATCATCGAAGACGATCGGCGTGCCGGCAAGAACGCGGGCCGCGTGCACACGCGCTTCCCGCCCGAGCCCAACGGCTACCTGCACATCGGTCACGCCAAGAGCATCTGCCTCAACTTCGGCACGGCTCAAAAGTACGGCGGCCTGTGCAACCTGCGCTTCGACGACACCAACCCCACGACCGAGAATCCCGAGTACGTCGAGTCGATCCAGCACGACCTGCGCTGGCTCGGCTTCGACTGGGCTGATCGCTTGTTCTTCGCCTCCGATTACTTCGAGCAGCTCTACCAGTACGCCGAGCGCTTGATCGAAGACGGCAAGGCCTACGTCGACAGCCAGACCCACGAGCAGATCAGCGCCCAGCGCGGTGACTTCTATCGCCCAGGCCAAGACAGCCCGCATCGCAGCCGCAGCAAGGAGGAGAACCTCGCGCTCTTTCGTCGCATGCGCGCCGCTGAGTTCGCCGACGGTGCCCACGTGCTGCGCGCGAAGATCGACATGCGCTCGGGCAACCTCAACCTGCGCGACCCGGTGCTGTATCGCATCAAGCGCGCGCATCACTACCGCACGGGCGATGCGTGGTGCATCTACCCGATGTACGACTACGCGCATTGCGTGTCCGATGCGCTCGAGGGCATCACGCACTCGCTGTGCACGCTCGAGTTCGAAGATCACCGGCCGCTCTACGACTGGTGTCTCGATCAGCTGCCGGTGCCGTGTCATCCGCAACAGATCGAGTTCGCGCGCCTGAATCTCAGCTACACGGTGCTGAGCAAGCGCAAGCTCCTGCAGCTCGTCGAGGAAAAGCGCGTCGACGGCTGGGACGATCCACGCATGCCCACGCTCGCGGGCCTGCGGCGTCGCGGCTACACGCCCGAAGCTATCCGCGCGTTTGCTGAGCGCATCGGCGTGGGCAAGCGCGACGGCGTGGTCGACGTGTCGCTGCTCGAATACCACCTGCGCGAAGATCTCAACGCGCGAGCCGGCCGCGCCATGGCTGTGCTGCATCCGCTGCGTGTGGTGATCGAGAACTTCCCCGAGGGCGAAACGCTGTGGTGCGACGCGCAGAACCATCCGGAGTACCCGGAGCGCGGTAGCCGCAAGGTCCCGTTCTCTCGCGTGCTCTACATCGAGCAAGACGACTTCCGCGAAGTGCCACCCAAGAAGTGGTTTCGCCTCAGCGTCGGCAGCGAGGTGCGCCTGCGCTACGCCTGCCTGATCCGCTGCACCTCGATCGTGAAGGATCCCGCCACCGGCGAGGTGATCGAAGTGCGCTGCACCTGGGACCCGGACTCGCGCGGCGGCTCGCCCAAGGACGGCCGCAAGGTCAAAGGCACGCTGCACTGGGTCTCGGCCGAGCACGCCAAAGACGCCGAGGTGCGCCTCTACGATCGCCTGTTCTCGCAGGAGAATCCCAACGAGGGCGACGACTTCAAGCGCTTCCTCAACCAGGCATCGCTGCAGGTGCTCAGTGGCTGCAAGGTGGAGCCGCACTTGTCAGCGAGTCAGCCCGGAGAGCTCTTTCAATTCGAGCGCTTGGGCTACTTCTGCGGGGACAGCAAAGACTGTCGTAACGGTAAGCTCGTGTTCAACCGAACCATCGAGTTGCGCGATTCCTGGTCGAAAATCGAAGGAAAACAGCAAGGTGGCGGCTGAATTGCGGCAGCGAAACTCGCTCGCAGTTCGACGCACGTTGTCCTTTTACGTAGGCTGCCAGGTGTTCTAGACTTGCACTCCCGCTTCAGCCAGTCTACGCAAGCGCTTGGAAAGTGCATTGGGTGAGTGGGTCGAATGCGACGCGACAAAGCTCTGATCTTCTTGGCTTTCTTTGCAGGCTTGTGGGCCCCGAGCGTGGGGCGTGCTGACCAGCATAGAGATTGGATGGTCGGGCCGCAGCCCGCAGGCACCTACCTGAACCTGGACGTCGTCTTTCCAGGTGTGCAGGCCCAGGTCGAGCACCGCATCCCGATTTACGGAGTAGCGAACGAGCTGTGGCTGAAGGCGAACACGCTGCTCGCGCTGCCCTTCCTGGAGTCACAGGCCGACGTCGACCTGCGGTTGGTGGTGATCTCGATCGGCGGCAGCATTGGCTACCGTAACAACTTCCAGACCCTCGGCTTTCTTCCCGGTGAGTCGATCTCTCGCTTGCACCGCCTCGACAAGCAGACCGCCGGTGACTACCGCGACACGCAAGCGGGCTACGGTGAGTTCCGCGCCACGCTCGCGCTGCCGTTCAACGACAACGCGCTGCTCTTGAGCCTCAATGGCCTGCGTTACGAAGGCGGCCCCGACCGCGCCTTCGATTGGCGTGCCGGCGTGGTCCGCGACAGCGGCACGATCTTCAAGTCCGACACCACGCTCTTCTTCAAGCATCCGAAGCTTGGCGCGGCCGGCCCGATGTTCGAGCTCATCGACTACCCGATCGATGGGATCCGTCGCACGCAGCTCAACTACGGCTTCACCGTGGTTACGCGCCCCGGCTTCCGCCGCGCCAACGACATTCTCTTCTTTGCGATGCTCTTCAACTTTGGAGACACGCTCGGTGGCTACAACGCAGGCAATACCTACGGCAGCCACATTTTCTACGGTGCGTTCACGTTCCAACTCGCATACCGCGCGGTGTTCGAGCTGAAGGGACCAACCCCACTGACGCACGACCATGACCTGGAAGACGTGAAATTGTGATCTTTGCCGCGCAGCCATGCTCGGCAAAGCACGAGTGCGAAGTTGCTTTGGTGTGAATGCGAACTGCTTCGTGAGCCTGTTGTGCGCGTGCGCGCCACTTTCGGATCACGGACCAGGCCAATCTGGGTTTAGAGGTAATCAATGAAAAAGCGTAGCGGTACACATCTGTTTTCATGGGCTCTCGTGGCCTTGGCGGGCAGCGTTGCGCTCGGTTGTGGTGCCAAGAGCACGCCCCCCGGCGGCAGCGGCCCCGGCGGCGGCGCGGGCCTCGGCGGAGCTGGCACGGCTGCGGCCGGCGCCGGCGGCAAGGCGGGCACCGGCGGCAAGGCGGGCACCGGCACGGCAGGCACCGGCACGGCGGGCACCGGCACGGCAGGCACCGGCACGGCAGGCTCGACGGCAGGCACCGGCGGCACGGCAGCTGGCACTGGCGGCACGGTCGCTCCGGCCGTGTGTGATGCCAGCACGAAGCTCCCCGATGGCGTGTGCAAGGCGAAGACCGATGGCGTCTACGCGCTCAAGCTCGAGCTGGACGTGTGGTGGCGCGACGAAGTCAACACCACGACCGGCGCCGGCGAGCTCACCGATCCGGGTCGCGGCAAGATCAACATCTACTTCCGCGGCACAATCACCGACGTCGATGATTGCGGCAACGGCAAGGCCATCATGCACCCCTGCGGGACCGAGCTGCCGCCGTTCGTGGCTTCGGTGAGCTGCGCGGCCATTCAGATTCAGTTCCCGGACGACCTCTGGGACAAGCCTCAGGTGCCTGACTACATGACCACCAGCCATATCGGCGGCTTCGGCGTGGGTGACATTCTCACGGTCGACAAGACCATGGGCTTCCTCGGCCTGAGCCTCAACGCGGGTGACGCGTTCCCGGACTACACGAAGACGGGCACCATTTCCTGCGCAGCGGGCACGGGCAAGATGTGGACGAACGGCGCGGCGCCGACGCTCACCGACGCTCCGTGCTTCCCCGACCAAGACGGTGACGGCAACCCCGGCATCACGGTCAACTTCAAGAACGACATGAGCAAGATCCAAGGCCCCGGCTACGGCTGCAGCGGGCTTACTCCCAACGATCTCACTCAGACGTTCACGTTCAACGGTGCCCCGCTGAGCTTGGGGAGCATTGTTGTGGGCCCCACGACCTTCGCGAAGCAAGGCTGGATCGGTCTGCAGACCGAGCTCGGCGGCGCCGGTAAGATCAAAGATGGCTGCGCGAGCGGCGTCGGCGATGCCACGGCCGGTGCGGGCTTGCCCTCGCGCGTGTTGCACTGCATCCAGAATGGCGGCGGCCAGTGCACCGCGGCGAACGAGATCTTCCTCGACCAGAACACGCCCAACTACCACGTCCTGCAGAAGGGCGAGATGCCGCCTGCTGAATGGAAGTTCGCCGGTACCTTCAACACGGCGAAGGACGCCAAGCTCGATAAGTCGGCGAGCCTTGGTCCCCGGAGTTCGATGATCCGCCTCGGCGATACCGGCTCCGCAGCCACCTGCGCTACCATTCGCAGCACGCAGTTCCTGCCGTTCCAGTGATTGCGAAGATGCTTTGAGCACGAAGGCAGGTGCGGTATCGATTCGGTGCCGCACCTGCTGTCTTTCTGTCTGCTTCTGTTCGTTCTTTTTCGTCGCGGAGCCTCCATGTCGCGCGTAGCTTCGATCCGTCTTCTGACTGCCGCCTTCTTGGTGGTGTGTTTCATCAGCCCAGGTCGCGTGGCGGCCGGAGGGCTCGAGTACACGGCCGCGGGCGCGACGGCGCTGGGCCGTGGTGGAGCGGTCACTGCTCGCGCGGATGACCCCATGGTGCTGTCGTACAACCCGGCTGGCTTGGTCGAGCTGCGCGGTTCGCAGCTCCTGCTGGACGTCAACATCGCGACGATGAGCGCCTGCGTCGACCCGTATGGCTACTACGGCTGGGGCGTGTACGGCGGCGGTCACCCGAGCAGCATCCCGGATGCCGCCACCGGTGCGCGTAACAACATTCCGCTCGGCACGCCGCCCGCGTCGGCGTCGGCCAACGCCTACTACAACGATCCCCTCGACACCGTTTGCATGAACCAGCACGTCGCGCCGGTTCCGCAGCTGCTCGTCACCAGCCGCTTGAGCGACAAGCTCGGCATCGGCGGTGGCCTGGCATTTCCGGCGATGTCACCGACCGGCCAGTGGGGCGACAGCAACGGCGTGATCCACGGCAAGACCGGTGAGCTTCGTCCTGCCGCCACGCGCTACATGCTGATGAACGCGGGCAACCTGGGCATCTTCCCGACCTTCGGGCTGGCCTATCGCGTGACGCCGTGGCTGCGCGTCGGCGGCGCGTTCGAGTGGGGCATGGTCTGGGTCGACTCGACCCAGATGGCCGGCGTCGGTCCTGGCACCAGTCCCGACAACGACGTCATCGCGCACATCAAGGGGCACGACTACTTCATCCCCGGCTTCACCGGTTCGGTGCACGTCGTGCCCAACGACAACCTCGATGTCGTGGCCGCGTTCCGCTACCAGGACTCGGTGGATGCGACCGGCAACTTGGATCTCACCACCGGCGTGTTCGGCGCCGATACGGTGGCTCACACCACGCGTCATCTCAACGTGCTCTCCATCAAGCAGAACATGCCGTGGAAGCTGCGCGGGGGCGTGCGCTACTCGAGCCGCTTGGCTCCGCGCCCGACGGGCACGGGCGCTGGCGATGCCAACGCTTTCCCCTCCAAGCGTGTTCACGACGCGATGGAAGACGAGCGCTGGGACGTCGAGGTCGACGCGGAGTACCAGATCAATTCGCGTAACCAGGCGCAGACCATCAGCTACCAGCCGAACCAGTTGGTGGCATTCCAGGGCAAGCCGATGGGCAATATGCCCGGCGCGGTCACTACGGCAGCGTTTCCGGATTTCACGGCGGTCACCACCACCATCGACAAGCGCTGGAAAGACCAGATATCGCTGCGCGTCGGCAGCACCTACAACGTTCTGCCCGGCCTCTTCAGCGTGATGGGCGGCGTCCACTACGAGAACCGCGGCGTCGACCCGGCGTACATGCAGATCGACTTCTGGCCTGTGCAACGCATCGGCCTGCACGGCGGCGTGACCTTCCGCCTCTTCGGCACCACGGATCTCGTGGTCTCGTACGCACACATCTTCGACGAGACGATGGTCGTCGCGGCGCCGTCGCACCTCGATGCGACCACCATCTACAACAACACGCCCATCGGCCAGGCGCCGACGAACATCGACAAGAGTGTCGGTATCGCGGGTCGCGGCACGTTGCCGCCGCTCGAGGAGCTGAACAAGCCCACCGCTCCGGACGGGGTCGCGCGAGTGAAACAGGTGACGACGAAGAGCCCCGCCGGCCAGCCGCCGTACATCATCAACTCCGGCATCTACCGCTCGTCCATGAACGTCGTGGCGATCGGCGTGCACGGCCACTTCTGAGCCTCCGCGCTGCGGAGCTCCCATGCGCCGTTCCGCTGCACTTGCCAGTCTCGCCAGCCTCGTCGCTCTGACGAGCTTTCCCGCGCGCCCTGCGGCCGCAGGCGGGCTCGAGTATGCCGGTGCAGGTGCGACTGCACTCGCGCGCGGCGGGGCTGTGACGGCGCGGGCCGACGACCCCATGGTGTTGTCGTACAACCCTGCGGGTCTGGCCGAGCTGCGCGGCAGCCAGCTCCTGATCGACGTGAACATCGCGTCGATGCACGCCTGCGTGGATCCGATCGGCTACTACGGCTGGGGCGTGTACGGTGGCGGTCAGCCCGTGCGCTTCACCGAGCCGGGCACGCAGCGGCAGCAGATCCTGAATCTCGGCGTGCCGGACAAGCTCGGGCGCGCCGAGAGTGCGTACTACAACGGTCAGCTGGACACCGTCTGTATGCAGCAGCACCTGATGCCGGTGCCGCAGCTGGCGGTCACCGGCCGCTTGAGCGAGAAGCTCGGCATCGGTTTCGGCCTGGTGTTCCCGGCGGCCACGCCGCAGGGCCAGTGGGGTGACAATAACGGCTTGGTGCACGACAGTGCAGGCAATCTGCGCCCTGCAGCCACGCGCTACATGCTGCGGGACGCCGGCACGCTCGGCATCTTCCCCACCTTCGGCGCCGGCTATCGGCTGACCCGTTGGTTGCGTGTGGGTGCCGCGGTCGAGTGGGGGATGGTTTGGGTCGACAGCACGACCACCGCCGCGCTGCAGCCCGGCACCGGTCCCGACGGCGACATCGTCGCGCACGTCAAGGCGCGCGACCTGTTCGTGCCCGGCGCCACCTTTTCGGTGCACATGGTGCCGAACGACCGCTGGGATCTCGTCGCGGCGTTTCGTTATCAGGATTCGGTGCACGCGCCGGGCAGCGTCACGCTCACCACCGGCGAGTACTACGCGCAGGCGCTGGCGCGTTCCACGCGGCTCGACGTCCTCGACGTGACTCAAAACATGCCGTGGAAGCTGCGCGCCGGCATTCGCTACTCCGACCGGCTGGCGCCGCGGCCCACGGGCACCGGTGGCGGTGAGCTCTCGATGGGCAAGACCCTGCACGACCCGATGCAGGACGAGCGCTGGGATGCCGAGCTCGACCTCGAGTACCAGATCAACAGCCGCAATCAGGCGCAGACCGTCGAGTATCGTCAGCACCAGACGCTCGCGTTCGTGAACCACACGGGCGCCGTCAACAGCGTGCAGTTCCCCGATCCGACGCAGCCCGCCACGCGCATCGACAAGCGCTGGAAGGATCAGATCTCGGCGCGCCTGGGCGGCAGCTACAACGTGTTGCCGGGCCTGCTCGCTCTGAGCGCGGGTGTTCACTACGAGAACCGTGGCGTCGATCCCAGCTACATGCAGATCGATTACTGGCCCGTGCAGCGCGTCGGGCTGCACGGCGGCCTCACGATCCGGGTCGCGGGCACCACCGACCTCGTGTTCTCTTACGCACACATGATCCAGGAGACGATCGTGGTCGGCGCGCCGCTGCACGAAGAAGCGTCCGACATCTACACGCGTTACGTCGCCGGTGGGCAGATCACCACGATCGACAAGCGTGTGGGTACGCAGCTGACGCTCGCGCAGCGACCGCCCATCAAGTACGAGAACGGCGGCGTCAGCGACGGGCCGGCCGGCGACGGTCGAGCGAAGCTCGTGCAGGTCGTGACCAAGACCTCGGCCGACCATCCGCCCTGGATCGTGAGCTCGGGCAGCTATCGCTCTGGCATCGACGTGGTCGCCATCGGTGTGCACTCGCACTTCTGAGGCTGCGCCGGCGCGCAGGGGCCGTGCTCCGAGGTCTTGACCCGTTCAGGTGCCTTGGTTTTGCGCCAAGGTCCGCGTTATGATGTCACGATGCCACGCATACTGCTCGTGCACGACGGGGACGTCGTGATGAATGCGCTGGGCCTGGTACTGGAGCGCGAGGGCTACGAGGTCGCGCATGCGGGCGTGCTGGCCGAGCGTGAGGCCAGCACTGCGAATCTCGTGCTGGTCGACGCGCACGCTGCGCTCTTCGATCGGCACGGCGCCGTGGCCGACCTGCGGCTGCAGATGAATCTGCGCGCGCCCTTGTACCTGTTCTCGAGCGACAGCGAGGAGGAGTTGCGCGCGCGCGCCGACTACCTCGGCGCCGACGGCTACGTGTGCACGGAGTGGGGGTTCAAGCGCCTCATCTCGGTGGTGCGCTTCACCGTGCGACGCAAGCTCAGCAGTGGCCCTCCGCGCGCGGGCGGGGACATCGCGCTCAACACGATGAACCGCGTGCTGGTCATCGACGATCACACCGGTGCCCGAGACCGGCTGATGTTGGAGCTGCGTAACCAGGGCTACGTGGTCGCCGGCTGCGGTTCTCTCGCCACGCTGCAGCCGGTGCTCGACAAGCTCCAGCCGGACGTGATCGTCGCGGACGTGGTGTTGCCGGGCGTGCCGGGCGACGAGATCTGCCGTAGCTTGAAGGCGCACATGACCAATCGCCTGATCCCGATCGTGTTGATCTCGGGCCTGTCGGAGGACGAGCTACGCGCGCGCGCCGAGCGCGCCGGGGCAGATGGGTACTTTCGCAAGCAGGACGGCCTGCCGAAGCTGATCCAGATGCTCGAGCGGCTGCTGTCCGAGATCATCTTCTAGGAGCCTGTCGGAGAAAGCCGGACCGAGGGCTTCGAGTCGATTCTCGAGACAGGTTCTTGTGCGAAACCGCAGGAATGCTGCGTGGTATTTTGAGGATTTCGCACAAGAAGATGTCCGAGAAGCGGCCGAAGACCGACGGGAGCGCTTTCTCCGACAGGCTCCTAAGCCGATTGCGCGGTAACGTGGCCCACGAAGAACGGCCCCATGTGCTGCATGAACTCGGCCGTCTGGCGCGTGCGCCGCATCGACTCCACGACGTGCGAGAGCGGATGCAAGTCGTGGCCGATCAGCCCTATCACGAACTCGTTGTCGTTGGCGTCGAGCCCGTAGGAAGCCAGCCGCACGTCGTGCGCTAGATCCTGCTCGCCATACGCGCGCCCGATCTTGCCGTGCTCGGCCATGATCGCGCCGCGCTCCTGGGGCGCCAGCCGCGCGAACGCCCCGACACGGCGCAGCGGATACCAGATCGCCCACGGCCACTTGGGGTTCACCACGGTCTGTCGCGGCCGGTCCAGCAGCCAGAACCGCAGATCGGTCTCGAAGCCCGTCGAGTACGTCCTTCCGAGCATCGAGAGTTCGGGACGCGGGCGCAGCCCCGCGAGCCCCGGCGAGAGGATCGCCGGCCGTGTCCGCGTGACGAAATCGGCGGGCTGCTCGCTCCAGGTGAGCACCGCCACACCGCGCGGATCGTTCACGTCCTCGTAGAGAACGTAGGGACTCTGCCGCGCCGCGAGCTCGTCCTGCAGACGCCGCAGAGCGACGCTCGGTGCAAGCTCGGACTCGCAGCTGAACGCAAGCAACTGCATGAACAGCCGCGTGTGCAGCACCTGGGGGTTGCCGGCACGCTCGCCAGCACGCTCGCTCACATCGACGACTGGCAGCGTCTCGGCCGCGTGTGCAGACGATGGGTCTTTGGGTCGCTCGCTCATCCGGCCTCGATACCGCGAGCGCGCGCGTCTATGCAAGCGCAGTCGCAGCTCGCAGCGCTGCCCACGTGCGACGAGGCGCGCAGCCGAGCCCAGCGTGCCGCGCCGGCTCCGGAGCGCCGCGCCGCCCGGCCAGGCCGATAGACGCGGCTGGAGATGTACCAATCCAGCGGCTAGGCTGTACGTTGCCCCATGCGCAAGCTCGCCAGCTTCGACGACCCGCGCCTCGCGCAAAGCGTGCTGGACATCCTGCACGCTGAGGGCATCGCCACGGACGTACGCTCGGTCGAGGGCTCGGGGCATGCCCTCTGGATCGTCCTCGAAGCCGACCTCGCCCGAGCGCGCAGCCTGCTTGCGGGCTTCACCGCCGATCCGAGTGACGAGCGCTTCGTGACCGCGCTGCGCACCGCGCAAGCTGCGCGCACGGCCGCACAGCCCGCGGCGCAGCGCCCGCGGCCGCGCGCCATCGACTTGCCGCAAGCGTTGCGAACGGCAGCACGTCGCACCCCCATCACGTTCTGGATGATTGTCGCCTGCGTTGTCGTGGCGCTCGCCACCAACCTCGGCGATCACGCGGCTCGCGTGCAGGCGCTCAGCATCGCCAGCTACCAGCACGGGGGCGGCCGCACGCTCTGGGACGCGGCGCGTGACCTGCTCCAGCAGGGCCAACTGTGGCGGCTGTGGACGCCGATCTTCCTTCACTTCGGCTTCTTTCATCTCTTCTTCAATGTGTGGTGCGTCATCGATCTCGGCGCGCCCGCGGAACGACAGCTCGGCAAGGCCGCATTCATCCTGTTCGTGCTATGGACCGCCGCCGTCAGCAACTTGGCCCAGCTGTACATGGCAGGGCCCAACTTCGGCGGCATGTCAGGCGTCGCCTACGCCATGGTCGGCTACCATTGGGCGCACCAGCGCTTCGATCCCAACGCCGAGATCATCCTGCGCCGCGACTCGTTCATCTTCTTCGGGCTCTGGCTGCTACTCGGGTTCACCGGTGCGCTGCACAGCCTCGTCGGCGGCATGGCAAACTACTGCCACCTGGCCGGCCTGCTCGCGGGCGCAGCCTACGGGTTCCTCTTCTCTCTGCCCGGCGCCCGTCGCTTGCGCAGCTGACCGGTTCGTTGGAAGGTTGCGCCCGTCATGCCCGCCCTGCTGTTTGCCCTGCTCAAAGCTCTGAAGCTGATCATCATCGGCGACGCGCTGCTCAGCTGGTTCATGCCCAACAAGGAACAGTTCCCGCGCTCGTTCACCAGCCAGGTCACCGACCCGCTCTATGCCCCGATCCGCGCCGTAATCGGCCCCGACAAGACCGGCGGCCTCGACCTCTCACCCATCGCCATGCTGCTCTTGCTCGATCTCATGGAGCGCATGTTGGCGCGAGCGCTCTGACGCTCGCGTCGCGACTCAATTGAGATCTAGCGGCGCGGGCGCGAGCGCGTCTTCGCCAGGCGTCAGCGCGATCAGCTGTTCGGTCCCGTAGCTGAGCATGTTGAGCACGAGGCCGAAGCCTGGCGAATCGAGCGGCGTGCCACAGTCCACGCGAAACACGTAACGATTGAACTGCGGCAACAGCACTCGCAAGCCGAGCCCTACCGCATGATGGCCGCGCGCCTGCGAGAAGTCGCGATAGACGGCCCCGGCGTCGTAGAAAGCGGCCAACCCCAGCTGTACCGACTGCAGCGCGAGCGGGGGCGTGCGGTATTCGACGTTCGCGAGCAGATAGCTCGCCCCGAAGTCGTAGAAGGTGCCGCTGCCGTAGCCGCGCAGGCCTGTGTCGCCGCCGAGCGCCACCAGGGTACGTTGCGTGTCTCGGCGGCGCTCGTCCCAGATCCCGCGAAACACCAGGCGACCGCGCACCCACGGCAACGTAGGGCTCGCGCCGCGCACGCGCAAAAGGCCATGCTCGTCCACCAATCGCGCTGCATCCAGCCGCGCGCCTGCACTCGTGACCACGTCGAGCAGCGCATCGTGTCGGGCCCAAACGTAGCCCAGCGATCCACGCGTCACGAAGCCATCGTTGGATGACCCGAACGCCGTCAGCGGCAACTCGAAGCGCGCATCCAGCCGCGGCCCCGTCTGCACCGGCTCGCTCTGACCGAACGTACCCAGGTTCGTGAACACGACGTAGGTCGGCAAGTCCAGGCGGTAGCGCGCGAACGGATACGCCGAACGTCGCACGCGCGGCAGCACTTCGCGCTCGAACACGGCGCGCTGCGTCGGCGCAAGCCCCGTCTCGGCATTGGCAGCCACCGCGCGATCCTGGAAGCCAGCGCCAGCGCTCCAGGTCTGCGTGTAGCGTTCACCGGTGCGCAAGTAGACTGCAGCCTCGAGCTTCACGGTCCGAGCATCCCAGACGCGTGGTAGGCACTGCGGCGCGCCCGGACGACACTCGGTGCCGTGCCGTGGTCCCGGACTCGCATCGAAGCCCGCCACGTGTCCGTTCGGCGCATCGCGAGACACGTAATCCGCGTACTGCCCGAGCAGATCGAACGACACCCGCTGCGCGAGGTTGTAGAACGGCCGACCGAAGAGCAACGTACCGCTGCTGCCTTCGAGCACGCCCGAGCCCCGGTTGATGAAGAGCGAGAGCGCCTCGTACAGGCGCAACTCACCACCGGACACGCGCGGATCCAGATAGCTCTGACCGACGACGTACCTGAGCGGTTCGAGGACGAAGTTCGCCGCGAGCGACTTGCCGCGGCCCAAGAAGTTGCGCTCGACCAGCTGCAGACCGAGCGAGAACGTCGAACCCGCGCCCGCGAACTGCTGCTCGAGACGCAAGCTCCAGAGATCGCGCGTGTAGACGATCACGCCGACCTGTCGAGGATCGCGCACCTGCACCGCGACTACGCGCACGAGCGAGAAGATGCCCAGGTCGCGTAAGTTGCGAGTGGTCTCTTCCGCTCGTGAGCCCAAGTACGGCGTCCCGGCGCGCAGCAGCACCTCGCGGCGCACGGTGACCTCGTCGCTCCGCCAATGGAAGTAGTTGGGCCAGGTGGGCGCGAATCCGGCGAGCACGATCGGATCGTCAGCCTCCAGTACGTGGCGACGCACGCAGCGAACGTAAGCGACCGTCTTGCCTTCCGGCTGCGGATCTTCGACCAGCCGCTCGCTGTCCAAGAAGAGCTGGACACGCCGGGTCTCGTACGTCGGCTGAGCGTCTTGGCCACGCGCCTGCCCCCCCGCCAACGCCAGCCACGAGGCCAACGCCAGCAGGCTCACCCCCAACCTGCGCCAGCACCTCGCGAGCATGGGCTCAATGTATGGAAATCAATGAAATATTACCAGGCAGGTCGGCGTCGACCGGCTGCACCCGGCCCGCATAAACCACTGGATTCGGCCCCCACTTTCCGTTACACCCCCGCAGCGGCACTCGCACGCGTAGCCGGTGCCGGCCCTCGCTGAATAGCCTCCTGCTGCTCGCGTCGAAGACGCGGGTATATCAGGCAAAAAAGAGAGCGGCGTTTGGGCTCTCTGTCCGTACCACCAAGGTGACAAGACCATGATCCGCAAACTCATCGCGTCATCCCTCATCGCAGCGCTCATGCTCGCGCTGCCGGGTAGCTCCAAAGTCGCCACTGCGGCGGAGACCCAGTTCATCCGCATCGCCACATTGGCGCCGCGCGACTCCGATCTCGCCAAGAGCTTCTTGAAGATCGACAAGGGTCTGCGCGCATCGTCGAACAACGCGTGGGGTGTGCGCCTCTACCCGAGCGGCGTGGCCGGCGACGAAGTCGACGTCATCCGCAAGATGAAGGTCGGCCAGATGGACGCCTCGATCATCACCGCGACCGGCCTGAGCCAGATTGTGCGTGAGGTCAGCGTGCTCGACTCACCGGGCGTCATCAACAACTACAAGCAGCTGGAAGCCGTGCAAGCCGCGATGAGCAAAGAGTGGGAAGGCAGCTTCGAGAAATCGGGCTTCAAGCTCCTGGCTTGGGGCGAGAGCGGTCAGTACCGCTGGTTCGCCAAGAACGCCATGAACCGCCCGTCGGATCTCAAGAACATGCGTCCGTGGGTGTGGCCCGCGAACCACGTCATGAAGGAGATCTACCATGTGATTGGTGCCAACGGCGTGCCGCTGGGCTTGCCCGAGGTGTACGGCGCACTGCAGACCAACATGGCCGACATGGTCATGGCGACCGCCGTCGCAGTCGTCTCGCTGCAGTGGCACGCGAACCTCAAGCACGTGACCAAGCGCACCATGGGCGTGCTGCTCGGCGCCATGATCATGAACAAGGACAAGTGGGCCACACTGCCCCCCGACGTTGCGAAGCTGGTGCAGGAGGAGGCCAAGAAGGGCACCGAAGGCGACAAGGACGACATGCGCAAGTCGGACGACCGCGCGTACGCGAACCTCGTGAAGCGCGGCTACACGGCCGACGAGTTCACCGCCGACGGCGAGAAGGAATACCTGACGATGGCGGATACGGTGCGCAAGCACCTCGTGGGCCGCATCTACCCGGCCGAGTTGCTCGACCGCGTGATGAAGATCACCAGCGCCGCGAAGTAACCGGCTGCTGCAACTCCGAAGCAACGCCGAGGCCGCAAGGTCTCGGCGTCTTGCTTTTGCGGCGCCGGCCCTGACGCGCTCGCGCTCAACACCACGGGGTGGCCGTCGTCCGCTCGCTACGGTGCAGTCCGTGCGCGGCCCGCGAGCACAGCGCGGCGATCAGCGCGACGCACACAGCCGCAAACGTGTCCACGCCTCACGGCACATTCAGCGCGATCAGGTAGGCGAGGCAGCTGTCGCGCAGCGTCTACCGCCTCGCCGCCGAGTATGCTGTCTTGTGCACCTGATCTGCGAGCGAGCCCATCTTCTGGAAGCCGAAGCTGAAACCGAGCCACGTCGGTCGCGCGGGCGCGGGCGCGGGCGCGGTCAGTGGGTCCATCGGTACCTACCACGCCGAGGCCCGGTCCAAGCTGGGCCGCGGCACCGCGAGCCCGGACGAGACGTCGTGGCGCGCCATGCGCGTGTCTTGCATCGCACGGCTCGCGGCGTGACCCCGCGTCCGTCGTCGCGCAACCCGGTCGGGCTGCTGCAACCGCTCGCGACCGTAAACGAGGACGGCCGATTGCAACCTCAGCGAGGTCATGCCGAAATTCCTTTTGCGGGCTGCATGGAGGTCAGCGCGCGCATCACAGCACGCTGCCGGTAGGCGGCCGCGACGGCAACGTGACCTGGGCGCGCGAGCCTGGGGCCCGTGGCGGCGGCCTGCGCAACAAGCGTGCACAGCGGAGCGCCGAGGCCGCAGCGCGGGCGATTGCAGGTGCAGGGTAACGGTGCGAACCTTGCGGCGCATGGCGGCGGAGTTGCGTCACTCGTATGCAGATGTCGACGGCGTGCGGCTGCACTGGGCCGAGCTCGGCGCCACCGGTGGACCACCGCCGCTCGTGCTGCTGCATGGGATGATGGACTCGCACCTGACGTGGCGGCCCGTCGCCGAAGGACTGGCGCGCGATCGCCTCGTCTTGATGCCGGACCTACCGGGTTGCGGCCTGTCGGGTCGGCCCAATGCTTCTTACGAGCTGCAGTGGCACGCGCACATCATCGCGCGCTGGATCGAGCGCTGCGGCCTGCCGACCGTCGACGTGGTGGGCCATTCGTTCGGCGGCGGGGTCGCGCAGATGCTGCTGCTTGAGTGTCCCGAGCGCATCCGCCGCGTCGTGCTCGCCGCGTCAGGCGGGCTCGGTCGGGACGTGGGTTTCTGGCTCAAGTTCGGGACCTTCCCGCACTTCGTCGAGCACTACGGACAGCCCTTCATGGCTTTTGGGACGCGCCGCGCACTGGGCCACGGACGCGACGAACGTAGCCAGCAGGACGTGGCGGCGCTGTCCGCCATGAACTCCGTGCGCGGTACGGCACGGGCATTCTCGCGCACCGTGCGCGACGTCATCGACTTTCGCGGACAGCGGCGGCTCTTCTCGCAGCGTGCCCACGAGGTCGCGACGTTTCCGCCGGTCGCGGTGCTGTGGGGCGAACGCGACACGCTCATCCCCATCGCGCACGGACGCGCGTTCACCGAACAGATGGACGGCGTGTGCTTCAGAGCGTTCCCCGGCTGCGGGCACTACCTGCATCAGGACGACCCCGCTGCGTTCACCGCGGCCGTGCGCGAGTTCTTGGACGACCCGCATGCCGCGCCCGTACGGCTGCGCGCCAAGCTCACCACACCGCGCTCCGCAACCGCGCTCGTGCACAAGACGCTCGATGCCCTCGCGCGCAGCCTCCGGCGCAATGAGCGAGCCGCGCGCGAGCTGGTCCGGCACGACCAGCCGGCACGTCGGGTCTAACGCAGGCGGAAGGCGTGGAGCCTGCGCAGTCATGCGCGCAGAGCACGGCGCGCGTCGCGCAGACGATTGGAGCGCTACGTGCAGCGTCCGCTGGCGCCCGCGACACCGACTCGAAACGTCCACCACGAAACGTCTCCGTAACTTACCCAGATGTTTCGGCGTTATTACAGAAAAGTGCATGGTGAGAAATGCTCGCGATAAACGGCGCGACTACCTCTTAGTGCATGCATATTCTCTCTCTCTCCACCTCCCCAGCGCGGCCCTTGGGCCGTACCTCCACCGTTCTCTCTGGCCGCGAGCAGTCGTGGCGCATCGTGGGCATGCTCCTGCTCGCGACGTCCGTGGCGTTGCGCGCGGCGACCGCTGTGGCGCAAGCCACGAACGTCGCCGCGGCACCGCCAGCGGGCGAGACCGCGACGCAGCCCACGCCTGCAGCGGAGCCTGAAGCGCAGCCCGCATCGACCACGCCTAGCGCGACGCCGGCCGCGACGATCGAGGCCGCACCGAGCGCAGAGCCCGCGGCCCCGGCCGAGCCGTCCACCAAACCGACGGCGCCGCCGTATTCGCTGCCTTGGCAGCTGCGACCCGCTGCGGTCGGCACCGTGTTGCGATCCGACACCGCGTTCGCGTTCTACGAGAACCCGACCAACCACAACGGTGGCTCCACCGTGGCGAGCATGCTGCTCGGCTCGTACAAGCTGACCGACGCGTTTGCACCGATGATTCGCCTCGGCATCGTGAGCAACTCGCCGCCCTCGGTCGCGACAGCTGCAGGGGCGCCCGCTGCACCCAGGAGCGGCTTCGCTGTGATCAACCCGGTGATCGGCGGAACGTATCTGTTCAAGCTCACGCCGGAGCTGAAGCTCGCGATCTTCCTGGGACTCGCGATCCCGGTAGGCATGGGTGGCGGAGACAAACCGGACGTCGACGTATCCACCGCGGTCAAGTCAGGCATCTTGGCGCGTTCTGCGATGGATAACGCGATGTTCGCAGTCAACGACTTCACCGTATTTCCGGGCATCGACCTCGCGTACGTGGCGCACGGGCTGACCGTCCAGGGCGAGGCTACGCTGCTGCAGCTGACACGTGTGCGGGGAGACAAAGCACCGGCCGCCGGCAAGCCCGCGCCAAACCCCGACTCGTCCAAGACCAACTTCACCGCAGGCTTGCACGTCGGGTACTTCGTGATCCCCGCGCTCTCGTTGGGCGCGGAGCTGCGGCATCAGCGCTGGTTGTCGACTCCGCTCTCGGTCAAGAAAGACCTGACCGACACCTTGCGGGACAATTCCACGTTCGCGATCGGCGTGCGCTTCCACGCGAAGCTCGGAGAAAAGATCTGGCTGCGTCCGGGCCTCTCGTACTCGGTCGGGCTCGACAACCCCATGGCCAAGCAGAGTTACAAGGTTCTGCAACTCGACATCCCCGTCGTGTTCTGAAGAAGGAGCGCCATCATGAAGAACAAGCACACCCGACAAACCATGACGCGACCTGCACGTGGGGCACCGAGCACCTCTGCTGTATCGCGCCGCGACTTTCTCAAACTAGGCGCCGCTGGCGTCGGCGGCGCGGCACTCGGCACGACGCTGCTGGGTGGCGCCTGCAAGAGTGGCGATAACGCGCCTGCCAAGGCAGGGGACGGGCTGGCCACTCCGACGAAAACGTCGGCGCCCGTCAACGTCAACGCGCCGGAGGTGAGTGATCTGCGCTTCGGGATGATCGCGCTCACCGACTGCTCGCCGATCGTGATCGCGCACGAGAAAGGCCTGTTCAAGAAGTACGGGATCAACTCGACCGTGATGAAGGGCGCGAGCTGGGCAGCGATCCGCGATTCGCTGAGCAACGGCGACATTCAAGCCACGCACATGCTGCTCGGCATGCCCATCGCATCCACGATGGGACTGCTCGGCTCGCCACAGGTCCCGATGGTCGTGCCGTGGTTGCTCAATCGGAACGGTCAGGCGATCACGCTCAAATCCGAGTGGAAGAACAAAGTCGCGGACAGGCCGGCGGCGATCAAGCCGCTGGCCGACGCCGCGAAGAAGGCCGGCACGCCGCTGACGTTCGCCATGACGTTCCCACCCGGCACGCACGCGATGTGGATGCGTTACTACCTCGGTGCGGGTGGAGTGAACCCCGACAAGGACGTGGCGCTCGTGACGGTGCCTCCGGCGCAGATGGTCGCCAACATGAAGATCGGAAAGATGGACGGCTTCTGCGTCGGCGAACCATGGAATGCGCGCGCCATCGCCGACGGTATCGGCTTCACGGGCGTGACGACACAGGAGATCTGGAAGGATCACCCGGAAAAGGTGTGCGCGTTCCGCGAGGACTTTGCGCAAAAGAACCCGAAGACGGTGAAGGCGGTGCTCAAGGCCCTGCACGAGGCAAGTGTTTGGCTCGACGTGCTCGATCATCGGCCCGAGCAAGCCGAGATCGTCTCGCGTCCGACGTACATCAACTGTCCACCCGAGGTGATCCTGGGCCGGCTGCAGGGGCACTACGACTACGGAGACGGCCGCAAGAAGGAAGATCCCAATTACATGATCTTCAGCTCGCGCAACTGCAACTACCCGCAGCCCAAGTACGCGACCTGGTGGCTCTCGCAGTTCCGGCGTTGGGGCATGGTCCAGCAGAAGCCGGACTACGAAAGCATCGTGAAGCGCGTGATGCGCAACGACCTCTACGAAGAGGCCATGAAAGAGCTCGGGTACGCCCACGCTGGGCTGAACAACGAGCCCGAGACACTGTTCGACGGGGTCACGTTCAACCCCGCGGACCCGGAGGGCTACGCGAGAGCGTTCGCAGTGAACAACCTGGTGGGTTGAACGAGGCGCGCTGCAAGCGATCGTCGGCGACGATCGCACCGCGCCATTGGCAGGGCGCACCTGTTCTGTTCCGGAGGCAAGAGATGTCTAGCAACGCCGTAGGAAAACGTTTGTTCGAGCTGCTCGTGCTGCCGATGGTCGGCGTGGGTGCGGTCATGGCGCTGTGGGCTATCCTCAGCGGCACGGTCGCGCCCACGCTGCCGGGCCCGTGGAAGACCTGGGAGGTGAGCAAGCTCTACGTGCTCGATCCGTTCGCCAAGCGCGGCGAGCTCGACCAGGGCATCTTGCGCTTCACCTGGTACTCGCTCGTGCGCGTCGCGAAGGGCTACTCGCTTGCGCTCCTGGTCGGGACGCCGCTCGGCCTGCTGCTCGGCATGTCACAGTCTTTCACCAAGAGCTTCGATCCGATCATCCAGATCCTGCGGCCAGTGTCGCCGCTGGCTTGGCTGCCGCTCGGGCTCGTGCTCTTCCAGAAGCCCGAGCCCGCGGGCATCTTCACCATCGCGATGTGCTCGATGTGGCCGACCGTGCTCAACACGGCGCTCGGCGTGCGTTCTATCCCGCAGGACTACATCAACGTGGCGCGCGTGCTGCAGCTCTCGCGCACCAAGCGCATGTTGAAGATCACGCTACCGGCTGCCTTGCCGTACATGTTCACGGGCTTCCGCCTGAGCCTGGGGATCGCCTGGCTCGTGATCGTTGCGGCCGAGATGCTCACGGGCGCTCCTGGGGTGGGCGGGTTCCTCTGGCAGGAATACAACAGCCTGATCTACGAACACCTGATCCTGTGCATTGCCACGATCGGCATCGTCGGCTTCATCCTCGATCGACTGATGAGCCTCATCGAAGCCAAGCTGAGGGTCGCGTGAGCGCCCGGGCGTTGGTCGTGCTCGAGGGCGTGAGCAAGGGTTACGGCACCGGCGACCAGCGCACCGAAGTGCTGCGTGACCTCGATCTCGAAATCCATCGGGGTGAGCTCGTTGCGATTGTCGGCTTCTCGGGCGCGGGCAAGACCACGCTTGTGTCGCTGATTGCCGGGCTGCTCGCGCCGGACGCTGGCCGCATCACGTTCGATGGGGCACCCGTGCGCGGCCCGGGCAAAGAGCGCGGCGTGGTGTTCCAGAGCTACTCGCTCCTGCCCTGGCTCAGCGTTCGCGACAACGTTTACCTGGCAGTTGACCAGGTCTTTCCGACCTGGTCGAAGGCCGAGAAGCTGGCTCATACCGAGCGGCACATTGCTCTCGTCAACCTGCATGCAGCACGCGACAAGAAGCCTGCCGAGCTGTCGGGCGGCATGCGCCAGCGTGTCGCGGTAGCACGCGCTCTGGCGACGGAGCCGGAGTTACTGTTGCTCGACGAGCCTCTGAGCGCGCTCGACGCGCTCACCCGCGCCACGCTGCAGGACGAGCTGGCGCGCATCTGCCAGGTGAGCGGCAAGACCATTCTCTTGATCACGAACGACGTCGACGAGGGCATCCTGTTGGCCGATCGCATCGTCCCGCTCGACGCCGGCCCGGCCGCGAAGCTCGGCCCTTCGGTCCAGGTCGACATCGAGCGACCGCGCGATCGAAAAGCCATCAATCACGACCCGCGCTTCAAGGTGATCCGCGGCCAGGTGATCGACTACCTGCTCAGCTCCAACCAGGCGCGCAAGCAGCGCTCGCGTGCGGCGACCACGCGCGCGCTCACCCCTGCGCCGGAGGCTGTGTCGTGAGCTCGAAATACCTGGAGATCAGTCGCCTCAGCAAAGCCTTTGGCTCGACGCTCGTCGTCGACGGGTTCGACATCAACGTAAGCCGCGGCGAGTTCGTGAGCATCATCGGCCACTCGGGCTGCGGCAAGTCTACGGTCTTGTCGATGGTGGCAGGTCTCACGAGCAGCAGCGGCGGCGGCATCGTCCTCGCCGGCAAGGAGATCACGGGGCCCGGCCCGGACCGCGGCGTCGTGTTCCAGGCGCCCAGCTTGTTGCCCTGGATGACAGCGCGAGAGAACGTGCTGCTCGGGGTGGCCGAGGTCCACGCGAACGAACCGCGGCGTCGGCAGGCAGAGATCGCCGCTCACTACCTGGAGCTGGTGGGCCTCGGCGACTGTCTGCACAAGCGCCCAGCCGCGCTCTCCGCGGGCATGCGCCAGCGCGTCGGTCTGGCACGCGCTTTCGCGCTCGATCCAAAGCTTCTACTGCTCGACGAGCCGTTTGGCATGCTCGACTCGCTCACGCGCATGGAGCTGCAGGACGTGCTGATCGAGCTATGGGCTCACGACGACAAGACCGCGCTGATGATCACCCACGACGTGGACGAAGCGCTCCTGCTCTCCGATCGGATCGTGATGATGACGGCAGGCCCCCGAGCGCACGTGGGCGAGATCTTGAGCGTGCCGTTGCCGCGACCGCGCGAGCGACGCGCGGTGCTTCAAGATCCGAGCTACTACGTGCTGCGCGAGCGCGTCATAGGCTTCCTCGAGAGCCAGGCGCACGGCGCGGCAGCAGATCAGCCTGAACCAGTGACAGACACGGGCTCGAGCTCAGCGCACAGGGTCCTGGACTGCGAGCCGCATCAAGGTCCGGCGTAGCGCGCGCGCCTCGGTGAAGTGTTCAGCGTAGTAGACGAGCGGGCTGTCGGTCCACGACCAGAGTCGCCAGTGGTAGCGCGGTGTGTCGACGTCCATGTGGATCGTCTGGACGCCGGCATGCAGCGCTAGTGCGGCCGAAGCGGCGGCGTCTCGGTCGAAGACGACGGCGACCGCACCGCTGCGCGGCTCCTTCACTCTGTAAGCTTCGCGTGCGTTCCACCCATGCAAGTCGTAGACACACGCGCCCAGCCACGCCGTGAGCACCGACCAACCCAGGGCCACCCCGAACACCACGCGGCCGACCGAGCGCGTCGCGACACGCTCCCACGCGGGCAGAAGCAGCAGGCATGCCACCGGCACGACGTCGAGCAGCAGCCGTGGCCCGTAGGTCCAACCGCCCCACCAAACCGTCCACTTCGCATACAGCACGAAGATCATCAGCGCGCCGACGGTGACTGGGCGCAGGGCAGCCCAGCGCGGTTCACGGAACACGCGCACCGCTCCGTACGCCGCGAACCCCAGCACGGGAGAGTACACGAGCAAGCCGCGCGCGGGGCTGAACAGCAGCCCGAGAACACCGCTCAGCAGAGGCGTCTGCCAGGCATCGCCTGAGTGAACCAGGGCCGCTCGTTGCAGCTGACCGAACCCGCTCAGACTCCCGAAGAAGTGCAGGTTGTAGGCGAGCACGAGCGCAACAGGGACGCTACCTACGAGGCCGTAGCCGAGTAGCCGCGCCCAGGCGGCTCGGGCCTCGGGTTGCCTGCACAGCGTTGCGCGTGCAGCCGGCACGAGCAGCCACACTCCGACTGACAGTGCGTAACAAGCGAGTGGCGCGCGCACGGCGACCGCAAGCCCGAAGCCGAGCCCGCACACCAGCGCCGCGCGAAGCGACTGCTGCGCGCGCGACGCACCCCACAGGCCGAGCGCCAGCCACGGCAGGCTGAAGCTCTGCTGGTACGGCGTCTGGCTCGCGACGGGCCAAGCGACGGTGCCGAGCGCGAACGTGAACGTCACGAGCGCAGCCTGCGGCAACGTGGCCCAGCGGCGCGCCGTCGCGAACAACAGGACCGCGGCCAGGACCGTGAGCAACGCGACCACGGCCTTCGCGCCCTGCCAGATCAGCGCAGGGTGCAGGCGCAGATCGCCGAACACCGCGTGCAGCACGGCGAACGGTGGCAACAGCATGAGGCCGGGCAACGGTCCGTAGTTGTTGACGTACTCACCTGCGACGCGAGTCGGTGAGAGGTAGTAGCGCTCGGCGCCGACGCGCAGCAGACCCGCGCGCTCGAGTGCGGCGCGCGCCGGCACGGCGTCTTCGAAGCGCCAAGCGCGATGCGGCAGGGCGACCTCGCCATGCTCGGTGCGCAGCCGCCAGCTGAACATGAAAGGCGCATTGTGCGGTGTGAACACGTAGCTGTGGCTGCTCAGAATGACGACGGGCTGGAACACCGAAGGCTTGCAGTCGCCATTCGGGGAAAAGCCGCCACCGGCCAGATAGAGGACCGAGAGCGCCGCGAACGAGGTGATCACGGCAGCCAGCTGGCGTCGACTGGTCATCGCGCGACGGCCGCCGCTACTCTGCCGCCGCGTCGCTCTCGGGCTTGTAAAGCTCGCCGCCCTGCTCGCGGAATTCCTGCGCCTTGGCTTCCAGCCCCGCGCGTTGCTCGGCTGCGAGATCACGCACGTCCTGCGTCAGCTTCATCGAGCAAAAATGGGGGCCGCACATCGAGCAGAAGTGCGCGCGCTTGGCGCCGTCGGCGGGCAGCGTCTCGTCGTGGAAGGCGTGCGCGGTCTCGGGATCGAGCGCCAGGTTGAACTGATCCTGCCAGCGGAATTCGAAGCGCGCCTTGCTCAGCGCATCGTCGCGGTCACGCGCACCCTTGTGGCCCTTGGCGAGATCCGCCGCGTGCGCCGCGATCTTGTAGGCGATCACGCCTGCTTTCACGTCGTCGCGGTTGGGCAGCCCCAGGTGCTCCTTGGGCGTGACATAGCAGAGCATCGCGCAGCCGAACCAGCCGATCATGGCCGCGCCGATCGCGGAGGTGATGTGGTCGTAGCCGGGCGCGATGTCGGTAGTCAGCGGGCCCAGCGTGTAGAACGGGGCCTCGTGGCACGTGCTGAGCTGCAGGTCCATGTTCTCTTTGATCTTGTCCATGGCGACATGGCCAGGGCCTTCGATCATCACCTGCACGTCGTGCTGCCAGGCGACCTTGGTGAGCTCGCCGAGCGTGGTGAGCTCCGCAAACTGAGCCTCGTCGTTGGCGTCTGCCGTCGAGCCGGGCCGCAGCCCATCCCCGAGCGAGAACGACACGTCGTACTTCTTCATCAAGCGGCAGATCCGCTCGAAGTCGGTGTAGAGGAAGTTCTCGCGGTGATGCGCCAGGCACCACTTCGCCATGATCGAGCCACCGCGCGACACGATGCCCGTCATGCGCTTGGCGGTCATCGGGATGTAGCGCAGGAGCACGCCCGCGTGGATCGTGAAGTAGTCGACGCCCTGCTCTGCTTGCTCTTCGAGCGTCTCGAGGAATACGTCGATGTTCAGGTCCTCGGCCTTGCCCTTCACCTTCTCGAGCGCCTGGTAGATGGGCACAGTGCCGATCGGTACGGGTGAGTTCCGCAAGATCCACTCGCGCGTCTCGTGGATGTCGTTGCCGGTCGACAGGTCCATCACGGTATCGGCGCCCCAGCGCGTGGCCCAGCGCAGCTTGTCGACTTCCTCCTCGATCGACGACGCCACCACCGAGTTGCCGATGTTCGCGTTGATCTTCACCAGGAAGTTGCGACCGATGATCATCGGCTCGATCTCGGGATGCTTGATGTTCGCCGGGATGATCGCGCGACCGAGCGCGATTTCGCTGCGCACGAAGTCGGGCTCGACTTGCTCGCGTGCCGCGACGAAGCGCATCTCCTGCGTGATCACGCCCTTGCGCGCGTAGTGCAGCTGCGAGACGTTGCCGTCGCTCTGCTGGAGGCGCTCTGCGATCCAGGGTGCGCGCCGCGCAGGCAGACCCTTGCGCGGGTCGATACCTTCCGGGCCGCTCGTGTCGTAAACGGCCAGCGGCGGCTCCCCGCCCGAGAGCTCGATCACGCGAAACGGTACGTCGAGCTCGCCCTGCTCCACTTTCCGGGAGCTGGGGAAGCTCTCCGAGAGCGGGCGACTGGCCGCGAGGTCCTTCGTGCCGGCGGCGGCCACCGTGAGCTTGCGTAGTGACTTCTCTTCCACGACTTCCCTCCGCCGGCATGATCCGGATCAGGTTCAAAGGGTCTCTCTCAGACGCGCTCGGGCGCGTCACCCCTAGCGGCGCGACTATAGGGCATCACCACGGCGGTGGCACCCCGCCCGGGGGGCTTGACTCGCGCCGCAACGAACTTACGTTGCGGCCCCCAGTCGGTCCCTCATCGGCCGCTGGCAACCCACTTCGGCCCCAACAACCATCCGGGGCCACGTAGACGGAGGGAACTCACGATGTCGATTCGCCCATTGCAGGACCGCATTCTCGTCAAGCGCGTGCGCGAAGAAGAGAAGACCAAGGGGGGAATTATCATCCCCGATACCGCCAAAGAGAAGCCCCAGGAGGGCAAGGTCGTGGCGGTGGGTAACGGCGCGATCCTCAAGAACGGCACCGTTCGCCCGCTGCAAGTGAAGAAGGGCGACACCGTGCTCTTCGCCAAGTACGGCGGCAACGACATCAAGATCGACGGTGAAGACCATCTCATCATGCGCGAGGAAGACATCCTCGCCATCATCGAGCGCTGACCCTCGGCGCACATCTTCCATCCAACTTCTGACTCAAAGCAGGACACAGACATATGAGCGCTAAGGAAATCATCTACGCCGAGACCGCACGGGATCTGATCCGCACGGGCGTCGACAAGCTTGCCAACGCTGTGAAGGTCACGCTGGGCCCCAAGGGTCGCAACGTCGTGATCGAAAAGAGCTTCGGCGCGCCGACGATCACCAAAGACGGCGTGACCGTTGCGAAGGAAATCGAGCTCTCCAACCGCTTCGAGAATATGGGCGCCCAGATGGTGCGCGAAGTGGCGTCGAAGACGTCGGACGTTGCAGGCGACGGCACCACGACGGCCACCGTGCTCGCGCAAGCCATCTTCCAGCAGGGCAGCAAGCTCGTCGCCGCGGGCCACAACCCGATGTCGATCAAGCGCGGCATCGAAGCCGGCGTGCAAGCCATCGTCAAGCGCCTGAGCGAGGTCGCCAAGCAGACCAAGGATCCGAAGGAGATCGCCCAGGTCGGCGCCATCTCGGCCAACAACGACATGACGATCGGCCAGATCATCGCCGACGCCATGGAGAAGGTCGGCAAGGAAGGCGTGATCACCGTGGAGGAGGCCAAGAGCCTCGACACCACGCTGGAAGTCGTCGAAGGCATGCAGTTCGACCGCGGCTACCTGTCGCCGTACTTCGTGACCAACCAAGAGCGCATGGAGGCGGAGATCGCCGACCCGTACATCCTCGTTTGCGAGAAGAAGATCTCGAACATGAAGGACATGCTGCCGCTGCTCGAGGGCGTAGCCCGCGCGCAGAAGCCGCTGCTGATCATCGCCGAGGACATCGAGGGCGAAGCGCTCGCGACCCTGGTCGTGAACAAGCTGCGCGGCACGCTGAACACGGTCGCCGTGAAGGCGCCGGGCTTCGGTGATCGCCGCAAGGAAATGCTCAAGGACATTGCCATCCTCACGGGTGCGAAGGTCGTGAGCGAAGACCTCGGCATCAAGCTCGAGAACGTCACGGTGGCCGACCTCGGCCGCGCCAAGCGCATCACGGTCGACAAGGACAACACCACGATCGTCGATGGCGGCGGCAACAAGGCCGAGATCAAAGGCCGCATCGAGCTGATCCGCAAGCAAATCGAAGAGACCACGAGCGACTACGACAAAGAGAAGCTGCAGGAGCGCTTGGCCAAGTTGGTCGGCGGCGTGGCAGTGATCAACGTCGGTGCCGCCACCGAGGTCGAGATGAAGGAAAAGAAGGCGCGCGTGGAAGACGCGCTCAACGCGACGCGCGCGGCCATCGAAGAAGGCATCGTGCCTGGCGGCGGCGTGGCGCTCTTGCGCTGCCAGTCGGCGCTCGACGAGCTCAAGCTCGACGAGGAGGAAACGGCTGGCGTGCGCGTGTTGCGTCAAGCCATCGAGGAACCGCTGCGCCAGATTGCGGCGAACGCAGGCGTCGAAGGCGCGATCGTGATCGAGAAGGTGCGCGCTGGTAAGGGCGCATTCGGCTACAACGCCGCGTCGGATACCTACGAAGACCTGGTGAAAGCCGGCGTCATCGATCCCGCGAAGGTCGTGCGCTGCGCGCTGCAGAACGCGTCCTCGGTCGCGAGCCTCATGCTCACCACCGAAGCGCTGATCGCCGAGAAGCCCCAGCCCAAGAGCGGCGCTGGCGGCGGTCACGGTCACATGCCGGGCATGCCCGACATGGACATGTGAGCCCAGCGGCCCACATCGACTGACGGAGCGCCGGATCACGCAAGTGGTCTGGCGCTTTCGTTTATAACGGCCCACGACTTCTTGCGACCATCATCACGTGGCAGACGCAACGACACAGCCAGCCGCAGAGCGCAGCGCGCGACGTGAAGGTCGGCCGCCTCCGCTCTTGCTCGCAGCGTTCCTCATGATCGCGCTCAGCGTGCTGGGCGGCATCCATCATTACGTCTCGCAACGCTTGCTCCTCGATCCGCAGTGGCCAGCGCCGTTTCAGAGCGTGGGTCGTTGGGCCGTCTGGGCGGCGGCACTGTCGCTCGTGCTCACGCCGATCGCCGAGCGCACGCTGGCGCCGCGCATCGCACGCTTCCTCGCGTGGCCAGCCTCGGTGTGGATGGGCTCCACGTTCTACTTGCTCTTGGGGCTGGGGCTGAGCGATGGAGGCTTCGCGCTCGCGGGCTGGTCAGGCGTGGCGCTGGCACGCACGCGGGCCGAGGTGGTCGTGGGCGTCACGCTGGCGCTCGTCGTCGGGGGCATGCTTTCGGTCGGCCTGGGCCCGCGCATCAAGGAAGTGCCCATCCACCTGCGCCGCTGGCCCAGACGCCTCGACGGCTATCGCATCGTGCAGATCAGCGACATCCACATCGGCCCCCTGTTGCACCGCGCGTTCGCGCAGCGCGTGGTCGAGCTCGTGCATCAGGCGAAACCCGATCTGATCGTCGTCACCGGTGATCTCGTGGATGGGGGCGTGCGTCAGTTGGAAGCCGAGATCGCGCCGTTTGCGCAGCTGCGCGCGCGCCATGGCGTGTTCTTCGTGACCGGCAACCACGACTTCTACTCGGGCGCAGGTCACTGGACGCGCAAGGTCACCGAGCTCGGCATGACCGCACTGCGCAACCGGCACGTGAGCGTGCAAGACGCAGAAACGGGCAGCGCGTTCGTGCTCGCGGGCGTCGATGACCCAACGGGTCGCCGCATGGGCGGCGGTGGCGCGGACGTGAAGGCGGCGCTGGCCGGCGTGCCACAAGACCGCGCGGTGATCCTGCTCGCGCACGATCCACGGACTTTCGAGCAGGCGTCGACCGCTGGCGTCGACCTGCAGCTCTCCGGACACACGCACGATGGGCAACTGTGGCCCTTCAACTGGGCCGTTCGCATCACCACACGCTTCGTCGCCGGCTTGTATCGCGTCGGCGAGGCACAGGTGTACGTGAGTCGCGGCACGGGATTCTGGGGGCCGCCGATGCGCGTGCTCGCGCCCGCCGAGGTCAGCGTACTGATTCTGCACGCGGCGGATGGCTAGCCCGCTGCTCCGCTTCACGATCCTGCCGCAAGAGCTCGAAGGATTCGTCGTTCGGGTAGACCGGGCTGCGCAGACGCAAGCGCCCGCCCACGGCCGGCAAGCTCAGCTGGCGCAAACCGCGTTCGCCGGGAAAGAGAAACACATAGTGCCCGTCGTCGAGCGACGAGGGGAAGTCGAAGCGCACGCGCTGCGGCTGGCCGTGCAGCGTGGATAGCACGGTGGCGACAAAGCCCGGCACACGCACCTGATCTCCAACCTGGAACGGCTTGTCCGCGGGCCGAAAGTTCGAGCCAACCGCCATCCCATCGACGTGGCTCGTGATCACCGTGAGATCGACGGCGTTGTCGGCCACGCGCTCGAGGTCGTGCGCTTGGCCAGCACCACTGAGCAACCAGGCCGCCCGCGGCATCGGCCGGCCTGCCATCTGCAAGATGTATGGGATGTACCAGGCGGTCCCGAGATCTTGCGCGGCCACGATGGCGAGCGATTGTTCGGACAGCTTCCGATCGTCGAGATCGGCCGAGAGCACCCAGGCCTGCTCGGCGCGGGAGCGAAAGCGCAGCGAGTACGAGTCGATCTGCGCGCGCTGGGCCGCTTGAAAGCCATGCAGATAGAGCAGCACGAAGCAGCCCAGCGCTGCCCCGATGCGACCCAGGATGCCTGCGCGAACGATGCGCTGCGCCGCCGACGCCAGCAGCACGGCGAAGAGCACGTCGAAACCGAGCGAGGCGGCCACGGTGAGCCGAGCCGCCGCCATTCCGCCAGACACGGGAACCAGTGACAACACCGCACCTGCGAACAGCCAGCGAGCCGCTGCGGCCGTGGTCGCAGCCGTCAGCTTCGGGAGCCAGCGCACGAGCGCCAGCGCCGTGGCGAGACAAACGCCACCGATCAGCACTTGCCAGGTGTGCCAGTCCGGCAGCGCACGCCACTGTTCGGGCGAGAACCACTGCTGCCTTAGGATCGCGGCGCGCCACGGAGTGCCCGCCGTGTACCAATCGGCCACCACGCCCAGCATCAGATCCCCGGTGAGCACCGGAATGCGCCAACAGAGCGCGACCAGGAACGACAACGGTGTGGCGCTCGGACTGATGTAGAAGCCCGAGCCTTCGATGCCGTAGCCGAGCGACTGCCGCAGCACCAGATACCCGAGCCCGGCCGCTGCCACGGGCAACAGCGCTCGCACCCGCACCTGCAACGCATCGTTGCGGCCGAATAGCTCGAATGCCGCCAGGAACGCCAGGGCTGAAAGGGCGTATTCGCCGGCCGAAAGGGCCAGCACGCAGAAGCCGAGCGAGCGCCAGCGTGCGGCCGTCGACCCCGAGTTACGCCACGCGATGTGATCGCGCAGCGCGAGCAAGCCGAACGTGGTCGCCACCAGCGGACTGCGATTGGCGAGCCAGCCAACGGGCAAGTCGTGCCCTTCCTCCAGAACGAAGAAGAAGAGCGCGAGCAAGGCGATGGGCGTGGGCAGAAGCTCCGCGAGCAGCCAGGCCGCCGCAACCACCAGCACCCCCCACCACACGAACGAGTGAAGATGAAAGAAGCGCGCATCGAGCCCGAAGGCTGCGAAGTCGAAGGCGATGAGCGCACTGCTCAGCGGCCGGAACATCGACAGGTGGATGTGCGGATCGCTCCACCACGGGAAGTGACCGCTCTGCATCAGCACGCGGTTCTCGGCCGAGCTGCCGTTGCCGAAGTTGAACATGTCGAAGCGACCGCGCGGCACGGGGTAGTGGCCGACCTGCATCGCGTGGTGATCGAAGTCGTCGGCGTAGAAGCCAGCGCTCAGCACCGGGGAACGCAGGACGAAGCCGAGGGCCAGAAGACCCAGGAGCGCGGCGGGATAGCCGAAACGGCGCAGGGCGGTGCTCGCGAGGCTGGGCAAGAGGCTCCAGGGAAGCTGGGCGGCGCAACGAGCGCCTGTCGGTGGTATCACAGAACGTCGGCGCTGTTTGCTGTGCAAATTCCGACACTCCCGCGTGCTCGACGGTGTGGTCGGTGGCCGCCCGAGGGTTGCTCCGCGCGGATTGTGAGCGCTCGCTCTTGACTGGTCCAGAACGCGTGTGCGAATGCTGCACACCACGAAAGCATTCCCGTCGGTTGTGGTGGTTGTGGGTATCGTCGCGTGGGCCGCGGGCTGCTCCAGCGGCACCAACGGTGTCACAGCCAATGGCCTGAGCGCCGGACCGTGCACCTGTGGGGCGGTCAGCAGTCCGGGTAGACCGAACGACCCGTCCCGCAGACGAACACGGACTGCGCGCGGGTGCTGCGCACGGCGAGTTCGACCTGCCAACCCGACGGAACCTGGGCGCGTGTCAATGGTCACTGTTGCGCTCGCAAACCTGACGAGCAGTCGCGCCCAACGGCGGCACGCCCCTGCGCAGCGCAAGCCACGTCACCGCACGCTCGCAGCTTGTTGGTTTGATCACGGCCGCGCCGCGCTTTGAGGTAGGCTGGTTGGCGCATGCGACGAGGATTCACTTACGCGGGCGTATTTCTTGTCGCGATGGCGACGCTCATGCTGGAGGTGCTGCTGACGCGCATCACGAGCGTGAGCGCCTGGTACCATCTGGCGTTCTTCGTGATCTCGCTCGGCATGCTGGGCATGACGGCGGGCGCCGCGCTGGTCTTCGTCTTCCCTGACGTGTTCCGGCGCGAGCAAGTGCCCGCACGCATGGCGCAGTCGGCGCTGGCTTTCGCGCTGTCCACGCCGGTCTGCATCGGTTTGACCATGGCGGTACCGCTGTCGCCGGTCACCGATCTCATGAGCTTCTTCGCGCTGCTCGAGGCCGGCGGCGCACTCTCGATGCCGTTCATTCTGGCGGGCATCACACTCACGCTCGCGCTCACGCGCGCGGGCTTGCCGCCGAGCGTCGCGTACGCAGTGGACCTCGCCGGTGCAGCGCTGGGCTGCGTCTGCATCATTCCGCTCCTGGGCGCGATCGACGCCGCAAGCGCGGCACTCACGGCAAGCGTCGTGGCTGGGTTCGCGAGCGTGTTGTTCTGTGTTGCAGCTGCGCGCCCCCTGCGCTGGGCGGTGCTCGGCTTCTTGACGCTCGCCGCGCTGAACGTGGCCAATGCGCACGCCGTGCCGCCGCCGTTGCGACCGGTCTGGGTCAAGGGCATCCGCGAGCTGCCCGAGTGGTTCACCTACCTCGACTGGAACACCTACTCGCGCGTGACAGTCGGTCAGTCGGTCATGAAGGAGCCGACGTTCTGGGCGCGCGGCCGCAACACGCCGCCCGAGGTACTCGGCGGTATCGAGCAACGCACGGTGTTGATCGACGGTGCAGCCGGCACGGTGATGGCGCGGCTGGGACGCTCCGCCGAAGACCACGCCTATCTCGACTGGGACATCACGGCGTTCGCGCATCACCTGCGACCGCGCGGCGCCGCGGCGGTGATCGGCGTAGGTGGCGGGCGCGACGTGCTCGAGGCCGCGCGTGTCGGCCATCACCCAGTCGTCGGGATCGAGATCAACAATCTGATCGTCGGCCTGCACACCGACAAGATGGCTGAGTTCTCGGGGCTAACGAAGCTGCCGGGCGTGGAGCTCGTCACCGACGAGGCGCGTTCGTACATGGCGCGCGAGACCCGTCGCTACTCCGTCATCACGATGTCGCTGATCGACACCTGGGCCTCCACGGGCGCGGGCGCCTACAGCTTGTCGGAGAACGGCCTGTACACGCGCGAAGCGTGGAAGATCTTCCTCGATCATCTCGCCCCAGACGGGGTGTTCACCGTGTCGCGCTGGTATCTGACCAACTCGCCCGGCGAGACCGCGCGCATGATCGCGCTCGCGATGGAGACGCTGTGGTCGATGGGCGTCGGTAACCCGCTGCGCCACATGGTGGTCCTGCAGACCGAGCAGATCGCGACGCTCGTCATCTCCCGCCAGCCATTCTCCGAAGCGGACGTCGACCTCGTGCAGAACGAGGCGGTGCGTATGGGCTTCAACATGATTCTGACGCCTCGCAAGCTGCCGGCGCATCCGGTGCTGCGACGCCTGATGCAGGAGCAGACGCGCGCGGGTATGTGGCGCTGGACAGAAAGCCAGGACCTGGACCTCACCCCGCCCACCGATACCCGACCGTTCTTCTTCTCGATGCTCAAGCCGCACACTTGGTTCACCAGCCGCGGCAGCGTGGACCAGCTCGACCTGAGCTTCCTCGGCAACCTGCAAGCCACACAGACGCTGGTCTACGCCACGATCGTGAGCGTCTTGCTCACGTTGCTGACCGTGGGCTGGCCCATGTTGCTGCGCCGCCACGCGTTCCCCGCGCTCGCGCGCGCTGACGTCCTTGCGGCGTCGGCTTACTTCGCGCTGATCGGCCTCGGCTTCATGTATGTCGAGATGGGCCTGCTCTCGCGGCTCAACGTGTTCCTGGGTCGGCCCACGCTCGCGCTCGCCGTGCTGCTGGCCGGCATGATCTTCTTCACGGGCGTTGGCTCGCTCTTGTCCTCGCGCCTGTCGCTCGAAAGCCGCCGCGCGGCCACGCTCTATCCGCTCGTGCCGGCCGCACTGATCGTCGTAGCGGGCCTGCTCTTGCCGCGGACGATGCTGGCGTTCGAGGCGGCCACGACCGCCACGCGCATCGTCGTGAGCCTGCTGCTCGTCGCCCCCACGGCCATCGGTCTGGGCTTCGGTTTCCCCGTGGGGCTGCGACTCGTGGAGCGCATGGAGAGGAAGACCTCGGGAGCGAGCGCCCACGACGGCGACGGCTACAGCCAGGGCGCGGAGCTCGGGCCGTGGCTGTGGGGCATCAACGGCGCCTGCGGCGTATGCGCTAGCGGGCTCGCGCTTGGCACGTCGATGGTGCTCGGGATCCACGTCACGCTGCTGATCGGCGCGGGCTGCTACCTGGTCTTGCCGCTGGCCACGCAGCGGCTCTATCGCTCGGGATCGTAGCCGCTATCGACGGCTGTGTTACGTCGCCGCGCGCGTGCGCTTCGCGACGACTGCGGCCGCGCCCTCCTTCGCCACCGTCTGCACCATGTGACCCATCTTCGGGTGGGCAGGGACCAGATCCGCCTGCAGTCCATGCTCGACCAGCGCCTGCGTGGTGACTGGGCCGATCGACACCACGAGCACCTGGCGCAGCAGTGCCTCGCGTAGCGCATCCACGAGTCCGGCCGCTTGCGCCACTTGCAGGAGATGATCGATCTGACGGCGGCTGGTGAACAACACGGCGTCGGCCTCGCCGCGGCAGAGCGTCTCGATGGCGGCGCGCAGCGGAGCGAGGTTCAATGGCAGCGCCCAGGCATAGATCGGCAGGGCCTGCACGCGGGCGCCGCGCTGCGCGAGCGCCGCGCACAGCTCGACGCTCGGCTGACCGTAGTCCTGCACCACCACTTGCTGGCCAGCTACCGCGATCGAGCCACCGAGCAGGGCGAGCAGGTCCTGCCAGGTGTTCGGCTCGTCTGCGACCCCGGCCGGGCGCAGACCCATGCCCTTGAGAACGGCCGCCGGCTTCGGTCCGCGACACACGAGCTGGATGCCCGCCAGCGCCAAAAGCACGCGCGGCATCGACCAACGCGCCGCGAGCGCGTCGATCAACAACTTCGTGCCGACGCCGGTGAGCAGCACCAGCACGTCGCACTGTCCCGACATGAGCTGTTCGCCGAACGCCAACACCTCGCGTTGATCCTCGATCGCCACCTCGCGCATCGAGGGCGCACTGATCGACGCACAGCCGTGGCGCTCCAAAAGGCGCGTCATCTCCGCGGCCTGGCGGCTCTCGAGACTGACGACGCGCAGCGGGCTTTTGTGGGAATCCATGATGGGGGCAGTCGATTCACGCTGCTACAGGATCTAAATCAGAGATTGCGATTCGGGTTCGGTCTATCGTGCCGGGCGAGGCGTCGGGATCGAGGAGGGGCGCCGAAGGAAGGGTAGGTTCCCTTTCAAGGGGCTCCGACATAGCACCCGGCGATTCGAGCGGTGCGAGAGGCCGTTCCAGGATCGTGATCTCTGATTTAGAGCCCGCGAGTCGCGATGTCGAGCACCAGGTCAGCTCTGCGTGGCATTCGCGCGGTCCTGACGCGCGGCGCGACTACCCGCGAGCGTCCAGACCAGTGCGGCAAGCAAGTACAGGGCTGCGCCTGCCAGCAGGGCGCTGCGCGTGCCAGCATGCAACGAGATCAGCGTCGCGAGGATCGACCCAAGCACCGAGGCCGCACCATTGACGCCCCACAGCCAGGCGACCCGCGCAGACTCAGCGCGGGCCGCGCGGGCCAGCCCTGCCGGCAGCGCCGCGCCCAGCAACGCGCCCAGCGGCGCGATCAGCAGCGTGACCACGAGCGCCCGCCAGGGCAGCGTGGCGCCAGCCGCGAGACCGAACACGAGATCGATGAGCGCCGGCAGGGCGGCGACCAGCGCAGCGATCACCACGAGCCACCACGCGCTCTGCGTCACGGCGAAACGCGCGCTGAGCAAGCGACTGCCGAGACCTCCGGCGAGCAAGAGCACGAAGAGCACGGCGACCAGCGTGTACGTGGGCTGCCCAAGGAAGATCGTGACGCGATGCACGAGCGCGATCTCCACACACATGAAGCCGACGCCCAGGCTGCACACGTATGCGAGGTCCGCGCCCAGACCGTGCGCGTGGCCGAGCTGCGCGCGGCGCAACCACACAAGCGGCAAGACCGAGCACAGCGCGAGCATGCCCAGCGCCAGCGCCAACACCTTGGCGAGCACGGACAAGCCGTTGCCGAAGAGATGCGTGGTCGTGGTGGACGGCGACAGGGCGCGCACGAAGTCGGCGAAGCGATTCTGGTAGAAGAAGAAGGGCCGGTCATCGTGCACGGCGCTCACGTCGAGCGGCCAGCTCGCCAGCGTGGCGGAAAGTCGGCGCTCGTCGCGATCGGTCAAGAGCTCCTGCACGAAACCGTCCTCGGCAGCGCGGGGCGCCAGCGTGTGCCCCGGGACGAAGCCTGGCTCGAAGCCGAGCTCCGTGAGTGAGTGCTGCAGCGTCGCGGCCTGCGCGTCGGAGAAACCGTCCGGCTTGATCATCACGTCGTAGAGCACGGCGTCCGGACGCGCCATCCACGGCGTGTGCGCGACGGCCACGGCGCGCGCGGGATCACCGCCGCGCGCCAGCACCGCTTGCCGCGCGATGGCTGCCAGCCGCGCACCGACAGCGAGACCCGGCAGACTCACCGTGGACACCGTGAGCACCCCACCCGGCTGCAGCCGCGCGAGGAACTCGTCGAAGGCCTGCGTGGTGTACAGGCCGTTCTCGGTCAGCGCGTAGGCGCCTGCGGCCGTGGCCGCCGAGGTGTCGACCATGCTGATCAAGATCACGTCGAAGCGCTGCGTGGCCCGGCGCATGAACGAGCGTCCATCCTCGACGTGCACGTCGACGTCGGGACGCTCGTAAAGCCTGCCGGAAAAGTCTCGATAACGGCCGAGCATAACGTCGTCGACGATCAGCGGGTTGATCTCGACACCGGTCACGTGACCTGCACCGGCCGCCAGTGCAGACAGCACGTCTTTGCCGCCCCCCGCACCGATCACACAGACGTGCCGCGGCGCGGGCATGAGCCGATAGACCAGCGCGCTCATGTCGGCGAGCACGTAGCCGACCTTCCCGAGGTCCCCGTCGAAGCGGGTGATCGAGGTGAGCGCGTTCATGTCGATCAGGAGACTCTTCTGCTCGGGCACCGAACCCTGGTAGCGCGGCGACAGGCCCCAGCTGCGGGCGCCGGGCGCATCGAACACGGAGACGAGCGAGAACGAGTTCCACAGCGTGATTTCGGGCTTCACGCGCGTGAGATCGACGCCCTTGGCGGCGCGCAGTGCCAGCGCGTCGGAGTTGATCACCAACACCGTCACGCCGAGCACTGCCAGCGCGAGGCCGAGGTGGAGGCGCCAGACCGGTTTGCTCGCCTCGACTGCGTCGACCAGGAGCAGCGCGGCCGCCGCGAGCGCCGCGATGCAGGCGCAGCTGGCAAGCGCCCGCGGACCACCGAGCCACGCCACGAGCGGGATGGTCACCACGCAGCCAACAGCGGCGCCTACGAGGTCGGCGAAGTACACACGATGCACCTGACCCGCGTAGCGTGCGGTGGCGAGCGCGAGCACGAACCCGCCGCCCACGAACGGCAGCATCGTCAGCGAGAACACGAGCAAGAGCTTCCAGGTGAAGAGCGTGAACGCGCCGAGCAGGCCACCGAACCAGTCGGGTCGCACCCGCGACAGCGCCCAAGCCACCGCCAGCGTCGCACCCGCCTGGCAGAGCGCGAAGGCCGAGCTCGTGACGCCGATCGACCCGCGCAACAGCCGGCGCTGCAGCACGTGCACCACGAGCGCCGACAGGCTGCTGCCGAGCAGCGCCACGGAGATCGCGAAGAACGCGAAATGGTACCAGACCGTCACCGACAGCACGCGAGTCAGCGTGATCTCGGTGGCCATCAGCGCGGCGCTGGTCAGCCCCACGCCCACGAGCGCACGCCGGGTCAATGCTGCCGTTGGCTGCGACATGGACGCAGTGCACCCAAGCAGAGTGCGCGCGTCCGGGTCAAGTGCGGCCGAGTGAATTCGTCTGAGCGCGGCGCTGCACAGCCCACGCCGCGGTAGACGCTACCGGCAACCGCGATGCGCCGTGCGCACTGGCTTTCCGTATTGGCACCGAGTGGTGCTATCACTGCGGCACAGCCGCTGTGACCGTCCCGCCGCCGAGCCCATCACCCCAGAGCCGCCACCGGCTGCAGCCGCTGATCCTGCCAGCGCTGGCGCTGCTGCTGATCGCAGCTCACGTCGCGCTCACCTTCTACTTCGATCCGCCGACACTGCTCTTCGGCTCGCAGCCGGTCTCCGGCAGCGACTACGACACGCATATCGAGCAGGCCTGGCGCGTGCTCGAAGGCCTCACCTACTGGGGCAAGAGCTGGGTCTACGACGTCCACCTCCTGGCCGGCCACCCCAACGGCGTAATCTTCGATGCCGACAACAAGGGCTGGGAATGGCTGACGTACGCGCTGGTTCGCGCGGGGCTGCCGCGCTCGATTGCGTTCAACACCTTCCTGCTACTCGCGCACCTGCTGGTGCTGCCGGTGATGTTCGCCGCAGCGCGCCTCTTCGGCATGAGCCGCAGCAGCGCGCTGCTGTCGGCGGCGCTCGGCTCGGCACTGTGGTTCTTCGACTCGTACATGCACTGGATCTGGTGGGTCGGCACGCTGGCGTTCGCGTTCGCCTCGTACTTCTACCTGTTGCCGCTCGCGCTCTTCTATCGGTTCTGCCAGGAGCGCCGCGCACGCCACGCGCTCTTGTGCGCGCTCACGATGGGTATCGCGCACTGGATCCATCCGTACACGTTCTTCGTGCTCGCCCTGCCGATGGCGATCATGTACCTGCAGAAACGCCGCGAGCTGACGCTGCCACAACATGCGTGGGTGTTGGGCATCGCGAGCTTCGTCGTGCTCTTCAACCTGCCCTGGCTCGTGCCCTCAGTGCAGCAGTGGCACTACGTGCTGGACTCCGGCTACTTCGGCCGCGGCGACGTCGCGCAGTTGCTCGCCGACTTCGCTGGCGTGCTGCGCGACACCGCAACGACCGGCATCATCTTCACGCACACGGGCCTGCGATTCGCATGCTTCGGTGCGGCAGCCATCGGTCTCACGGGCTACGCGAAGCGCAACGATCCGCGCTTTGCACCGATCACGAGCGCGCTCGTGTTCTTCCTCCTGCTCAGCTACCTGGGCGCGTACTCGCACGTGGCCGCGCAAGTGCAGCCCTACCGCTTCATCGGCGCGGCGGCCTTCCTCGCGGCGCTCGTGGCGGCCGACGCCTGCTCGCCCGCGGCCGTGCGTGCAGGCTTTGCCGCGCTGTCCGGCCCTGGCCGCGCCCTGCTCTGGCTGCTCGTGCTGCTCTTGGGCAAGCATTTCGTGACCGAAGCCATCGCGTACTTCCCCAGCTCCCTGCCCGCGGTGCCGGCGTTGCTCGACGGCGTGCCCTCCCCCGTCACGCCCACGGGCTACCCGAACTTCGTCGCCTACCGGCACATCCCCGACCAACCGTTCTTGCGGGAAGTCTCGAGCTGGGTCGATGCGCACGACGACGGCCGCGGCCGCTTCCTGGTGCAGGTCGGTGCCGTCGGCGAGCAACTCGCCTGGAAGACCGACGCAGAGATCATCGGCGGCTTCGTGCTGCGCAACCTCGAGCACGCGCGTGCGAACCTGTTTCGGCGCCGGCTGGAGCATGCGCTCACCCGCGAACAGGTACGCGCCTACCTCGAGGCCTACGCAATCGAATGGGTGGTGCTGAACTTCCCGGATCCTTGGTTCGACAGCATGCCCGAGCTCTTCGAGCGCCACGCCGAAGTCACGGGGACCATCGTGCTGAAGACCAAGGTCCCCATCTCGCGCTTCGAGCAAGGCTCGGGCGAGATCTTCGCCAGCACCAACCGGATCGCGGTCATGTACACCAACCCCGCGCAGGACATCGTGCTGCGCTACCACTTCCACGAGATGCTCGAGTGCGGGCCGCACTGTCGCGTCGAGCCACATGCCAATCCGGTCGG
Organism: Polyangiales bacterium; assembly: GCA_036382515.1. Classification (GTDB taxonomy): domain Bacteria; phylum Myxococcota_A; class Polyangia; order Polyangiales; family JAFGIB01; genus JADGRF01. The sequence goes on along the minus strand of DASVHQ010000374.1, from coordinate 4,692 downwards.
GGGTGTACCTTTCATCCGCGTGCCCGCCCCGCACCCCGCCAGCTTCGCGATCTCGAACAGCTATCGCGTAGCGCGGTGAAGCCCGTCGGCGGCGCTCCGGCGCTGCAGGGTCGTCCGCGTCAGCCGGTGAAGCGCGCGCGGCACGACACGGCCTTGACGGCGGCGGCGCGCGCGGGTACGTAACCGCCATGTCGATGTTGACTTTCATTTTCAATAACCGCTCGACGTGTCGTGCTTCAACCCGGGCGACCTGCTGCACGCTGGTTACTGCCTTGGCCCTCACCTTGCTGCCACCACTGCGAGCGCACGCCGAGGACTCCGCGCAGCCAGCACCGCCGCCCAGCGACGAGGCAGCAGCTCCATCACCTGGCGCCCAGACCCCCACGGCCGCAGCACCCGAGCCCGCCGCAGCCGCCGCCGCTGCTGCGCCCGGCCAGCACCCGGCAGTGCCATCCAGCGGTCCGGAGATTGCATTGCCAGACGAGCCGGCGCCCTTGAGCACAGCGTCTGCACCGCCAGCGCTATCCGCTGGACAACCCTCCCCGGAAAGCCCGGAACACGCCGCGCGCGCGCCGGGCCACACCAACATCGGAGGCTATGCCGAGCTGCACTTGAACATCGACCACGTCAGCGGGCCCGGCGGGCGCAACGCCCAGATCGACTTCCACCGCTTCGTGCTCTTCGTCTCGCACAACTTCACCGATCGACTGCGCTTCTACTCCGAACTCGAGCTGGAGCACGCCGTGGCCTCCGCCTCCGATCCGGGCGAGATCGAGCTCGAGCAAGCCTTCGTCGAGTACCGTGTCCTCGACGAGCAGCTCGGTCTGCGCGCTGGCCTCCTGCTCGTGCCGATGGGGATCATCAATCAGTGGCACGAGCCGCCGATGTTCCACGGCGTCGAGCGACCCATGGTGGACACCGTGATCATCCCGTCCACCTGGCGAGAGGCCGGCGCGGGTCTCTTCGGGGAGCTCATCCCGGGGCTGCGCTACCAGCTGTACTTGATGACCGGACTGAACGCGGCCGGCTTCTCGGCGGACCAGGGGCTGCGCGAGGGGATGGGCGAAGCGGCCAACGCGCGTGCCAACGGCCTGGCTGTCAGCGGGCGGATCGAATACGAACCCGCGCTTGGCGTAGTGGCCGGCCTCTCCGGCTACTACGGGCTGTCGGGCCCCAACGCCCAGCTGCACGACGCGACCGGCGCACGGCTCGCGCTCGGCGTACCGGTGGAGGGCGTGGTCGTGGACGCGAGGGCGCGTCGCTTCGGCTTCGAGGCGCGCGCCGAGCTCGCCTACTTCCACATCGCCGAGACGGCGCGCTTGCGCATGGCCACCGACGGATCAGGCAAGAGTCTCGGACTCGACATCGGCTCGGCCCTTGCCGGCGGGTATGTCGAGCTGGCGTACGACGTCCTGACCGCGGCCCATCTCGAGCAGGCGCTGCTGCCGTTCGTGCGCCTCGAACGCTACGACACCATGGCCGGCGTGGCAGGGCGTGCGCGCACCCCGGCGGACGAAAAAGCAGCCGCGACCGAGCTGGTCGCCGGACTCACCTACCGCCCTGTCAGCCAGGTCGCGGTCAAGGGCGACTTCCGCTGGAGCAACCCGGACGGGGCCGGCCCGAGTGGTCACTCCGACGCTGTCGGGCGCGTGGACCTTGGCCTGGGAGTGATGTTCTAGATTTTCATACCACCTCATGATTCGAAAATGAAAACAGATGTTTGTATTTCAAAACAAGAACTATTCTTCATCCTGGAAGGGCAAGACGGTTGATCTCGACGAGCCCCGGGTCTATGTAGCCAGCGCGGTCTTGATGAAAACGATGTTCAATAGCATTTTCATTTGGCTCCTGGGCACAGCATGTTTACTGAGCACGACGCCGGCCCGAGCCGACCAGCTATGGACGCCACGTGACCTGCTCGCGCAGCAGTTCAAGAGCTCCGAACGGGTGAGCTATGTGCGCGTCGATTTGAGCGCCGAGCAGCGCCACCGCGTCGAGAGCCACATCGGCCGTAGCTTGCCCAAGACGAGCTACACGTTCTTCGTGGCGAGCAGCCATGGCAAGGTCGACGGCTATGCGCTCTTCGACGATCAAGTCGGCCAGCATGAGCCGATCTCGTTCGCGACCTTCTTCGACGTCGACGGTCACGTCACCCGCGTCGAGGTCGTGGCCTACCGGGAGCCCTACGGCGACGGCATCCGTTCCGTGCGCTTCCGCCAGCAGTTCGTGGGCCGCTCCGCGAACAGCCACTTCCAGCCGGGCTCCGACATCGACGCGGTTTCGGGGGCCACGATCTCATCGCGCTCGATGTGTGTCGGCGTGGAGCGCGCGACGGCGCTGCTGGGCGAGACCCTGCTCAAGCAAACGGCCTCGGTGCTCGCGACGCGATGAAAGCGTTCGCGCGCGCGGGCGGCCGGCTGCGAACCCTGCCCTTCCAAGCCCGCCTCGTCTACTCGATCTTCCTCGTGTTTACGCTGGTCGCGCTCGCGCTCACCGCGTGGCTTGGGGCGGAGATGGTCGGCGCCGACCTGTCGCACGTCGACGAGTACTACGCCGGGGGCAAGAGCCCGGCCCAGCCGAACCCGGGCCCAGCCGAACCCGGGCCGAAGCTCGATCTGCCGGACGAGGCGCTGGCGCAGCCGGTCGCCGACCCGATGCCTACGCGCAAGCTGCTGGAGGTCACGCACTTCCACCTCTTCTCGATGCCCGTATACCTCGTGATCCTCTCGCACCTGTTCATGCTCGGCAGCTGGAGCATGCGCAGCAAGACGTTCTGGATCGGTGCAGGCTCCGTGGCGGTGGCGCTGCATATCGCAGCGCCCTGGCTCGCCCGGAGCGCAGCCGCCGGATCGAGGCTGCTGTATGGCATGTCGGGCGGGCTGCTCGCTCTCAGCTTCTTGGTGATGAGCTTCGTGCCGTTGATCGAGATGTGGAAGCCAGCGCGCGGGCGGCCGGAGAGCAACCCGCCACCAACATGAGGCCTACACGCCGAGCGAACGCGCGCGGGCGGCATACGCACTCGGCGACTGTGCGTGCCGGACGCGATCTCGAGCCGAGAAAAGCAACCGCCCGATGCGACGCAAGCGTCCCAGCGGGCGGCCACCTGCAGCGTGAGGGGAGTGTCACATCGCCGGCAGCGCGCAGCTCTGCCCGGCCGGCCCCCAGTTCACGCAGTCCATGCCGGTCGGGCACGTCTTGCCGCCCGCATAGTTAAACTCGCACTCGCCGCGCGTGTTGCACGTGGTCTTCACCGTGCCGGTCGCCGGGTTGGTGGTGCACTGGGTGACATTTTCCTCCGCCGAACCCCGAGACCGTGCTCCCCAGTGAGCGCCAAATCGCGTTTCCCGACCATGCGCAACCAGAACTATTCGCTTTTTGCACTGCCGCAATCGGAGACGAGTCGGAAGCTGCGCAGGCGCCTGGATCCGGTACGGGAATTCACATTGTCCGCGATCGAGATCAGACTCCGCCCATGTGGACCATCGTGCTGCTCGTGGCCTCGAACGTATTCATGACCTTCGCTTGGTACGGCCACCTCAAGTACCGGCACACCTCGATGTTGACCGCCATCCTGGTCAGCTGGGGCATCGCCTTCTTCGAGTACTGCCTGCAGGTGCCAGCCAACCGGCTTGGTCAGCAAGCGGGCTTCGCGATCGCGGAGCTGAAGACCATTCAAGAGCTCGTCACGCTGGCCGTATTCAGCGTGTTCTCGATCTTCTATCTGGCCGAACCACTGCGCTGGAACGTGGTCGTTGGCTTCGCGCTGATCGCGGGCGGCGCGGTGTTCGTGTTCAAGCCCTGGTGAGCCGCGCACACGTCGATATGCAGCGTGTGAGCTGCAACCCGCGGCAGCCGACCCAGCCTCGCGTCAGTCGCGCAGAGAGGCTTCAATCTCGGCCAGCATCACGGCTTCTTCGGGAGCGATGCGATTGTCCGCGAGCACGATCGTCTTCACGGCCGCGAGCACCGCGCGGCTGTTCTGTTTGAGCAGGCGCATGTCCGCAGTGGGCGCCGGATGCTCCTGGCGCAGCCACACCTCGACCTGCGCTTTGACCTCGGTTGAAACACCGAGCTTGCGACACAGGTCGCGGATCAGCTCGGCTTCGGCGCGGACCACGCGGTGGTCGGCCCACGCCACCCGCAGCAGTAGCTTCACGAGCTCGAGATGGAAGGTGTCGCCGGGTTGCACGCGTGGTTCGCGGCACTGCGCCGCTGCCTGCCATCATAACGAAGAAGGCGTGCGACCGCAGCCCTCACGCCACCACACACCTGCCCACCTGCGTTGTAGGCGTGCAGCGCGCGGCCTCAGCCCGCGCCCTCGCTCACGGCCTTCTCGTCCGCCGCCGTCAGCTGCGCCTTGGCCAGGTCGCGATTCAGACGAGCGATGTGCGAGATGCTGATGCCCTTGGGACACGCAGCCTCGCACTCCTTGTAATTGGTGCAGCCGCCGAAGCCTTCGGCATCCATCTGGCTGACCATCTTGCGGACGCGGGAGTTGCGCTCCGGTTGGCCCTGCGGCAAGTGACCGAGGTGCGAGACCTTGGCAGCCAGGAAGAGCATGGCCGAGGCGTTGGGGCACGCAGCCACGCACGCGCCGCAGCCGATGCAGGCCGCAGCTTCGAACGCGGTGTCGGCGGCGGGCTTCGGGATGAGAATGGCGTTGGCATCCTGCGCGCTGCCGGCGCGCGCCGA
>DASVHQ010000373.1:0-3865 GCA_036382515.1 Polyangiales bacterium | reverse complement strand
TCGGCCGTGCGAAGAGATGTATTGTCGAGACTTCAAGGGCTCGGGAGTTGACCTGGTGGCGGGCTGCTATGAAGATCCAGACCCTGCCGTTGTTCAGAAGTGCGTTGATATCATGGCTTGCGTGCGTCGAACGGGTTGCGGCAGGATCGATGGTATCTGGGCAGAGCCATGCTACTGCGGCACAGCGACATCGCTGGATTGCCAGCTGGCCAAGGGCGTAAACGGCCCATGCAAGGCTGAGTTTGAAGCGGCAGCGGGCAGCGCCGACCCGGTGTACATCACGGGCAAGTTCAGCGTGCGGCAGGGGCCGACCCGGGCCATGGCCAATGCCGTGCTCTTGGTCCAATGCGACGCTCAATATTGTCCAGACACGTGCACGCCGCACCCGTGAGGCCGCGCTCTCGGTGGGCATTGCGCAGGCGAGCCGGATCGCGAGCTGCTTGCTGGCTCGTCAGGTCGGCCACGTCGGCGCGACAGGTGGCGCTGGCGCTGTGCAGCCAATGATGGCCGGTCGCGCTGGCGCTCCGCAGCACCCTCGGCCTGCCTTGGATTTCGACGAGCGGTGGCTGGACATGTCGGCGCGCAATCACCTGCGGCGAGCGCACGATCTCCACACGGTCGCCATACCCCTGTAACGCGACGCGCCTACAGACGAGTACGTGGCTGCCGCACCGGCGCCCGGGGGTGATGAAGATGAAACGGACAACACTGGCGATCTTCGCGGCGATCGTGTCGCTCGGACTGAGCGCAGGCTCGCTGCGCGCGCAGCCAGCACCGAACGGCGCCAGGATCCAGGGCTCGGGCGCGCTCTCCAGCATCATGCAGGGCATGCTGGCGCAGTGCCCCGGCGCAGGCACGCTCAGCTACCTGGGCAGCGGTGCGGACGCTGGCGAAGCGGCGATGTTGAGTTCTGGTGCAACCCAGTACCTCGCTCCGATGGGTCGCTTCCACCACACCAGCTCGTGGAACCTGGCGGGGTACGAGGGCAACGTCTGCACCGGGACGGTGGAGGGCTACAACTTCGGTCTGCACGCGGTCTCGATGGTCCGCAGGCAGAGCAACACGGTCGGCTGCGACACGCTGGCTCACACCTCCACGATCACGGTCGGTGCGAGCACCTACACCTTCCGCGACTTCCGCGACGTGCTCAGCATCGTGTACGGAGGCTTCGATCACAGCGCTGGCGGCGCGACCGCTGCGTGCGCCACCGACGAGCCGTACGGTCTCTTCCCCGCGGCCGCGCAAAACTGCAACAGTGCGTTGCGCCAGGCGATCGTGAACAACTGGGGCAACTTGTTTCAAAATCCAAGCTGCGGCAGCGGTGAGTCGTGCACGCAGCTGCGGCATGCGTTCCGCCCCGACGACGCGTCGGCTGCAACCGACACGTTCGCAGCGCTGCTCGGGCTGCCGGACCTCGGGCCCAGTGGGAAGACGTTCTGCAACGGCAAGGACGACGAGGACAAGGACCCCATCCGCCGCCCATGCGCGGGCACTGGGAGCGGGACCTCGGGTGGAGAGCAGGTCTGTGAGCCGCGCGAGGCGACGGCATTGGCCTACCCTGCGAACAACACGATTCCCTTGGGGCCGCCTTCCACGCCGTGGGAGCCCGCAGTCAACAACCAGGGCGACCTCGGCGTGGTTCTGCCGATCAAGATCCCCGCGAGCGTCCCATCGAACGTTGCGCACAACACGAACGCGTGCAACTTCGGCGCGTTCGATCTCGTACACATGCCATCTGCACTCCAGCTCGCCGGCACCCGTTGTCCCAACGGCACACCGCAAGTCGTGTTGAAGTGCCTGTGGCCCAAGGACGCGTCCGGCAACTATGGTTGCTTGAACCCAGCTGTGAATAGCCCAACGATCGGTGAACTCAAGCATCCCGACGGTCGCGTCTACAACCTCATCTTGCGCAGTGGCAACAACCGTGACGACAACATCGTCAAGGACAGCGGTGGCAAGCTCGTCACCGGCGCGTTCTACCGGTTGCACGAGACCAAGGTCATGGCCGGCTCCGGCGGCGTGCCTTGCCAGACGACGACAGCGAGCTATCAGATCGGCTGCCTCGTGCAAGCCAGCCCCTGCAGCGTCGGCTTCGGCGGCCTCGAAACCGTGTATGGCGACGCGCTCGCGCTCAAGCTCGGCACGCCCGACAACACAGCCGAGCTCCAACCCAGCGATGCGACCATCCAGCGCCTGGGCGCGGTCGACCCGAACTGCACCGGCGGCGTGCTTGCCAGCCGCTATCCGTTGGCCCGCCGCCTCTGGCTCAACTCGCTCGGCGGCTTTGGCGACCCGAACATGCCCGCCGATCAGCAAGCGCTCGCGGGCTGCTTCAGAGACCGCGGCTACGTCGATGCGATCTTGAGGAGTAACGGCAGCACGCCCCTGCCGGAGCCAGCCGGCCTGGCCGCCGGCCAAACCTGCCAGATGGTGGGGCCAGGCAACCCGAGCTGCCAGGTGGCGACGACCTCGGCGCTCTGTCTCTGAAGTGCGTCCGAGCAGCGCGGCGTGCGGTCCTCGCAGCGCTCGACGGCCAGCGCTGCTCATGCGGCGCGCGGCCACGAGCCTTCGTGAGCTGCAACGGACTGGCGCCGTGTGCCGGTGCCGGTGCCGGTGCCGTTGCGGCCGCGCGTGTGTTGTCGAGCGCGCGCGAGGCAAGCTACGCTGCGGAGTTCGGCACGGCCAACTCCGACAGCCCCCGCCTGCCCATCGGCACCGCCCCGCACGTGCTGGAATGCGACAGCGAGTCCTACCGCGACGTGTGTGCTCCCTGGCTTCGCCGCCGCGCGTTGCGCTCGCGCTCGCGCTCGCCTGCGCCCTGCTGAGCAGCGCGCTCTGCGGGGGCTGCGCGCAGCCTGATCACGGCCCTCGCGCTCAGCTCGCGCCGCGACCGAGCGTTGCCGTGAGCGAGCCGGCGAACGTGCCCCGGCTTCGCCTTTTGATCTTCACCGACCTCGGGGGAGTGCTGGAGCCGTGCGGATGCAACGCCAACGCGCCGGGCGGCGTCGATCGCTTGGCAGGCGCCGTCGCTCGGCTACGGCAGGACGCGGCACCGACGCTGGTGCTGTCGGCGGGCACTTTGTTCTCGGAGGCACGCGCAGGCGAAGCGAGCGCCGTGGAGCGAGACCAGGAAGCCTTGCGACGCCAGACGCTGCTCGCCGCGCTCGCGCGCGTGCCGGTGGACGCGATGGTGCCCGGCCCCGCGACCCGCGACGCCGAGCCGGACCGGCTGCTGCATGCCGCAGGGTTGACGATCGGCACGACGAGCGTCTCCGATCAGGCGCTACCGCCAGGCACAGCCGCCGCCGGCTCCGAGCTGCTGCTGATGCGTGCACGCGAGCGCTGCGCCGCGCTGCGCGGGCGCGGTGCCGACCTCGTCGTGCTCGTCGCACGCACGGACGCCGCGACCACTCGGCGTCTGGCCGAAGAGGCCTCGGCGGAGCTTGTGATTCAGGTGGGGCCAGCCGCGCTGCACCCGGAGACCGAGCAGATCGGCAGCACGCTGGTCCTCCGCTCCAGACCTCGCGGCGAGAGTCTCTGCGTCATCGAGCTGTGGCCGGTGCAGGCAGCCACGGCCCCCGCGGCCGCGCCGGCGCAGACGCTGCGCTTGGGCCAGCGCGTGCGTGACGCCGTCACCGTGCGCGCCCTGCCCGTGGACGCGCACGTGCCAGCTGACGCCAGCGTGCGCCAGCTCCTGACGACCCTGTATGCCAGCATCAACGCGGCGAGCGCGCAGTGGCACGTCGACCCGGTGCCCGTGTCGCGCGGCAAGGCAAGTTACGTCGGTTCGCGCACCTGTGCCGCCTGCCACACGCCGGCCTACTTCTGGTGGCAAGTGAGCCCCCACGGCAAGGCCTACGCGACG
>DASVHQ010000372.1:0-7798 GCA_036382515.1 Polyangiales bacterium | reverse complement strand
GGTCGGTAACGACGCGATCAACCCCACCCCGAACGCGAACAAGCAGCAGTACGCCGCGCAAACGAACGCCAAGGCGCTTGGCTTCTCGATCGCCGACTTCGTGTACTTCGGTTACGGAATCACCTCCGCCTCCAGCAAGTGCGGCTGGGCCGCGAGCCAGAACGTCTACACGTTCTTTGCGCACGGTGACCTCGACGGCGACAACATCCAGAGCACGTTCGAGCTCGCCGTGGCGACTGACGCCGACAACTCGCTGTACCACGCCAGGGGCTTCTACATCGACAACGAGATCGAGTGATCGCGTAAGTCGCGCGAGCGTTTCTGTTCGTGTCTGTTCGTGAACGAACTCCCCGGCCAAACGCCGGGGAGTTTTTTTTCGCGCAACGCCGCTGTTGTGGTGAGATGAAGCGATGACGCCCTGGGTACGCGCACTGACGATCGTGGCGGCGGTCCTCGCTGGCGGCATCGTGGCGGACCAATTCCGCGGCCAGGCACAGCGCCACTTCATCGCCACGCAGACCTACGAAGACGTCTACTACCTGCCGCCGCCCAACCAGCTGGTCACGGCCGCGCTCGGCTACCGCGCCGCGCTCGCCGATCTGGTCTGGATGAAAGCCCTGATCTACTTCGGAGAGGAGCTGCACCACCGCGGTGGCGTCGAGCATCTGTACGCGTACACGGACGCGATGCTGGCGCTCGATCCCTACTTCAAGAAGGTCTATCGCTGGGTCGCAAGCACGGCGATCTACCGAACCGGGAAGGTCACCGACGCCGATGTGCGCAAGGCCATCCGCTATCTGCAACGTGGCATCCGGCTGTTCCCGGATGACGGCGAACTCGCCTGGGATCTCGGTGCCACCTACTCGTTCGAGCTCGCGCCGCTGCTGGCCGACCCGACGCAACGCGCGGCGGCCAAGCGCAGCGGCCTCGAATACCTGGAGCTCGCAGCACTGCGCGGGGCTGGGCCCGCCTGGCTCGTGCTGCAGACCGCAGGCCAGCTGCGCCAGCTGGGCAGGGCGGAACAGGCCATCAAGCACCTCGAGGACGTGTACGCCACGGTGACCGACGAGAACGTGAAGCAGCAAGTGCTGGCGAAGATCGGTCAGCTACGCAGCGCCACCTACGCGCAGGCCATGGAGCAAGCCACGCGCGAGTTCGAAGCCACGCGCGCGAAGACGTTGCCGTACATCGACGCTGGGCTGTTCATGCTGATCGGGCCGCGACCGGCGTTCGACGGAACGCAGCTCTTGCTACGCCACTTCGACCCACAGCCGGAGCTGGTGGCCGGGGCTCGGCAGGCGGCGGCTGAGGATTGATCGCTGGCCGCCTGTGAACCACACTGCGGCGCATGCCACGGTTGACCACACGGCACCCTCCACGCTGGCGCGTGCGCAGCGGCGCGCGGCGCGGTGCGTTCACCGTCGTGGAGAGCGCGCTGATCGTGTGTGTCGTCGGTGCGCTGTTGGCGGTGGCCACGCCAACCTTCCTGCGCACCGTTCAGACCAGCAAGATCGCCGAGGCCTCGACGCAGCTGGCCGTGCTGTACCGCGCGAGCGCGAGCTACTATGCGACCCCGCGCACCGGCGAAGCTGGGACGCATGCGTTCTGCCTCGCGGCCGCCGCCGGTCCCACTCCGGAAACACCTTCGGTGAACCCCGTGCCGGTCGACTTCGGTGCCGACGAAACGGCGGGCTCGGTGACGTGGCGCGCACTTGGGTTCGCACCGCAAACGCCGCTGCGCTACAGGTACACTTTCGCACCGACGAAAGCCGGCTGCGCCCTGCCGACGCCTGGCACGGGCGTGCTCGTGCTGCGTGCCGAAGGCGACCTCGATGGCGACGGCGTGCTGTCCAGCTTCGAGCGCAGCGCAAGCATCCAGGTCGCTGGCGAGCTCAGTCCCGACCCGCTGCTGCGTGTGCGTGACCGCATCGAGTGACGCCGTGCGCCGGCAGCCAGCACGGAGCGGTCACTCGGTCAGCGTGAGCACCTGGGTCTCGACTTCGCCCGCCTTGATGTCGACCTTGATGGTCTTGCGGATCCCGAAGTCGTCGTTCACGAGCGTGACAGTGTGGCGACCGGCGTCGAGCGGCACGTTCATCTGGGGTGTGTTGCCGATCAGCCGGCCGTCCACGAACACTTTGGACCACGGGCGTGTGTTGACGCGCAGGGTGCCGGTGCCGCCACTGGCGCGCGGCTCGGGCGCCGGCTGTGGAGCAGGCTCCTCAGGCTGCGGTCGATACACCGGCGCCTGCGAGCTGACAGCGGACGGCGTGGTGCGCGCGCCACCGCTCGAGCGGCGACTGCCACCGCCGCCACCGCCGCTACCACTGGCCGCAGCTTGACGCGGAGCCACCGGTGCGGGCACCGAGGGCTCAGGCGCCAGCGCCTTGAGGCTCGCGGTCTGCAGCTCGAGCACCGTCCCGGAGGTGACGTGCAGCGCGCTCTCCCAAGGGGCGTAACCTTCGTGCTCGAGCCGAATCTGGTGGTCGCCCGGCTCCATGTCCGTGGTGCGCACGGGCGTGGCCGTAGCGATGCGTCGACCATCCACGAACACCGTGGCTCCGGCAGGCACGGAATCGAGCGCGAAGCCCGACTCGATGCGGTCGAGCGTGACAGTCGGTAGCTCCATGGTCTGGCCAGGTTGTAGCTCGACTTTGCTCGACCAGGAACGGTAGCCGGGGCTCGTGATCTCGATGTCGTGCGTCACGCCGGCGGCGAGCTGATCGAGCACGAACGGACTGGTGCTGGCGCTGGCCGGCCGACCGTCCACCGTGACGAGCACGTTGCGCGGGGCCGTGGCGAGATGGACGGAGCCAGGCTCGGACTTCTCGAACACGACGAGCCCCAGAGCGATGACCGCCACGATGGCCACGACGGCCACGATGGCGAGCAGCATCGGCTTGCCCTGACGCTTGTGGTGCCAGGCCGGGGCCTCGTCCTGCATGTTGATCGTCGGGTCTGGGCGCCCGCGTGGGTCCGGCGTGCCACGCATGGGCGGCTGTCCGGGCTGCGCGTCGAAGGCACCCGGCGGCGCAATCTGCGGCTGCGAGTAGCCGTGCGCCGCCGTCAGCTGCGGCTGAGAATGGCCTTGCTGTGCCGCCTGCGCGAACGCCGGATGCACAGGCGCGTGCTGGCCGGGGCCGGGCGTAGAGATCAGCACCGGTGGCAGTGAGCCCGTGGAAGACGACGACGGCTGCGGACCGCGCGCCATGGCTGCAAGCGGCAGATCGTCGGGCTTGTCGTAGATCTGCGTGGACAGCTCCTCGTCGTCCCATTCCATGTCGAGACCGGGCGGCCGGCCTCGACCTGCCGGCGTCTGAGGTGCGGTCGCCTGCGGAGCCGCTGTGCGGACACCCGAACGCGGAGCAGCCGGTGGGATCGACTGCGCGCGCGGAACGATCCCCGGCACGCGGGTCTGAATGATGGGCTGACTGCTCTGCGGGCGCGACACCGCGGCCTGCATGCCGAGCAGTGTGGACTTGCGCGGCAAGGGCTGGTTCGGGTTCGAGCCGGGCGCCGCTGTGGGCTGGCGGTAGCCGGGTTGCACGTTGAGCGCGCTAACGGTGCTCACCGGCTCGATTTCGTCGAACGCGTGCAGGCCTGTGGGCTCGCTCTCCTCGAGCGGCATGTCCATGCTCGCGTACTCTTGATCGCGCACGCTCTCCTTCTCGATCTCCTCCGCGAACACGCGGTGCATGTAGAGGCTGAGGTCTTTGCGCGAGAAGAAGTTGCCGCTGGTGTACATGAACTGCTGCAGGTCGTCGTGCAGCTGCATCGCGGTCTGGTAGCGCTCCTCCCGGTCACGGGCGAGAGACTTGAGAACGATCTGCTCCAGCTCCTCCGGCACCCTACGGTTGTAGGTGCTCGGCGGCATGATATCGACGTTGCGAACCTTCTCGAGCGTGGCAAAGTCGCTCTCACCGACGAACAGGCGCTCGCCGGTGAGCAGCTCGTACAGACAGATGCCGACACCGAACACGTCACTGCGCCGATCGATCTCCATGCCCTGAACTTGCTCGGGGGACATGTACCCGAACTTGCCCTTGAGGATGCCGGCCTGCGTCTTGCCCGCCTTGCCTGCGGCCTTCGCGATGCCGAAGTCGATGATCTTCACCTCGCCCTCGTAGGCGACGATGATGTTCTGCGGCGAGACGTCGCGGTGCACGAGGTTCAGGAACGAGCCAGTGGCGTCGCGCTTGTTGTGCGCGTAGTCCAGGCCCTCGCACAGCTTCATGATCATGTAGCAGGACATCGGCACGGGCAAAAGCTCACCGCGCTGACGCGAGCGATTGAAGATCGCACGCATGTCCTTGCCGTTGATGTACTCGAGCGCGATGAAGAAGCTGCCGTCGACCCGGCCGAGGTCGAAGATCTGCGCGATGTTGGCGTGCGTCAGCTGGACCGCGATCTTCGCCTCGTCGATGAACATCGTGATGAATTCTTCATCCTCGGCGATGCTCGGCAGGATGCGTTTGACCGCAACCAAACGCTCGAAGCCTTCAACGCCGGTGGCCTTGGCCTTGAAGACCTCAGCCATGCCGCCCACGTTTACGCGTTCGAGGAGGAAGTATTTTCCGAAGGGAATGGGCTGCTTCAAGTCGCCCTCACGGCGGGACACGAGCGCTGCGGCCGGCAGCAGGCCGCTTGCCGACTACCGTGCCAGCCCTAACGGTACGGGATCAGAGCAATTTTGGTCAAGGCTGCAGCCTACTGGCCTACTGGTGCGCGCGGGTAGCGGGCTGTGCGTCGCACGAGCTTGGCCAGGGCCTCAAGGCGCAGGGGCCGCGGGTGGCTGCGCCACTCCGCCATCGGGTTTGAGGGCGTCCGGCATCGGAAAGCGCGCGGGCCCGCTCGGGAAGTAGCGTACGCGCTGGTCCTGGAGCCAGCCCCAGTAGCCGTACGGACGCGGCTTCACGTTCGGAAAAATCACGTCCGCGGCGCGGCGCGTCTCGGCCATGAACGCCAGCGCCTTGCTCTCGTCGACCGGCTGCGCCGTCACGCCGTCGACCGCCACCGGGCCGGCTTCGCCCTCGAACGAGAGCCGCCCGGCGCCCAGCGCGACGGCTTGCGCCACGCCCGCTTGCTGTAGCGCCTGCAGCAGCGCAGCCTGCGTGCCTGCTTGCGCATAGACGACGAAGCCCTCGGTATCGACGCCGATCGCCGCGAGTGCGGGCACGGCCTCCGTGAGCAGCGGACCACTGCAAAGAGCAGTCGCGCCGGCCGGCAGCGGGCCGACGCCCACGCGCAGCCGCCCATGCTGGTAACGCGCGTACAGAACCTGCGTCGGAGTTGCCGCGGCTTGCGGCTGCGCAACGGCAGCCGCGGTCAGGTACGCCACCGGCTTGGTCAAGCTCGGATCGGCGAGCGGCTGTGGCACCGCGCGCGAGGCATCGATGCGCACGACCCACGCCGGCGCGCCGTTCGACAAGCGAGCGCGAGCAAACGCCGGTGGGAAACCGACGTCGGGCACACCCTCGACGGAGAACGCAACGGCGGCGCCGTTCACGTCGAGGTCTGCACCCGGCAAGAACGGTTTGCGCGTGAGGTAGAAGTAGTCGCGCGGATCGCGGCCGAGATAACGCGGAAACGAGATCGGAGTCATCGCCGAGACCGCCAGGCGCGCACGCACGTGAATGCCGAGTAGATCGGGCGAGTCGCCATCGTACTCGCTGGCCGTCAAGGCGTGGTTCAACGCCAGTGTGCTCTGACCTTGCGGGAACGGACGATACATCTCGAAGCCCGTGTGCTTGCCGTTCATGTCCAGATGCATGCCGCGCTCGCAGCGCGTGGCGAGCATGGCCTTGCCGAGTTCCTCCGGGCCCATCGATTCGCCCCAGAAGTACGCGAGGAAGCCTTCGTTGGTGAGGCACAACCCCGAGCGCGGGATGTACGTTTGCTCTTTCGCCCATTCAGGCGCCGCGCCCCACCACCAGCGCTGCCACGGATTGTAGCGGCCGTCTTCGACCACGCTGGTGAGGTTCTGGCGCATGCCCAGCATGTTCGCCGGGATCTGCGAGTTCGCGAGCTCTTCGTCCCACGAACGACGGCCCGGGCCAGGCCAGGAGCCGAGGCCGACGCGGCCATCCTCGAAGACGGCGACGGTCGCGGCGTAGGGCTTCGGCGGCAGGTACACACGCCCTTCGGCCATGGCACCGAACTCGCCGTGCATCGACTGAAACCCGCCATTGAAGGCGCCGACCAGGTGCGAGAGCACCCAAAGGTCACGCGGGATCTGACCACTGCCAGTTTCGCCCGTGGCGCTCTGCGGCTCCTGCGTGCCCATCACGATGCCCAGTTGCACCTGACGCGGATCCCACATCGTCACGTAGACGCGCGTGTACTTGCGCTCGGGGTCGACGCGGATGAACGTGCGGTAGAAGAGCGCAGAGCCATCGGGGTTCTGCGCGACGAACGGATCGTCGGTGATGCGCAGCCACGCGCCCTCGCCTTTCACGCCGTGCTCGAGCACCGGACGCAGCGGCGGCGGTGGCCAGCCGATATCGAGCTGGCGCTTGACCACTGGCGCAGGCTCGGGCTGCGCGGGCAGATCCGGCAGCTGCAGCTCTTGCTTCACCTCGGCGGCGGTATCGACCACCACGACGTCGTGGTACGCGCGGTTGGCGCGGTCGGTCAGCCCGAACACCGTGTGCTCCAGCCATTCGACCGGACCGCGACCGATCCATGGCACCCGGCGCACGGTGTCGATGACCCAGGTGATCAGCCCGGGCCGGCCTTTCTCGACGCGTTCGAACGCCAACGCATCGGCACCCGAGAGCGGTCGGTCACGCTGCGGGTCGAGCACGATCGAGTGGCCGTCGGCGTCGATCTCGATCCGCTCGCCGCTCACCGAGAAGCGGACGTGCCGAGGTGCGCGGACGAAGCTGTAGCGGCGCGTGCCAAAGGCTGCGACGCGGCCGCTGTCTTGCAGGTTCGTGACGGCGTTCTGCAGCTTGGCGTACCACGGCCAGCCGTGCGTGATCGCGGCGGGCTCGCCGTGCGTATCCAGCAAGACGATGGCGTCGTACGAGTGACCGACGCGCGCGGCGTAGGCCACGTACCGGCCGACTGACACGAGCGTGTCTTCGTCGGCGCTCGAGGTGCGCGTGGTGTTGGTGAGGCCGTAAACGTCGACCACGGCGCTGCCCGTGACGCGCACGTTGGCGAAGTAGACGTCGTGCAGGTCTTTGTCGGAGCGCGCCGAAAACAGCGCCGGCCGCAGGCCCATGAAGTTCGGATTCGGGGCGAGCCAGGCGATCTGTTCCGGTTTGACCAGCAAACCCTTGTGGCGCAGCCACAGGGAAAGCGACCCTTCGAGGGTCTGCGAGCGGGCGACGCCTGACGAGCTGCGCCACAGCCCGAGCGCAGCGATCAGCGCCAAAAGCGCAACCACGAGCCGGCCTCGAGCTGCCAGCGCGCGCAGGAGCTGCGCCGACAGTAGGGCTTGTGTCGCCGTTGCCGGCCGTCGACTCGCTTGCTCGCCCACGCCCACGCCCATCCCATGGTTGGGCCGGCCACGCTCGGTCGCCGAGCCCATGTCCAGAAATCAGGATAACGACTACCACGGCTTGGGCGGGAAGGCAGAGAAATGGCAGAGTTGCCACCGTGACCCGGTCAGACCGCCAGCGCTTGCTGCGTTCATGCTTGGCCGCGTGCTGTCTCGTTGGCGCGCTGTGGCTGCGCTCGTCCAGCGCCACGGCTGCCGAGCCGGCGCGCCGAGCGCAGCGCGCGCAAGCCGAGACCGATCGACTCTGCGCCCAGCTGATCAAGCCGGACACGGCGACGCAAGCGCTCGAGCTCG
>DASVHQ010000371.1:0-5725 GCA_036382515.1 Polyangiales bacterium | reverse complement strand
TGTACGACGCACCGGAGTTGCTGGCCTGCCGGCAATCGTAGACGCGAACATCCGTCTCGTCGTTGATGACCGTGCCGCTCATCTGAATGCTCGTCGACGTGCAGCTGTCGAGCTTGCCCGTGAGGTGGAAGATCGCGCGCGTCGCGGTGGCCACGCAGGTGGCGCGTGCCGTGACCGTACCGACGGGGTTCCAGTTGACGGGGATGTAGCTGTAGTAGCGGAGGTTCGCTTGGTTGCTCGCGTGCGTCTGCTCCGCGGGGGTGTGCGGCCAGATCGTCAGGCCCGGAACGCCGTCACCGTCGCTGTCCGTGCGGTCAGCTGCGGCAACCATCGCACGCGCAGTCGGCCAGGGATCGGTGAGCGGGTTGTTCAGGTGAATGCCCAGCGTGGCGGCTTCCTTGGGCGAGGTGAAGGTGGAGCCCACCTTGGCCGCCGTCAGCGGCACGTTGGCGCCGTTCAGGGACGACAAGCCGTCCCACACACTCGACGGCACGTAGGAGTTGTACGTCTCCTTCCAGAACGGGCTGTAGAGGTCCGGCGTGCCTGCCGAGCCACAGCCCTTCTTCTGGACGTTGCTGAGCATCGTCCCGTCGTAGCTGTACTTGTGGAGCTCCCAGAGCGTGGTCGTGTACGACCCGCCGTTGATGATCGTGGTGGTGCCCAGGACCTTCGTCGGCTGCCAGGTCGTGGTCACATCCTGGCGCATGCCCCAGTAGCCGCTCAGGTCGCAGTAGCATTGCCCGGCATTCATGACGTAGGGCGAGTTGCAGCCACAGATGTAGCTCCCCGGCGTGTTGGTGCACATCTGGCCGCCGCTGCACGGGTTGGTGCCAGAGCACTCGTTGATATCCGTGCAACCGGTCGACGCCGGGTCGCTGCCCGTGAACCCGGACGGACACGAGCAGCCGTAGCTGCCGGCCGTGTTCATGCACGCAGCGTTAGGCCCGCAGGTGTTGGCCACCGCGCACTCGTTGATGTCGTTGCAGCCCCCGCTGCCATCCTGCGTGTAGCCGGACGGGCAGTTGCAGTTGAAGCCGCCCACGGTGTTCGAGCAGGTCGCGTGTGACTTGCAGTTGTCGGTGTGGCTGGTGCACTCGTTGATGTCCGTGCACATCGTGCCCGAGCCACTGAAACCCGGCAGGCAGCTGCAGCTGAAGCTGCCGGGCGTGTCGGTGCAAGTTGCGTGGGGATCGCAGTTGTCCGTGTTGTTCGTGCACTCGTTGATGTTCGTGCAGCCGGCGTTGCCGCCCGTCTTGCCGCCGTCGCCGGTGTAACCAGCCGGGCAAACGCAGAACTTGTCGGTGTTGATCGTCGTGCACGTGGCCGCGGCGTCGCAATCGGCCTGACCGTTGGTGGCACAGGTCGCATCCTGCGAGCAGGTCGTGCCGTCGCCGTTGTAGCCCATGGAGTGGTCGCATTCGCAGTGCGCGGAGCCGGGGGTGTTCGCGCAGATTGCGTGCACAACACAAGTGAGGAGCGGCGTCGTGCCCCCGCACTCGTCGATGTCCGTGCACGTCTTGCCGTCACCCGTGAACCCCGCGTTGCACTTGCAGCTCGCGCTACCCGGCGCGTTGGTACAGCCCGCGTTCGCGTCGCACACGGTAGCGCCCGAGGTGCACTCGTCGATGTCCGTGCAAGCCTTGCCGCTGCCCGTGTAGCCGGCCTTGCACTTGCAGCTGTAGCCACCGGCGCTGTTCGTGCACGCGGCCTGCGCGGCGCAGTCGTTGAGCTTGGTGCTCGTGCACTCGTTCACGTCGGCACACTGCGTGCCGTCGCCGCTGTAGCCCGCGTTGCACGCGCAGGTCGCATCCCCCGCGGCCTGGCTGCAGGTCGCGAGCTTGTTGCACTTGAGCATCGAGCAGCTGACCGCGGTGTGCGTGACGCCGCTGTCGTGCCCGCTGTCGGCGGCGCCGCCGTCCGGCGTCACGGTCGAGGAGGAGGCGTCCTGCCCCGGACCGGCGTCGAACTTCACTTGGCTCAGGTCGGCGCCTTTTTGCGGGCTACCGCACGCCCAGAGGACGCACGCACCCACCAACATCCACGAAGCAGACCACGGGCAGAACGACGACTGGAATGGCCGCACAAACTCACCTTCGGCTAGTTACCTGCATGGTGCTGATAAACTCACTTATCCACAAGGCCTTGTACGACGACTGCGCAACGGCCTGCTCTCCGGAACGATTCCCAAGGGCTGCAACCGGGCAGCGTGTTGCGCGCGGCGCTGCACACTGAAATAGTCTCCGACCCGTGGCGACCGTCCCCGACACGACCATCGTCGTCCCTTGCTACAACGAGGCCACGCGGCTCTCCACCGAGGCCTTCCGGAGCTTCGTGCAGGCCCAGCCGCAGGTGCGCTTCGTCTTCGTGAACGACGGCAGCACCGACGGCACCGCCGCCCTGCTCACGGGCCTCGCGGCCAGCGACCCGACCCACTTCCAGCACCTCGACCAGGCGCGCAATCAGGGCAAGGCCGAGGCCGTGCGGGTCGGCATGCGCCACGCATTTTCCCTCGGCGGACGCTACGCAGGCTACTGGGACGCCGATCTCGCGACCCCGCTCACGGAGATCCCGCGCTTCGTGCAAGCGCTCGACTCCCACCCCGAGCGCGAGATCTGCTTCGGCGCACGCGTGCAATTGCTCGGCCGCACCATCGACCGCAGGCCCCTGCGCCACTACCTCGGGCGCGTGTTCGCCACGGTCGCCTCCAGCATGCTGCAGCTGGCGATCTACGACACACAGTGCGGCGCCAAGCTGTTTCGCGTGAGCCCGGCGCTCGCGGAGCTGTTCGCAACGCCGTTCGTCGTCAGCTGGACCTTCGACGTGGAGTTGATCGCGCGACTGCGCCAGGCACGTCTGCGCGACGGAGGCCCGGGGCCCGCCGAGGTCATCTACGAGCTACCCCTCGATCAGTGGCACGACGTGGCGGGCTCCAAGGTGCGCCCTGGGGACTTCCTCAAGGCGCTTCTGGAAATGTTTCACATCCACAGAAAATATCTCGGAAAGTCGCTGTAATTCAGCAATTTTCGAGGTATGGGTGCGCGCAGACGTATTTCCCGCGGGCGCGTCAGCCGGTATGCTCGGGTTTTCGGGCGAGGCTGGTCGCGGCGCGCCACGCGCTGGGCCCTGGCCCAAGGAGAGCAGCCATGAACGGCGCACAGAGCCTGATCCAGACGCTGGTCGCATGCGGGGTCGACGTCTGCTTCATGAACCCCGGCACCTCCGAGATGCACTTCGTTGCAGCGCTCGATGCGGTGCCGCAGCTGCGCTCGGTGCTCGTGCTCTTCGAGGGCGTGGCGACCGGCGCCGCCGATGGCTACGCACGCATGGCCGACAAGCCTGCGGCCACGCTCCTGCACCTGGGCCCCGGGCTGACCAATGGCCTGGCGAACGTGCACAATGCGCGGCGCGCCTGGACGCCGATGGTGAACATCGTGGGCGACCACGCGACCTATCACAAGGTCTTCGACGCGCCGCTGAACTCGGACGTCGACGGGCTCGCGAAGCCCATGACCGACTGGCTGCGCACCTCGACCACGCCCGGCGCGGTCGCCAGTGACGTGGCTGCTGCGGTCGCGGCTGCCCTGACGCCTCCGGGGAAGATCGCAACCCTCGTGCTGCCCGCCGACGTGTCGTGGGGGCAAGCCGTGAGTGCTGCCACGCCAGTCGCCGTGCCCGCACGCGCGAAGGCCACGGACGCCACGGTCGGCACGGTCGCGCAGGCGCTGCGCAGCGGCGAGAAGGCCGTGCTGCTGCTCAACGGCCAGGCGCTGCGCGAGCGGGGCCTCGTCGCCGCGACGCGGGTCGGCCAGAAGACTGGCGCGCGCGTGATGTGCGACACCTTCACCAATCGAACGCAGCGTGGTGCCGGCCTGCCCGCGGTGCAGCGGCTCAACTACTTCGCCGAGCTGGCGGCTGACGATCTCAAAGACACGCGCCACCTGGTGTTGGTCGGAACACGTCCGCCCGCGGCGTTCTTCGCGTACCCGGGCAAGCCGAGCAACCTCGTGCCCGAGGGCTGTACGGTGCACGTGCTGGCCTCGCCCGCCGATGACGCCATCGAAGCACTCGAGCATCTCGCCGAAGCCGTGGGCGCACCCAAAGACGCGTACACGGTGGAGAGC
Source organism: Polyangiales bacterium (assembly GCA_036382515.1). GTDB lineage: Bacteria > Myxococcota_A > Polyangia > Polyangiales > JAFGIB01 > JADGRF01. Next base: position 1,604 of record DASVHQ010000371.1, on the reverse strand, counting down.
AGCCGGCGTCCCGACAAGCCCAAGGGCAAGCTGGATTCGGCGGCGGTCGGCGCGGCCATCGGCGCGCTCTTGCCGGAGCACGCCATCGTGGTCGACGAAGGCAACACCGAAGGCATCTTCACTCCGCTACACACCGTGGGCGCGCCCGCGCACGACTGGCTGTACAACACCGGTGGCTCGATCGGTCTCGGCTTGCCGCTCGCGACCGGTGCAGCTGTCGCGTGTCCGGGCCGCAAAGTCATCTGCCTCGAAGGCGACGGCAGCGCGATGTACACGATCCAGGCGCTGTGGACGATGGCGCGCGAGCGACTCGACGTCACCACCGTGATCTTCGCCAACCGCTCCTACAAGATCCTGAACATCGAGCTGGCGCGCGTCGGCGCCGCCACCGTGGGCGCTCGCGCCAAGGACATGCTCGACATCTCGCGCCCGAACCTAGACTTCGTCGCCATGGCCAACTCGATGGGCGTCGACGCCTGCCGCCCCGAAACCGCCGAAGCCTTCTGCCAAGCCTTCGAACGCGCCCTGCGCGAGCCCGGACCGCACCTGATCGAGTGTATCGTCTGAAAAGGTGCCGCGCTCAGCTGTCTTGAGCTTCCATCAAAGCCTTCGCTTCAACGATGTACTCGAGGACCAGGCCGTTGACCGAGCGCGAATACTTCACGCGCTCCGAAGCGATTTCCCGCAACGCCGTCACGGCTGCGCGGTTCTTGCTCTCGACCAGCGCAGGCACGCCGCGGTTGAGCTGGCGGGTCCGCCGCGAGGCGAGAATGCACAGCGCAAAGCGGTTCTCTTCGTGGACAAGGCAATCTTCGACAGTGACGCGAGCCATGTTAACTCCGCGGAATTCGTGGGGTTGGCGAGCCTAGCAGAGGCGCCACCGGGCAGCAACACGGAAGGGTCTGGCGCCACACGCTGAATTATCTCAGACGGGGAGCCTTGGTGTAGTCTTTGCGCCGCTGAGGATGACGGATGCGAGCAGAGCGCAGCACTGAAAGAGCCTGGCTTCTTTGGTTGATAGGCACGCTGTCTGCGCTGGCGGGGGCGCCAGCCACAGTGCACGCGCAACCCAAAGGTGCGGCGAGCGCGGAGACCAGCCCAGAGTATCTCCCGAATGATCCCTCCGACCGCGACAAGGAGGCACGCGCGCTCTTCGAGCAGGGCAAGAAAGCCTATGAAGACGGCATGTATCGCGAGGCCTGGGGCTACTTTCGCGATTCCTACAAGCTGAGCGAGCGGCCTCAACTGCTCTACAACATCGGGCAGACCGCAGACCGGGTCGGTATGGACGCTGACGCCCTCAAGGCGTTCAAGATGTACCTCGATCGCCTCCCGGACGCGCAGAATCGCCGCGAGGTGGACAATCGCATCCGCGCCCTCGAGGAGCGCGTGAAGAACAACCCCAACGCACCTGCACCGCCACCGTGGCCCGATCTGCGGTTTGCCGCCGCGCGGGGGCATCGTTTGTGCTGGCTACCGCCCCGACCCGCACAAAACTCACGAGCGCTCAAACCACTCGCCTGCCACGCAGCTACTCGCTGCGACCACTCCGATGCCTTCGCCATGCACACAAACATGCGCGCACGCCGCAACGTCAGCTACAC